>NZ_JBITIJ010000008.1:0-391096 GCF_044458825.1 Nocardia sp. NPDC050412
GTCTCGCGTCCGAGCCGTCGAAGCGCATGCGCCGCAGGCGCGAGTCTCGACGGCTCGGACGCGAGACACCAGGGGGCCGCGAACACGCCGCGCCGAAGGCGCTGCCATCAGACAGAGCTCAGGCGGAAGATCCGCAAATCCTCCGGCACCCCACTCAACGGTGCGGCGAAGAAACTGCGCCTGTACGGCTTGACCGAGTACCCGAGTTCTTCGAGTGTCTCCGGCGCGAGGGACTGCAACGTCGCATGCGAAAGCATGGTGTTGCCATTGCCTCCGGCCTCCATCACCCGAGCGGCAATCGTCACATCCACACCGAGCCAGTCGCCGCCGATCTCGCGCGGCGAGCCGGTGTGCAGTCCGATCCGCATCTGCGGGCGATAACCGCGCACACTGACGTCGGCCAGATTCCGTTTCGCCTGTACCGCAGCGCGCACCGCGCGATCGGCCGAGGTGAACACGGCCATCACGCCGTCGCCCATTCGCTTGACCACCTGACCGCCGCGATCGGCGATCGGCGGTTCGATGGCTTTGGCTACCCCGCGCAACAATTCGAGGGTCGCCTCATCGCCTGCAGAGAGCGACCAACTGGAGAACGCCACCAAATCGGTGAACATCACAGTTATTTCTTCGCTACCTCGGCCGCGGCCGACGCGCTCCAACATCGCCTGCCAGACCTGCAGTGCGCCGAACCCGATTTCCCGGGCCGCGCTCGGCGTATCGCCGACCAACTTATCCGCCGCGCGCGCCACCGCGCGGGCGCCGCCGGGACCCGAAACCGAAAGCGGGTCACCGAAAGACGGGTCACCTGGCAGTTGTTCGCGCGCCTTGCGTAGCACACCGATGATGTCGGGCCGCTGGTTCGCGGCATTCATCAAGGCGGAGAACTGTCCGCGTCGAATTCCCGAGCCGGGACGACGAGCGGATCGGTCCTCGTCGGCGGGCACCAACGGTATGGTCACCTCGGACGAGCCGCCCCCGTTGTCCTCCGGCTCCATCCCCGGCTCAGCACCGCCGGAAGGTGTTTCGGTCACGCCCCGAGCGTATCTCAGCCGACCAACCGTCGGCGGGTTACTTATTATCGCCACCTGCGCCCCCTCGATCAGACTGAGCGGGCACTTCGACGGGTCCGCCAATGGATAACTCACTGGTTGCTGAACCCCGAGCGTAGCCAGGGCTGATTCTGGACGGAAGCGGTGCCGGGCATAGTTTCCGGGATGTTCACATGCCGCCCGGATTGTCCCGAATACATACACCGGCCCGGTGTGGAAGGGGATTCACACACCGGGCCGATGACACATCGTCCACCGGGCAGTGGCAGACGGTGCGCGGGGCGTCGGACCTCCCGACAAGGTCGGCACCCGTCACCCGAGCGGCGAGGGAGGGCAACTCGGGTAGTTCAATCATGCATCGCGTTGGTTGACCATAACCAGTGCACCGCCAAAGACAATTGCCACGAAAACCGCGAAGTAGAGCAGACCGCCCCACGGCCCCCAGTGCCAGTTCGCCGTCGATTCCGACGCGCTGTAGAAGTGGCTCGCATTCGCGAAGGGCAGGAACGGCTGCACATTGCGTCCGAAGCTGCCGAAGGCGCCGAGCAGCGGCTCGATCAGCAGCGGCCAGAGCACGATCAGGGAAATCGCTGCGGCCGATTGTCGGACCAGCACACCGATGCCGACCGCGAGGATCACGCCGAGGAACGTATAAATCGGAATGCCGTAGATCTCGCGCCAGGCATCACCGCCGGAGAGCGTCAGATTGTCGGCCGCACCACCACCGATTGCCTTGGCGATCGCGTAGGCGGCGAAGGCCAGCACAATCGTGAGCACCGCGCCGTACACGCCGACCAGCCCCGCCTTGGTGGCGATCACCTTGGCGCGATGCGGTGTCGCCTGGAAGGTGGTCCGGATGATGCCGAAGCGGTATTCGCTGGTCACGGTCAAGGTGGCCATGATCATCAGGACCATGACGCCGAATCCGCTGATCCCGCCGACCGCCGTGGACACGGTGAGATCGAGCGCGTTCTCCTGGCCCGATGACGAGCGGGCCACCGCCGCGAACAGCGCGGCCAGGCCGAGTGCGAGCACCACCACGATCGCCGTGCACCACCACGGCGACCTCGTCGAGGTGAGCTTGATACGTTCCGCTGCCAGCACGCCCATCAGAGCGCACCTCCCATCGCTGTGTAGGGCGCGGGGCCCTGCGGGGTTACGCGAGCCGCCGCCTCCGGGCCTGACGCTCCCACCGGGTCGAAGCCTTCGGCGTGGTACTGCACCGCGCCGCCGGTCATCCGCATGAATGCCTCCTCCAGCGAGGCCCGCTGCGGCGCCAATTCGTACAGCGTGATGTCGTTCGAACCAGCCAGTTTGCCGACCGTGTCACTGGTCACCCCGGCCACGACCAATGCGGCGCCGTCCTGGCCCGTGCCGTCCTCGCGGACGGTCATGCCATTGGAGGTGAGCAGACTGCGCAACTGCTCGAGCTGCGGACTGCGCACGCGCACCGACTGTTCCGAGGCGCGTTCGATGAATTCCTGGGTGGTCGAATCGGAAATCAGCTGACCGCGCCCGATGACGACCAAATGCTCTGCGGTCTGGGCCATTTCAGAAAGCAGATGGCTGGAGACCAGCACCGTGCGCCCCTCGGCCGCGAGCCGCTGCATGAACCGGCGGATCCAGAGGATGCCCTCGGGATCCAGGCCGTTCACCGGCTCGTCGAACAGCAGCACCGGCGGATCGCCGAGCAGTGCCCCGGCCAGGCCTAGCCGCTGCGACATGCCGAGGGAGTAGCCACCGGCATTCTTGCCCGCCACCTCGGACAGGCCGACCAGCCGCAGCACCTCGTCCACCCGAGACATAGCGATGCCATTGGAAGCGGCCATCCACTGCAGATGCGCGCGGGCCGAACGGTTCGGATGCACCCACTTGGCATCCAGCAGCGCACCGACGGCACGCAGCGGATGGTCCAGCTCGTGATACGGCTTGCCCTGGATCAACGCGGTGCCCGCGGTGGGCTTGTCCAGGCCGAGGATCATCCGCATGGTGGTGGATTTACCGGCGCCGTTCGGTCCAAGAAAGCCCGTCACCTGTCCGGGTCGAACGGTGAAGGAGAGATCTTGAACCGCGACGGTCTGCCCGAAATGCTTGGTCAGGCCCCTCAGCTCGATCATGGTGCCAGCTTTCCTCATTGCGCTGCCATGCGCGTCATTAAATGGTGCCGATTTCAATCATCCTCGAGGATGACGAACGATCCCATCGGCCCCCGGGCCGCATCAGGGAATCACCCTGAACCATCTACCCGTTAACGAGCCGGGGCTCGGAGCCGCCCGCATCGGACGTGAGCGGCGACCGTGCGCCGCAAACCCATCGTTGGGTCCGGAGCCAGCACCATGCCGTAGTCGACCGGGGGCCTTGTCTACTCGTCCTCCTCGTCATCGTGGCCATGGGGCGGCCAGCAAACCGCGCCGACAAGCACCGCCAGCGGCAACCCAACCGCCATGGCCAACCCGAACGCAACCGTACCGCTCACCACAGCTGCCCGGCAGGCGCGACCGCCGCCCAACGATGGAACGAAAGTCGTGGCAGCACGATCTCCACATCGGCCACACTCATGATCGCGTTCACCGCAAGCACATTCAGGTGTTCGAGCGACGGTGTTATCACCGCATCGACATCAGCACAGCGCACCTGGTCGACAAGCGGAAGAGGCGAAACCTCCGGCCAGATCAGCGCATACCCGAGCCGCTGCGCCAGCCGCCGCACCTGCGCCGCATCCCAGTCCTCCGCCGTACTGATATCGAGGTCGACCCATCCCAATGCGGTCGGCTCTTCTCGCATCGCATGTACCCCCTCGTTGGCGTGGTGGGCACCCGCCGCCGAGGTGCCGAAGGCATCGACCCGGCGGCGCGTGCTACCTCGAGCGTCACACTGGGGACCTATGGCACTCAATGGCACTTTGCCGAGCGACATTGCTGAAGTGCCACAACGAAGTCACGCGCCCAGAGCCCTGCGGGCAGTCGAAAGGTATTGGCGCGCTTAGTATTCCAGACAGACCAGATCGGCCAGCTCGCGCATTTCATTGGTCAGTGTGCGCCGCCGGGCGATGATTCTGCCGACCAGATCCCGAGCCATCCGCTGCTCGATCAGCCACGGCCGGGCTTCGTGAGACAAGCGGAACAGGGTTTCGAACGCCGCGTCGTAGCGACGCAACTCGATATGCGCGTGCGCGACGTCCAACAGATGCCGATTTCGGTTGTCCGACGTCGGCCGCAGACCCGCCGGTACGTTGCGGGCAAGTCGGAGCGCCAGGTCCGGGCGATCGTCCACGACCGCGTTCTCCACCCGTTTCATCGCGACCGTCGCCGGGTCGAAAGTTGTCCAATACTGGTGGTAGCCGCCCGGTTGGCGGCGGACCGCGACCGCTCCGGCCTGGGCGAGCCGCATCATGTCGTCAGCCTCGTCGGACCGGTTGTCCCGGATGGCCGCGGCAGACGCGCGCAACAGCAACCAACCCCAGGTAGAAATCTCCTGCGTGGTGGCCACCGACAGTCGCGGCTCAACCCGATCGGCCCATTGCGTTGCCAGCTTGCGAACCTTTTCGAACTGCCGCTCGACCAGCAGCAACCAGCACAGGGTCACCACAGCCGACGCCGCGTCGAGCACATTGCCGGTCGCCTCAGCTTCGGCCAGCGAGCGCTCGAGCGCCACCCGTGCCGGCTGCAGCTGGCGGGTCTGGACCAGCACCGAACCGGCAAGTTGCAGAATCCGCGACCGCATGAGTGGAGACCCGGCGTAGCCGTCCTCGATCAGCCGAGGCAATACGGCGGCGAGCCGCTCGTATTCGTTGTCGTGGTACAGCTTCACGGCTCCGGTGAGGGCTTCCTCCATTGCACGATCGGCCACTACCCCGCCGTCCTGCCCAGAGCTCGGCGACAGGATTGCCGTACGGGTCGGCAGCCAAAGATTGCCACCGCCACCCTCCGGTGCCCCTGGGTTCGGGCCGAGCAACACCGACACCGGGCACTCCAGTGCGACGGCCATCCGGCGCAGGGTCTCGATCCGGGTGTCGTCGCGCTCACCCTGCTCGATCTTGCGGACCAGCGACACCGAGATACCCGAAGCCTGTGCAAGCTGCCGCTGTGTCAGTCCGCGCCGCTTCCGAACCGATTGCAGGCGTTCACCGAGATCCGCGCCCATGATCCGAGCCTACGGGGATGTGCATGCGCCCGTACGAGTTTGCGCCGCTTGTGGCGCCGCTTCACGCACCCGACCTGCGAATACCGGCACGAGCACCGAACCACAGGCGACGGCGTCACCGCAGACTCAGCGCACCGGTGACGACGCCTCGGCCCAAAAGGGTTTTGGTGCTCCGGCCTGCCCGACGCGCCAGGTGACCGAAGGTGACCCCATTGCGCACAGCCGCCGCCACTTTTCGGGTGCCCCCCGTTTCGGCCCAACCACCCCAGTCACCAGCCACCCCAGCGCGACGGCCATGCGCACCCGCCCGTCACGCCTCCGGCTGCTGCCGCGCATTGATTCGCGCGCCACGCACGAATTCGCGCGAAATAACATGCGTGGCACGCGAATCGCTGCGCCGGACGGTGCTATCGGCCGCAGGCACGCGTCAGCGGCGGGTGGTCCCGGCTCAGCGGGCCGGTGAGGAGGCTTGGGCCCAGAAGCGTTTGGGGATGCGGCCTGCGTGGCGCGCCAGGTGACCGGCGGTGACCGCATTGCGCATCGCAGCCGCCATGAGGGCCGGCTGCTGGGCGCGGGTGACGGCGGTGGCGAGCAGGACTGCTGAGCATCCGAGTTCCATGGCCAGTGCGGCGTCGCTCGCGGTGCCGATGCCCGCATCGAGGATGATCGGGACGCCCGCGGCGGCCACGATCATCTCGATATTGTGTGGATTGCCGATGCCGAGTCCGGTGCCGATCGGGGCGCCGAGTGGCATGACGGCGGCGCAGCCGGCATCCTCCAGTCGGCGGGCCAGGATCGGGTCGTCGGTGGTGTACGGCAGCACGATGAATCCGGCGTCGACCAATTGCTCTGCGGCGGTGAGTAATTCGATCGGATCCGGCAGCAGGGTGCGCTCGTCGGCGATCACCTCGAGTTTGACCCAGTTGGTGTCGAGTGCCTCGGCGGCCAGTTGCGCGGTGAGCACGGCCTCGGCGGCGGTGCGACAACCCGCGGTATTGGGCAGCGGCGTGATCTCGAGGCGTTTGAGCAGGTCGAGCACGCCG
Organism: Nocardia sp. NPDC050412; assembly: GCF_044458825.1. Lineage (NCBI taxonomy): Bacteria > Bacillati > Actinomycetota > Actinomycetes > Mycobacteriales > Nocardiaceae > Nocardia > Nocardia sp. NPDC050412. Next base: position 6,236 of record NZ_JBITIJ010000008.1, read on the forward strand.
GTGCCGCCGACGGCGTCGACCCGGCGCATGGCGACGGTGGTCAGCTCGGTGCCCGAGGCGATCAGCGCCTCCTCCAGCACGGCCAGATTCTCGGCGCCGCCGGTGCCCATGATGAGGCGAGAGCCGAACCGCTTGCCCGCGATCTCCAGTGCGTCAGGGGTGTCCAGTGCTTCAGCCACCCTGGACCGCCGTCAGCACTTCGATCTCCCAGCCGCGCCCGACCGGCTCGTCCCAGCGGGACTTCGGGAAAACCGCACCGTCCACCGCGAGCGCGACGCCCTGCGACGGCAGCCCGAGCTGGTCGAGAAGTTCACGCACCGTGAGGGATCGGTCGAATTCGTGGTCCTGCCCGTTCACCGTGACACCGATGGGGACCGAGGTCATCGAACTCCTCCTGCAGATATTGCCGGCGACGGCGAGTGCGCCGTCGAAAAACGTTGAGGGTCGGCGGCTTTCGCATCAGGGAGCGGTGCGCCGTCGAGCAGGCTCAGCACCGCGTCGACGGTGAGCGGTACCGCGAGCATGCCGTTGCGGCCGTGACCTGTGGCGGCCACGAGCCGGTCGGTGAGCCGCCCGATCAAGGGCAGGTTGTCGGGGGTGCCCGGCCTGGATCCTGCGCTGGCCTCGGCCAATTCGTATTCGCCGATACCGGGCAGTATCGCCTCGGCGTCGGCGATCAGGTCGCGGACTCCGGCGACGGTCACCGTCGTGTCGAAACCCGCCTCGTACTGTGTTGCGCCGACGACGATTCCGTCCGCGCGGGGCACCAGGTAGACCTGCCTGCCGTGTACCCGCGCGCGAATCACGCGCTGTGGCGGCGGTGTCGCGCCCGGACGATGGCGCAGGCGCAGGATTTCGCCCTTCACGGGGCGGACCTGGAGTTCGGACCACAGCCCCGACGATGCCGCGCCCGCGGCGAGCACTATTTGGTCGTGCGACAGTGCGTCCACTCTTTCGACCGTTTCAGCACGCACCTCGACTCCTGCTTTCCTGCAAGCCTTTTGGAGCGCGTCCAGGAGTCGGCGATTATCGATAGCGGGTTCGGCGGGGGCGCGCAGACCGGCGCGCACGGTGCGTGCCAACGCGGGTTCGAGCGCGCGCACACCGGCTCGGTCGAGCACTTCGAGCTCATGGCCTCGAGCACCGACCCATTCGGCCACCGCGCGCAGATCGGCGGCATCCGCGCCATCCAGCGCGACGGTCAGGGTTTCATCGGCGACGAATACCGATACACCGGTCGTCGATTCGAGTCGCGCGGCGAACTCGGGCCAGCGGGCCAGCGAGGCCGCGCCGAATTCCAGGACCAGATCCTCCCCCGGCCAGCCCTCGGACATTGGTGCGAGCATCCCTCCGGCAACCCAGGAGGCGCCGGACCCGACGGCGGGATCGAATACGGTGACCGACCAGCCCGCCTCGGCCGCCCGCCAGGCGGCGGCGAGTCCGATGGCGCCGCCACCGACGACGGCCAGAGTCCGCATCAGATCCACCTGCCCTACTACTCACGCTATTCGCATCCCCACGGTAGCGCGACTACGGTCGAGCACGTGCAACCCTCCCACCAGTTCCGGTCCCTACCGCCCAGGGAGCGTTTGGCTACCGCCCGGCTGTATCTGTGCACGGACGCACGCAGGGAGAAGGGCGACCTGGCCAAGTTCGCCGAGGCCGCGTTCGCGGGCGGTGTCGACATCATTCAGCTCAGGGATAAGGGTTCCCCCGGTGAGGCGAAGTTCGGCCCGCTCGAGGCCAAGTCCGAAATCGGCGCACTCGCCGAATTGAAGGCCGCGGCCCGCAGGCACGGCGCACTGATCGCGGTGAACGACCGCGCCGATATCGCATTCGCCGCCGGAGCCGATGTGCTGCACCTCGGACAGAACGATCTACCGCCGTGGTATGCCCGACGCATTCTCGGCCCCGATGTGGTGATCGGGCGCTCCACCACCAACCGGGCGCAAGCCGGGCTCGCCGCGATCGATGACCACATCGACTACTTCTGCACCGGACCGGTGTGGGCGACGCCGACGAAGCCGGGACGTCAGGCGGCAGGCTTGGAGCTGGTGCGCTCCACCGCCGACGCCCACCCCACCCGGCCGTGGTTCGCGATCGGCGGCATCGATGCCGAGCGACTACCCGAGGTGTTGGCGGCGGGAGCGCAGCGCGTTGTCGTGGTTCGCGCGATTACCGAGGCGCACGATCCGGAGGCAGCGGCACGGCAGCTGAAGACCGCACTTCTGCAAAACGCTCGGCTCGGCTAGATCTCACCCAGCGCTACCCGCACGCAGCGGCGCGACAACTCCAGCCAGCTCTGCAGCAAAACGCCTAGGTCGGCGGCGACTCGGCGCGCGGGAACCCGAGGTGACATTGGTCGGTCAGCACAGCCACGGCCTGCCGAGTGCGAAACCGAAGCACCGCCCCTCGCCCTGGGGCCTGCCGATCACGAACTCGAGGCGACCTGCCCAGCACGACTCGAAGTTGTATTGCCGCATTTCAGCGCTGCGGAGAGGTGGGGCTTTCGTACCCCCATCTTCAGGACAGCACCTGGACTCGGGTAAGCGCCAAGATCGAATCGGTCGGGGCGATCGTCGAATTCGCATCCGGCCGCAAGGCATCCGTCGAAACCATATCCGCATCGACTATGCGGGCGTAGGCACCAGGTCCTTCGGGATCGGAGTGCAACCAGACGAAGCCTTGATCGGCGAGGTCAACGGTGCGAGGCAGCGCGGCCGCGACGGTATTGGCGTCGTCCACGTCGATATCGTCGAGGCAGACGCGCGCCGGGGCCGCCCGCAGCGCAGGCCAGGAAACGGCGAAGCCGGGGTGCAGCGGATGGCTGTCGACCTCGTCCTCGGGAACCCAGGCCAACGCACTGCTCTCCCGGTTGCGGCTGGTCGGCAGCGTCATCACCGCATCGGCCACCACGGTCGTGTAAGTCCAGCCGCTCAATGCCGTCGCGGTGATTCGCTCTCCCCGCACCCGAACATCGGCGGGATCGATACCCGCTTCCTCCCATGCCTCGCGGACCGCGGCGTGCACGGGGGTCTCGTGGCTGTCACGAGCGCCGCCGGGCAGCGCCCAAGTGCCGCCCTGATGACTCCACGGCGCGCGGTGCTGCAACAACACCGCCGAAACGCCGCCGGCGAGCGGCGCGCGCAGTAGCAGTCCGGCCGCCCCGAAGCGGCCCCAATGCCGCAATCCGTCCGGGCCGCGTGACCAACCGTCACCGTCACCACGCATCTGGTTACCATCCTCATCTAGCCGTCGCGCGGTTGTTTCACACGCCACGGCGCCGGTAAGACCACAATAAGCTCCCAGCAGGAGCACATGTGCGCACCAACCGGGGAGGTGGAGATGGCAGCGCTCGATTCGACGACGGCCCCGCGGCCGCCGTCGGTCACGGCCGATGTCGGGCCCGAGCGGCTGGACGTGCCGCGTGAGGCCGGGCTACGTGCCCATCTGGACCCGGCCAACCTACGATCGTTCGCGCTATCGACCCCGGGTCGGCTGATCGCCATCGGTCTGCTGCTCATCGGCCTGTGTCTGGCCGCGGGCGTGATGACCGCCGCGACGGTGAGCGATCGGCAGCAGTCACTGGACATCCTGCTCGACGACACCGAGCCGGACGCGAACTCCTCCCATCACCTCTACACCTCGCTGTCCATCGCCGATGCCGCGGCGAGTACCGCGTTCATCGCGGGCGGTCTGGAACCGGAGACCGTGCGCGACCGCTACAGCCAGGCATTGGGCGAGGCATCGGCGGAATTGGTGACGCAATCAGGTCACGCGGCCGGACAGGCCACCGATGACGATCCGGACACCCGGCTGCGCACGGGCATCGCCACCGGCCTGCCGGTCTACTCTGGTCTGGTCGAAACCGCCCGTGCGAACAATCGCAACGGGTACCCGGTCGGCGCCGCGTACTTGAGCGAGGCATCGAATCAGATGCAGACCGTCTTGCTGCCGATGGCCGCACAACTGCAGAGCCACCGCTCCGATGCCGTGAGCGCGGCCCAGCGGCATCACGTGCAGCCGCCGTGGTCCGCGATCGGCATGCTGATCCTGGCGCTCGCAGCGCTGATATGGGCGCAGTTCGATCTGGCGAAGCGCTGGCACCGCGTACTCAATCCGGGACTGCTGCTCGCCTCGGCCGGGGTGCTGATCCTGTTGGCGTGGACGCTGATCGCCGGATCCGTATCGGCCGCGGAGATGATCGGTGGCCGCGATGACGGCGCGGTACCGAGTTCCCGTTTGACCGAGAGCCGCATCCTGACCCAGCAGGCGCGTTCGGCGGAGACGCTGAAGCTGGTGCGCCGCGACGCCACCGGCGACTACGACCGCACCTACGAGTCCAGCGTCACCCGGCTCGACGAACTGCTCAGCGGCTATCCGTCCGACGCACCCGCGGCCGATGAGATCACGAAAGCCCGTGCGGCACTCACCCGTTGGCGAGCGGCCCATCAGCGCATGAACGACACCCTCGCCCGCGGTGATTTCGTCGGGGCGGCGACAGTGGCGACCGGACCGGGCTCAGCGGATGCCGCGGCACAGGTGGAATCGCTGGACCGGGCACTGGGACTGGGCCTGGATGCGACGCGCGATACGTTGCGCGACAACATCTCCGGCGCGGCCCGGTCACTGAACTTCCTGGCGCCGGGCGCGATGGTGCTCGGAATACTCGCCGCGGCCTATGTCGGCCTCGGTATGTGGCCGCGACTTCGGGAGTACCGATGAACCGCGTGCGCGGACTGCTCGCCGCGCTCGCCGCAACCACCCTGCTCGCCGGGTGCGCGGCGGGCTCGGACACGATCGATACCAAGACCACCAAATACACCGAACCACCGCTGCCCGCCAACGCCGTTTCGATATCCACGGATTCACCGATTCCACCGGAACGCGACGAGCAGTGCGGCGATCCGACCGCGAGTCTGCGGCCTACCGGGGCGGGTGCGGCCGCCCACGGACCGACCATCGATGCGATTCGCGCCCGCGGTCGGCTGGTGGTCGGATTGGATACCGGCAGTAACCTTTTCAGCTTCCGGGATCCGGTCAGCGGCACGATTGTCGGGTTCGATGCCGATATCGCGAGGGAGGTCGCCCGGGATCTGCTCGGTAGTCCGGATCAGATCGAGTACCGCAGTCTCGGGTCCGCGGAGCGCGAGAGCGCGCTGCAGAATCACGTCGTCGATATCGTCGCCAAGACGATGACGATCAACTGCGAACGGCGGCAAAGGGTCACCTTCTCGACCGTCTATCTGCACGCGAATCAGCGTGTGCTCGCGGTGAAGAATTCCGGTATCCGAAGTCTGGCCGATTTGGCCGGTAAGCGGGTGTGCATCGTCTCCGGCACCACCTCGCTGGACCACATGCGCCGCGAGCAGCCGGGCGCGACCATCCTCACCGTGCCGACCTGGGCCGACTGTTTGGTCGTGCTGCAGCAGCGTCAAGTCGACGCGATCAGCACCGACGACGCGATCCTCGCGGGTCTGGCCACGCAGGACTCGTCCTACACCGAATTGGTCGGCCCCAGCATCAGCGTCGAGCCCTACGGCATCGGAATTCCCAAGGGCAACGACGATCTGGTCCGCTTCGTCAACGGCACGCTGGAGCGCATCCGCAACGACGGCACCTGGGCCCGGCTTTACCAGCAATACCTCATCGCACTGGGCCCGGTCCCACCCGCGCCCGTCCCGACCTATCAGGACTGACGGCGATGACATCACCGCACGATGCCGCCGATTCGACCGAGAACGAGCCGCAGGAATTCACCGAGGAATCCGGAGAAAGCACCAGGGCGACCGCGTTCTTCGAACAAGCCGAATCCGGCTCCGCGGCCATCGAAACGATCAGGTGGTCACCGAGCACCGGACCCGAGGCCGAAACCCCGCATACCGGGGCGGCCGAGGGTGCCAGTGCCGCTTCCGGTGAAACGGTTCGGCACCAGCCCGCCTCCGCCGAGACGATCCGTGACCACCGCGCCTCCCCCGAGACCATCCGCCGCCGACCCCCCTCCGGCGAAACCGTTCGCCGTGACCATATGGCCGCCGAATTCACCGTCGGCGCATGGAATGCCCCGGAGCCGACCTCCGCCGCAACCATGCGCACCTCGGGCCGCAGCGTGCGCACCGCGCGCTCGCGACCGACGACGCGCAAACTCGGTGCCGGACTGGTCACGATCCCGAATATCCCGCCCGCCGATCCACGCACCGCGGTGCTCGCCGAACCCGTTGTCTCCGAGGGCAGGCGCTTCTGTTGGCGCTGCGGCAACCCGGTCGGGCGCGCCACCGCGACCCGCCCCGCGATGACCGCTGGCACCTGCGAAACCTGCGGTGCGCCATACGATTTCCGCCCGTCGCTGCACGAGGGCGATCTGGTTTCGAACCAGTACGAAGTCCAGGGCTGTATCGCGCACGGCGGGCTCGGCTGGATCTACCTCGCGATCGACCGCAATGTCAGCGACCGCTGGGTGGTTTTGAAGGGCCTGCTGCACGCGGGCGATACCGAGGCCCAAGCGGTGGCCGTCGCCGAACGCCAATTCCTCGCCGAGGTAGCACATCCCAGCATCGTCAAGATCCACAACTTCGTCGAGCACACCGGCCCGGACGGCGAGTCGATCGGCTACATCGTCATGGAGTACGTCGGCGGTCGCTCACTGCGCGATATCCTCGACACCTACCCGCGGCCGCAGCGGATGCCGGTCCCCGAGGCGATCGCATATCTGCTGGAGATCCTGCCCGCGCTGGAATATCTGCATTCGATCGGGTTGGCCTACAACGACCTCAAACCCGACAACATCATGGTCACCGAGGACCAGGTCGAACTCATCGACCTCGGTGCCGTCACCACCCTCGATGCCTACGGAAACCTTTACGGCACCAGAGGTTTTCAGGCGCCCGAGATCGCCAGGACCGGACCGACGGTGGCGTCGGACATCTACACGGTCGGGCGGACGCTGGCCGTGCTGACGCTCAGTATGCCGATGGAACAGGGACGGTATCTCGACGGCATTCCCGACCCCGGCGACCATCCGGTGCTCGAACGCTACGAGTTCTTCCACCGCCTGCTGCTGTGTGCGACCGATCCCGATCCCGAGCGCCGCTTCCCCTCCGCGCGCGTCATGTCCGCGCAGCTGGCCGGGGTACTGCGCGAGATCCTCGCCATGAACACCGGTGCCGAACATCCACAGCTGTCCACAGTTTTCAGTCCACAGCGCGCCAGCTTCGGCACCGAGGAGTTGATCAGCCAAACCGATGCCTATGCCGACGGCATCGCCAGAAGCAACCTGCTGCGCGCCGACGAAGTGGCTGCGGCACTTCCGGTTCCGCTCATCGATCCGACGGACGCATCGGTGCCGGTGCTCGCAGCCGTGGCACATCCGGAACCGAACGACGCGCTTGCGGCATTGCAGGAGGCACATGAGCGTGCCGTAGCCGATCCCGAAAAGCCCCAGGAGACATTGGATCTGGAGCTGACGCTGGCCGAGGCCAAGCTTCGACTCGAACTCGGTGAATCGGCGGCGGTGCTGCATATGCTGTCGCGGCTGCCCAGCGATCACGATTGGCGCATCGACTGGTACCTGGGCCACGCTCAGCTGCTGGAGCTGGATTACGAGCAGGCCTATAACAGCTTCGATGCGGTGCTGCGGGTGCTGCCCGGCGAGATCGCCCCCAAGCTCGCGCTCGGCGCGACCGCGGAACTCGTTCTGCAGCATTGGGATTCGGTTGACCACGAACAATGGCGAGCCTATGCCGAGAAGTTCTATGCCACCGTCTGGCGCACCGACCGTGCCGTGGTGAGCGCCGCCTTCGGCCTGGCCAGGCAGTCGTCCGCGGCGGGTCAGGTCGAGGAGGCCGTGCGCGCGCTCGACGAGGTGCCCGCCGCCTCCCGGCACTACACAACAGCCCGGATGACCGCGGTGTGGCTGTTGCTCACCGCCGCCCCGATCGCCGAACTCCCCGAATCCACCCTGCACCTTTCAGCTTCGCGCGTGGCCGGCCTGCCCAGCGGGGAGAGCCGCGCGATCCAGATGCGCGTGCTCGTCCTCGGTGCCGCGCTGACCTGGCTGCAATCGGGCAATACGCCCGCGAGCGACGACGCCACCCTCTTCGGCGCGCCGTTCACCGAGCGCGAGCTGCGCGCGGGCACCGAGGCCGGGCTGCGTGCGTTGGCCCGCAGCGCCCCGGGCCGCAACCACCGCTACGCCCTGGTAGACCTGGCGAACTCCATTCGAGCCAAGACCTGGATCTAGGCGGGGAACAAAGCAAACCCGGCCGGGAGGGAACTCCGGCCGGGCTCGGATCCAGATTCGCGGAGCAGTCGGCACACCGATCATCCCCGGGTTCCGCGCGATTCCGGCCCGCCCCGGGGGCAGCCGGGGCGGGCGCATCGGGAGTGGCGAGGGCATCGCGGTCCCGATAGCGGCGGAGGTTCCGCCCCGGTTTCGGCGTCCGGCGCGAATCTGATCCGACACCAATACTGCCGCAGCGACTGTGAGGATTCCGTGAGGTTTTCTAGGCCCGCTCAATCAGCCCGCTGAGCTGCGACAACTTGTAGTGCGGCCCGCGCGATCGCCAGTTCCTCATTGGTCGGCACGACCAGCACGGCGACCTCTGCGCCCGGCGCGGAGATATGCCGGGCGGCGCGATCCTTGGCGAAATTGCGGTCCGGATCGACTGCGATGCCGAAACGGGACAGTCCGGCGAGTGCGTCGGCGCGGACCTGCGGGCTGTTCTCGCCGACGCCCGCGGTGAAGGTGATGGCATCGACGCCACCGAGCTCGATCAGGTAGGCGCCGAGATAGCGGCGCAGGCGGTGGATGTACACGTCATAGGCCAGGCGGGCCGCGACGTCACCCACCTCGATCAGCCGCTGCAGCTCACGGAAGTCGTTGACGCCGGACAGGCCCTTGAGTCCGGCATTACGGTTCAGCATTTCATCGATCTGGTCGACATCCAGGTGGGCCGCACGGACCAGATGCGCGATGATCCCCGGATCGAGATCGCCGCCCCTGGTGCCCATCACCAGCCCCTCCAGCGGGGTGAAGCCCATGGTGGTGTCGATCGGGTGTCCGCCGCGGATGGCAGATGCCGATGCGCCGTTGCCGAGGTGGAAGATGACCTGGTTCAGGTCGGCGGGATCTCGATCGAGCAGCGCGGCGACGCGACCGGAAACGTACTCGTGCGACGTGCCGTGGAAGCCGTACTTCCGGATGCCCTGCGCGGCAGCGAGTTTCGCGTCGATGGCGTAGGTCTTGGCGGCTTCGGGCAGGCCATGGAAGAACGCGGTATCGAAGACCGCCACCTGCGCTACCCCGGGCAGCAGTTCGCGCGCACTCTCGATGCCCGCGACATTCGCCGGATTGTGCAGCGGCGCAAGCGAAGACAGGTCGGATATGGTCGCGACCACGGCATCATCGATGAGCGTCGGCCGATAGAACACCTCGCCGCCGTGCACAACGCGGTGCCCGACCGCGCGCACATCGGCGGTGGCCAGATCGTGGCCGGATTCGGCGAACACATCGAAGACCAGCCGCAGCCCCGCCGTGTGATCGGCGATCGGCTGGCGATGTTCGATGGTTCGGCCATCGACCTGATGCTCGATCCCGGCCTGCTCCTCACCGATCCGATCGACCATGCCGGAGGCGGCGACCACACCCGACTCCGGGTCCAGCAGTTGGTATTTGATCGACGACGAGCCGGAATTGATCACCAACACCAGATCATCGCGCCCACCAGTCGCCTGACCACCGCCGCTTGTCGAATCGCTCCGCGATGCCGCGTTCATCACACCTCCTGCGTTTCGTGCGTTCCCCGCACTCGTTCAGCAATCACAGTCGCCGCCAGTGTGGGAAGCCATGGTCTCCGCATCGAACGACCGCGTCGAGAGTCGGTTCGCATCAACCCTCCTGCGCCTGGATCGCCGTGATCGCAACGGTATTCACGATGTCGGCGACGAGCGCACCGCGAGACAGATCATTGACCGGTTTGCGCAGCCCCTGCAGCACCGGGCCGATCGCGACCGCACCGGCACTGCGCTGAACCGCCTTATAGGTGTTGTTACCGGTGTTGAGATCGGGAAACACGAAGACCGTTGCGCGCCCGGCCACTTCGGAATCCGGGAGTTTGGTGGTGGCCACGGTGGGTTCGATCGCCGCGTCGTACTGGATCGGGCCCTCCACCAGCAGCTCCGGTGCGCGCTCGCGGACCAGTTTGGTCGCGACGCGCACCTTGTCCACATCGACGCCACTGCCGGATTCACCGGTCGAGTACGACAGCATCGCGACGCGCGGATCGATGCCGAAGCGGGCCGCGGTGTGCGCGGAGGAGATCGCGATATCGGCCAATTGCTCCGAGGTCGGATCCGGGACGACGGCGCAGTCGCCGTAGGCGAGCACCCGATCGGCCAGACACATGAGGAACACACTGGAGACGGTTGAAACCCCCGGCACGGTCTTGATGATCTCGAAGGACGGCCGGATGGTGTGGGCTGTGGTGTGCGCGGCACCGGAGACCATGCCGTCGGCAATGCCCTTGTGCACCATCATGGTGCCGAAATACGAGATATCGGCCATGGTTTCGCGGGCACGCTCCAGCGTCATGCCCTTGTGCTTGCGCAATTCGGTGTACTGCGCGGCGAATTCGTCGAGGTAACCGGAGGTGCGCGGGTCGAGTACCCGCGCTGCCGAGATATCGACACCGAGTTCTGCGGCGCGGGCACGCACCGCCGCCTCGTCACCGAGAATGACCAGATCGGCGATCTTGCGCTGCAGTACCCGACCGGCGGCGCGCAGAATCCGGTCGTCGTCGCCCTCGGGCAGCACAATGGTCTTGCGGTCGGCTCTGGCGCGCTCGATCAGCTGGTATTCGAACATCTGCGGCGTCACTACCGACGTATCCGGAATCTCGATGCGCTGCAACAACTCCGACGCGTCGACATGCTGTTCCATCAGGGCCAGCGCGGTATCGACCTTGCGCGGACTGCCCGCCGACATGCGGCCGCGGGTGCGGAAGGCCGCGCTCGCGGTGTCGTAGGTGCCGAGCTCGGTGGTGAGGATCGGCAGCTTGGGTTTGAGCCCGTTCATCAGCCTCGCGATGGCCGGATGCGGCAGCATGCCACCATTCATGATGATGCCCGACAGCGACGGAAAACCTTCCGCCTCATGCGCATTCACGACACTGAGCAGTACGTCGGAGCGATCGCCGGGCGCGATGACGACGACACCGTCGACCAACCGCTCCAGAATATGTTCGGCCGTCATGCCACCGACCATGATCTTCAGTGCCTCGCGGTGCAGCAATTCGACATCACCGCTGTACATTTCGCCGTCGATCGCGGTACACAGCTCGGCCATGGTGGGCGAAATCAACAGTGGCACTTCAGGTAACGTCCAGGACGGCACACCGAAGGCCGTCAGAGCGGCACCTACTTCGTCCAATTGCCCTGGATCGCAACGGTTGGCGATGATGGACATCAGGTGCGCGTGTTCGAGGGACAGCTCGTGCGCGCATAACTCGGCCAGCTGCTCGACCTCGCCCGGAGTACGGCCCGCACCGCGCACCACCAGCAGTACGGGTGCGCCGAGGTTCACCGCGATGCGGGCGTTGAAACGCAACTCGCTCGGGCTGGCCACATCGGTGTAGTCGCTGCCGACGATCACCACCGCATCACACAGCTTCGCGACTTCGTGGAACCGCATGACGATCTCGCTGATCGCGGCATCCGGATCCGCGTGTACCTGCTCGTAGGTAACGCCGATGGCCTGCGCGTAATCGATATCGGCGGTGCTGTGCTCGAGCAGCAACTCCAGGATGTAATCCGGCTCGGTGGTCGAGCGGGTGATCGGCCGGAATACGCCGACCCGGGCGGTGGTCGCGCACAGCATCTGGAGCATGCCGAGGGCCACCGTCGATTTTCCGGTGTCACCCTCCGGAGATGCGATGTACACAGCGGATGGAGCGGAGTCGGCCATGTCCGAGAGCTTAGTGAATCCGCCGCTACCTCGACCGTTCGGCGAGACGGCGATCACGAATTCCTATTCGCACCGACTGTCGGGCTGCGCGCGCAAGGTTTGGTGAAGCACCGATCCGGATATAGTCCGGGGATGGCTGAGCAGTTTCCGAAACGGCAGTGGGGTTCGAACACCAATTTTCTTGCCCGCCTGGCGACCAAGCTCGCCTCCACCAAACCCGGGTCGTGGCTGATTCGGAAGGTCACCCCGCTGGATCGGGCCATCCTCCAGCGCACGAATGCCAAGTACACGCTCCTCGGCCCGATCGGCGCCCCGGTCATGCTGCTGACCACCACCGGCCGCAAATCCGGCGAGCCGCGCACTCAACCGCTGCTCTGCCTGCACGACGGCGACACCATCTACGTGATCGGCAGCAACTTCGGCCAGCATAAGCATCCAGCCTGGACCGAGAACCTGCTGGCGAACCCGAATGCCACCGTCGCCATCGCAGGCCAACGCATCCCCGTGCGCGCCACCCTGGTCGAATCCGACAAGGACGCCCTCTTCGCCCGCTTCGCCGAAATCACCAGCGCCTACAACGTCTACCGCACCCGCACCACCCGAGACCTCCGCATCTTCGCCCTCACCCGCGCCTGACCCGAGTCGAATAATCGCCGCACCACCGCGCCTCGGCAGCGCCGAAGGTAGTCAGATGGTCGGTGCGGGACCCGGCCGAATATCGGCGGACGGAGCCCAACGACATTCAGCCGGTACCGCCGCGATCGGAACAGCCGCGCCTCAGCCGAGGGCGCGGAGGCGGGGGGCCAGGTCGCGCTGGAAGAGGTCGAGGAAGCGGGACTGGTCGTGGCCGGGGGCGTGGAAGACCAGATGGTTGAGACCGGCGTCGAGGTAGGGCTTGATCTGTTCGACGGCCTCGTCGGGATCACTGGCGACGATCCAGCGCTTGGCGATCTGTTCGATCGGGAGGGCGTCGGCTGCGGCCTCCATTTCGATTGGGTCGGTAATGGAGTGCTTCTGCTCGGCGGTCAGCGACAGCGGTGCCCAGAAGCGCGTGTTCTCCAGTGCCAGTTCGGGATCGGTGTCGTAGGAGATCTTGATTTCGATCATCCGATCGATCTGCTCGACGGTGCGCCCCGCCTTGGCGGCGCCCTCCGCGACGGCGGGCATCAGCTTCTCGGTGTAGAGGTCCATGCCCTTGCCGGAGGTGCAGATGAAACCGTCACCGGCACGGCCCGCGTAGCGCGCGACCAGCGGTCCGCCCGCGGCGATGTAGATCGGAATGCCGCCCTTGGGCACGTCGTAGATCGAGGCGCCGACGGTCTTGTAGTACTCGCCGTCGAAGTCGGTGCGCTCACCGGTCCACAGTGCGCGCATGAGGTCGACGGATTCGCGCAGCCGGGCGAAACGCTCCTTGAATTCCGGCCATTCGCCGGTGTAGCCGGTGGCTATCTCATTGAGCGCCTCACCACTGCCGACACCGAGCATGATGCGGTCAGGGTAGAGACACCCCATGGTCGCGAAGGCCTGTGCGATCACGGCGGGGTTGTAGCGGAAGGTCGGGGTGAGCACCGAGGTACCGAGTTGGATGCGCTTGGTGCGCTCGCCGACCGCGGCCATCCAGGCCAGCGAGAACGGTGCGTGCCCGCCCTTGTGTCGCCACGGCTGGAAATGGTCGCTCACGGTCGCGCTGTCGAGGCCGTGTTCCTCGGCCGCCACCGCGATTTCCACCAATTCCCGCGGTCCGAACTGTTCTGCCGACGCCTTGTATCCGAGCTTGAGATCACCCATATGCGCCACTCCTGTCGCTTCGCTCAACGGTCCGTGCGGGAGTTTCCGCACACCGTCGGCCGCCTGAATCCCGCGACCGCATCCCGGTACAACCGCAAGGGCGACACGGGAGTTCCCGAGCCGCGATCGGCCTACCTGAGCGCTGCGCGATCGGTTCTCACACGGCCTCCCCTCGACCATAGTCAGCCCGAGCCAGCGCGATGTGCAGGGTCGCGCTACGCGAGCGCATTAGGTGATTCGCCCACACATAACCAGGGGGCATGGCGCATACCTCGCAGTGCCTGTTGCCGAATTGTGGCGGATTTTGGCCGTGACATAAGTCAAGCCGCTATTTCGACGGCCGCCACGCAATCATGCTCAGCCGGAAGTGATTGATCCCCCGAGGGTGACGATGATGTGATGGAATAACCGCTCGGCGGAGCAGTCGGCACACCCCCCAACTTCTGCGGGATGCCACCACTTGTACAGCTTCGCTCTAGAAAGTGCGCCGCGCGGTGTCTCGCGCACAGCTCTGACGTCTGCGGGATGTCCACCGCTTGTACAGCCTCGCCCTCGAAGGTGCGCGGCGCGGTGTGGGGATGGTCGCACCTGACCTGGTATCCCAGCGGTGAGCGGGCGGGTAGCCGACAATTGACCCGTGAGTACACCAGATGAACCGATCCTGTCCTACTTGACCGATATGGATGGGGTGCTGGTGCACGAAGACCATCTGGTGCCCGGCGCCGACAAATTCCTTGCCGAGCTGCGCAGCAACGAGATCCCCTTCCTGGTGCTCACCAATAACTCCATCCGCACGCCGCGCGACCTGCAGGCCCGGCTGCGCCACACCGGACTCGATATTCCGGAGGAGGCGATCTGGACATCGGCGCTGGCCACCGCGACCTTCCTCAACGACCAGCGCCCCAATGGAACCGCCTACGTCGTCGGCGAATCCGGCCTGACCACCGCACTACACGAAATCGGTTATGTGCTGACCGATAGCGATCCGGACTACGTGGTGCTCGGCGAAACCCGCACCTACTCCTTCGAGGCGATCACCACCGCGATCCGCCTGGTAGACCGGGGCGCCCGCTTCATCGCCACCAACCCGGACGCGACCGGACCGTCCCGCGAGGGCCTGCTCCCCGCGACCGGTTCGGTCGCCGCACTGATCACCCGCGCAACCGGTAGGGAGCCCTACTACGTTGGAAAGCCGAACCCGCTGATGATGCGCTCGGCACTGCGCCGGATCGGCGCGCATTCGCAGTCGACGGTGATGATCGGCGACCGGATGGACACCGATATCGTCTCGGGCCTCGAAGCGGGCATGCGCACCGTCCTGGTCACCACCGGCATCTCCACCCGCGAGTCGGTCGAGCAATTCCCCTACCGCCCGACCCTGGTCGTCGATTCGGTTGCCGACCTGGTCGGCCGAACCGACAAACCCTTCGCCTGACCGGCGCGGGTTCGCTGATCAGGCCTGGTCGGTGATGGCGTCGAGCGCAGCGGAGAGTCGGGTCATGACCTGCGCGGTCAGGGCGAATTGCTCGGCACCGAGTTCATCGGCGAGCCGTTTCGCCATGACGGCATGCTGTGGATTGATGCGTTTGATGGCCTCGCGACCCGCCTCGGTGACCGCGACGAGTTTGGCCCGGCGGTGCGCCGGATTCGGTTGGAACTCAGCAAGTCCCTTGTCCACCAACAGGTCCGCGATGCGCTGCACACTCTGTCGGGTGATCCCCATCGCTCGGGCGATTCCGGCGACCGGCAGTGGTTCGCGCAGCACCGCGCCGAGCACCTGCCACCACGCCGCCGTAATTCCGCCGGGCGCGGCCAATTCCTCTGCGATGGCGAGGAATTGGCCGTTCAGCTGAAACGAGGTGATGGCGACGCTCGCGAAGAGTTCCTGCTCAGGCGTGTCACTCATATCGGAACTCCTGTTCTGCACGCCTTCCTGGATCGGCGGTTCTCTGCGGATTCTTCCTCACACGGAAGCGGTGGCCCTATGCGCCTCGTACTCCGACAGTGCGGCGAACGCCGCCGGATCACTGTGGCCGAACAAGCGATACCACGCGTCCAGCACATGCGGTTCATAGACATCGAGCCTGCGCAACACCTCGCGCGCGAATTCGAAGGGCGCGGTCGGACCTGCCGTGATGAGATCGCCGTCCAGTACCGCCGCCTGGTCCAGATAGCGATCGCCGCCCGAATATCCGCTGTAGGCAAGGTATTCCGCGGCAGCACCGGTATGGGCGTGATTATCGAGGAGCCCTCCTTTCGCCAATCCGAAGGTGGCACCGCATATCGCCGCGACCGGAACCCCCGCATCCAGAAACTCCCGCGCCTTGTGCACGAAGGGCACGAGTTCGCCAGTCTCCCAGGTGTCAGCGCCGGGCAGGATCAGCATCGCGCTCGCGGCGGGCGTGAGATCGGCGAGCACCACATCCGGCACGATCCGCATCCCACCTGTCGTAATGATCGGATCGGCGGTGAGCCCAACGGTCTGCACTTGGAAGGTTCCTGGCGCTTTCTGCCAGCTGGGCCGATTGATATGCGCGGTCGCCGCACCGACCTCCCAGTCGGCGAGCGTGTCGTAAACGGCCATGTGAACTGTTTTCGTCGGCATGACAGTATGCTGTCATATTTGACAGCATACTGTCAATGCCTCAATGTCCGCGTTCGATCTTCGCCAGATGTGCGATATTGGCGCGATCCTCCACATCAGCACTCGGCTCACCGCCGAACCACGCGTCAAGAATCTCCGTCAGCTCTGCCCGGGAAGTCGAACGCAGGCTCAGCGCAAGCACATTCGCGTCATTCCACTTCCGGGCACCAGCGGCGGTCGCCGCATCCCCACACAGCGCGGCCCGGACCCCCGCCACCTTGTTGGCGGCAATAGAAGCCCCCGTCCCCGTCCAACAGCACACCACCCCCTGCTCCGCCCGCCCCTCGGCCACATCCCGCGCGGCCGCCTCACTGGCCCAAGCCCAGTCGTCGCGCTCACTATCCGATAGCGCCCCATGCACCAACGTGTCGAACCCCCGCCGCCCGAGCTCCACCACCAGCTCCTCGGCCACCCCAACCCGCTCATCCGCCGCAACCGAAATTCGCATACCCCAAGCGTAATAACGCCCCGACCACACAGCCCCACAAAACGGCGAGTGGCCCGTCCCCTGTTCCGAGGACGGGCCACCGCGCCCGTCACCAGGCAACTGGGCCGAGGCGATCGATGAAGATCCCGGTCGGCCCGTCGGCGTCGATCATCGCGAGTTCGACGATCGAATCGGTGCCCTCGGTAACCGTCAGCTGTCCGGTGTGATGGTTCATGTCGGTGGCGGCAAACTTGCGATTCGCGACCTCGCCGGGAGTGGCGACATTGAATTTGATCTTCGGAAGCGCCTGGGCGTACCGCACGGTAATCATATTCAGCGCCGCTTTCGACGAGCTGTAGGCGAGCTCGTGCATTTTCGAGACGGGCTGATCCGGATCGGTCACGACCGCGAAGGAACCGCCACCACTGGACACCATCACCACCCGTGGATTCTCCGCCGCCTCCAGCAAGGGCAGAAACGCATGCGTGACCCTGATCGGTCCGTACACGTTGGTGTCGTAGACGGAATGAATTTCGTCAGCCGTCGCGTCCGCGGGCGCGACAATATTCCCCGGTGCACCGGCGTTGTTGATCAACACATCCAGCCGGTCGGTGTGCTCGCGAACGAGCCGTACCGCATCCGACACCGACTCCTGCGAAGTCACATCCAGCGGCACCATCACGACGTTCACCCCCTCAGCGGCGAGTTTGTCGGCGGCGGCCTGCCCTCGAGCTGCGTCACGCGAGCCGAGGAACACCGTCCACCCCTGTTCCCCGAGCCGCCGCGCCGCTTCGAGACCGAGTCCCTTGTTGGCTCCGGTGATCAACACTGTGGTCTGTTCTGTGTTCGTCATGCCCACTAAGACGGACGGGGCCGCGCACGCTGTGACAACCTGTGAGCGGCCTCACAAACGCCGGGAATCGACACCGTGCACCGATCCGGCGAATGGGCCAGAATCCTGGCAGCGTGACTAGACGCGGAAAGCGGAGGGACCGGCAGTGTCAGCTTGGGGTGAGGTCGTTGTCGGCCTGGTAATTCTGGTCGGGCTGGTCGGGATCATCGTCCCGATTCTGCCGGGCGCAATTTTGATCTTCGGCGCCATTGCCGTGTGGGCGTTCATGACCGGGGGCGCGACGGCGTGGACCGTATTCGCCATCAGCACAGCGTTCTTGGTGCTGTCCGGGGTCATCAAATACACCTGGCCGGGCCGGAAGATGAAGGATGCGGGTGTATCCAATCGCGCGCTGTTCATCGGCGCGATCTTCGGCATCGTAGGCTTCTTCCTCATTCCTGTGGTCGGGTTGTTCGTGGGATTCGTTCTGGGCGTATACCTTTCGGAGCTGCAGCGGCTTCGCGACAACCAACCCGCTTGGCAGGCAACGGTTCACGCGCTCAAGGGTGTGGGCCTGTCGATGCTCATCGAACTCTTCGGTGCGCTGCTGGCGACCGGGGTGTGGGTCATCGGTGCCATCGTGACCTGAGTCGAGGCCGGGCATCGATGGCGTTTCCCGCCGCCGGGCTCCGGGCTACGAGGTCATGTCGGCGATGACGCTGATGATCGTCGTACTCACTCGATGGCAGGGAACGGAATCGTGTCCGCCGATTCGAGCTTCGGCAGCTCATCACGCCGCAGCGGCAGCGTCGGCTGCTCGGTGCGGCGGATCGGCAAAGTGGGCGTCGGATCAGCCGGAATCGCCCGTTGGCGGGCGGGCAGTCGATAGAACGCCCGCGCATTGTCCTCCAGCACCTTGAACATATCGGTGCCCACCACATCGCAGATCAGATCGACATCGGAATCCTGGAACGGCCGCCCGGCGCGGGTACCGGGCAGATCGGTGCCGAACATCAGCGCCCCGGGATTGACCGCGTGGATCCGGCGCAGCGTATCGGCCACCTTCATCTGCACCCGCCCGAAACCGGTCGCCTTCACCCGCGCCCCGCGATCAACCAGATCCAGCAGATAGGGCAGACCCTCCTCGGACATACCGAGATGGTCGATGGAGAAAACCGGCAGCTTCGATATCACCGGCCGCATGGAGGTGAGCATGTTGCCGTCGATATACACCTCGACATGCCAGCCGACGAGGTCGTGCGCGCGCAATGCCTGCAACGTCATCGCGGTGATATCCGCGGCCGCGCGCTTGACGTTGAATCGCAGCGCCCGTACACCGATCCGATCGAGTTCGATGATCTCTTCGTCGGTGGCGTCCGGGTCCAGCGCCGTGACGCCGACCCACCCCTCGCCGAGCTCGGCCAGCGCCGCTTTCAGGTAGGTCTGATCGGTGCCTTGGAACGATCCGCTGACCACGGCGCCACCACCGACATCGAAGCGCGACATGCGCTTTCGATAATCGGCGATGGTGAACGGGTCGGGCAGGTAGCCCTCGTTCTCGGCCAGCGGGAACCGCGGGTCGAAGATGTGGAGATGGGCATCGAACACTTGTACAGAATGCCTCATTGCATCGCCTCCCGCCTAAGGTGGGAGATTTCTGGCTCATGCCGCCCACTCACTCGGCGAGCGCTCGAATCCGCCCTGCGGGACGGGGCATCCGCGCCACGTCTTCGGTGAAGGATTTTCCGTCGCCGCCCGGCGGTGGACTAGACCTTGTGCGGCTCGCTGGCGCGCAGCATGTCCTCGCGCTCGACGACCTTGACACGCTCGCGGCCCTCCGGCTCGCCGAGGGCGCGCTCATGCGCGTCGAGGCGGTACCAGCCCTGCCAAGTGGTGAACGGGATGCCCTTGCCCTCGAGGAATTCGGTGACCGCATCCAGTTCCGGCTCGGCGGCCGGGGTGAAGTTCACGCTGTCGTCGAGCAGGCAGGCTACGGTCTCGTTGGCATCGCCCTTGGTGTGGCCGATGAGTCCGACCGGTCCGCGCTTGATCCAGCCGGTCACGTAGGTGGCGGGCAGATAGCGGTCCGCACCGTCGGCGTCCTCGTCGGCGAGGACACGTCCGGCCTCGTTCGGGACGACCCCGGCCTGATCGTCGAATGGCAGGTTGGTGAGGTTCTGCGACAGGTAGCCGACGGCGCGGTAGACCGCTTGGATGTCCCAGTCCTTGAACACGCCGGTGCCCTTGACATTGCCGGTGCCGTCGAGCTGGGTGCGCTCGGTGCGCAGGCCGACGACCTTGCCGTCCTCGCCGAGGATCTCGGCGGGCGATTCGAAGAAGTGCAGGAACAGCTTGTGCGGGCGGTTGCCGACATCGCGGATGGCCCACTGCTCCAGGGTGTTGGCGATCATGTCGACCTGCTTGGAGTGCCGACGCGCGGCCTCGGAACCCTCGTCGTAGTCGATGTCCTCGGGATCGACGATGACCTCGATGGTCGGGGAATGGTCGAGTTCGCGCAGCTCGAGCGGGGTGAACTTGGCCTGCGCGGGGCCCCGGCGACCGAAGACGTGCACCTCGATGGCCTTATTGGCCTTCAGGCCGTTGTAGACGTTCGGCGGAATCTCGGTCGGCAGCAGCTCATCACCGGTCTTGGCCAGCACCCGCGCCACATCGAGGGCGACATTGCCGACACCGAGGACCGCGACCTTCTCGGCCTCCAGCGGCCAGGTGCGCGGCACATCCGGATGCCCGTCGTACCAGGACACGAAGTCCGCCGCGCCGTAGCTGCCCTCCAGGTCGATGCCCTGGATCGGCAACGCCCGGTCGGCGTTGGCGCCGGTGGAGAAGATCACCGCGTCATAGAACGTGCGCAGATCATCGAGGGTGATGTCGGTGCCGTAGTCGATATTGCCGAGCAGGCGCACCTGCGGCTTGTCCAGCACCTTGTGCAGGGCGGTGATGATGCCTTTGATACGCGGATGGTCCGGCGCGACGCCATAGCGGATCAACCCGAACGGCGCGGGCATGCGCTCGTACAGGTCGATGCTCACCTCGGCATCGGACTTCATCAACGCGTCGGCGGCGTAGATACCGGCCGGGCCCGCGCCCACGATCGCGATCCGAAGCGGGCGAGGCCCTGTGTGTGCGTCAGGCCCGGAGGAGGCAGCTCGGCGCGCACCGCTAGTCGACTCAGCACTGTGTTCGGTCATCTCTTACGCGCACCCTTATGGTCGAAACAATTGACGGCGTCACTCTTAGCTTAGGCTAACTTGACGCACCCTCTCGATCGCATCTGCCGATGCGAACAGGCGGCCATCTCGGCTATGACAGCAGGCCGCAATGTCGCGATTCTATCGGTGGCATAGCGCGCACCCTGCGGCGGTGCGTACACCGGGTGTTTGCGGCCCCGGCCCACCTACCGTGACTACCCGCTCTGCGGACATCTATCAAATCCTCGCGTCGCGGGTATCGGGGCCCGGTGCGGGGCCGAGTGCCGGATACCGCCGTCCACCAGGGATGATCGACCCATGACAGAGCAGCATGGCACCGATGAAGAACCCGTAATCGAGGTCGATCAGACCGATCGTCGCTCCATCGCGCCATTCATCGCGGCCGCCGTATTCGCCGCTGTCGTGCTGCTCGCGATCGTGCTCGGAGCGGTGCTTTCGCCCGCTGAGAAAAATGTCACAGAATCGGACAAGATCGCGGCCGCGGTGCAGCGCTACGCGGAAGCACGCGCCACCACCGACAACACACCCCCGCCGGGCGTGGCCTGTCAAGGATTCGACGAGAGCAAGACGCCACTCGCAGGGCAGTTCGGCGGGGCCGCGGCCGGAAAGTCGATCAAGGTCACCAAGATTGAGAATTCGATGGTCGACGGCGATAAGGCCAAGGCGACGGTGACCATCGCGGTCGACGGCCGGGAGACCCCGGCAACCTGGAATCTGACCCGTTCCCAAGACCGCTGGATCGTCTGCGGTTGATTACTTATGCGCGGCGCGAACTGGGGTTTGACACGGCGGCACCTGCCCAGGCAATCTCATTTTCAGGTCATGAGTACCAGCGCCAAGCCCCGGCTGGCTGGTCGGCAACCCTCCTCCGCGGTGGGGTGCTCCGGGTGACGACCTGGCCGCGCACCGAAACCCAGGTGCGGCAAGCGTGGATTCACAGGAGGATCGCATGACATATGCCGGTGACATCACCCCACAGCAGGCGTGGGAGTTATTGCAGGACAACCCCGAAGCCGTCTTGGTAGACGTGCGCACCGAGGCCGAATGGCGTTTCGTCGGTGTGCCGGATACGAGTTCGATCGACCGGCCGACGGTGCTGATCGAATGGGTCGACAGCAACGGCGCCCGCAACGGTGAGTTCGTCGAGCAGCTGACCAACGCGCTGGAGGGTCGCGATCCGGCGGCGCCCGTCGTCTTTCTCTGTCGCTCCGGACAGCGTTCGATTGGTGCGGCGGTGGCCGCTACCGGGGCCGGTATCGCCCCGTCGTTCAATGTGCTGGAGGGCTTCGAGGGCCCGATCGACGAGTTCGGACATCGCGGCGGCGCCGGCTGGCGCGCCATCGGCCTGCCGTGGCGGCAGTCATGATCACTGGTGGTGCGTTCGACAAGCCGCTGCCCGAAGGTGTCGGTCCCGCGACGCTCGGCGTGCGAGGTGGCCTGCGCCGCTCGGGATTCGAGGAAACCGCCGAGGCGCTGTATCTGTCCTCCGGATTCGTCTATGAGAGCGCCGAGGCGGCCGAGGCCGCATTCACCGGCGAAATCGAGCATTTCGTCTACTCCCGCTACGGCAACCCGACCGTCGCCATGTTCGAGGAGCGGCTGCGTCTGATCGACGGCGCCGAAGCATGTTTCGCGACCGCGAGCGGTATGTCGGCCGTATTCACCGCGCTCGGCGCCCTTTTGGGCGCCGGTGATCGACTTGTGGCCGCACGCAGCCTGTTCGGCTCGTGCTTCGTGGTGTGCAACGAGATTCTGCCGCGCTGGGGTGTGGAGACGGTTTTCGTCGACGGTGATGATCTGGATCAGTGGGAGCAGGCGCTTTCGGTGCCGACCCAGGCCGTCTTCTTCGAGACACCGGCCAATCCGATGCAGACGCTGGTCGACGTGCGCCGGGTGACCGAGCTCGCGCATGCCGCTGGCGCGAAAGTGGTGCTGGACAACGTCTTTGCCACGCCGCTGCTGCAGCGCGGTTTCGAACTCGGTGCCGATGTACTGGTGTATTCGGGCACCAAGCACATAGATGGTCAGGGCCGGGTGCTCGGTGGTGCGATCCTCGGCGCCCAGGACTACATCGACGGTCCGGTGAAAACCCTTATGCGCCATACCGGTCCGGCGTTGAGCCCGTTCAACGCATGGACCCTGCTCAAGGGTTTGGAGACCATGCCGCTGCGCGTGCGTCACTCGACCGAATCCGCCCTGCGCATCGCGCGCTTCCTCGAGAGCAACAAATCCGTTTCGTGGGTGCGCTACCCGTACCTCGAGTCGCATCCGCAGCACGACCTGGCGACCAGCCAGATGAGCGGTGGCGGCACCGTGGTCACTTTCGAACTGAACGCATCCGAGGACGAGGCCAAGAAGCGCGCCTTCGAGGTGCTCAACCGCCTGCGCATCGTCGATATCTCCAATAACCTCGGCGACTCCAAAACCCTCATCACCCATCCCGCCACCACAACCCACCGCGCCATGGGCCCTGAAGGCCGCGCCACCATCGGCCTCTCCGATGGCGTCGTCCGCATCTCGGTGGGGCTCGAGGATGTCGAGGATTTGCTGAGCGATTTGGATTACGCCCTGAGCTAGAGCTCATGTCACCGACCTCGCCGGACCAAGTTCGGCACGGCGGCATCGGCGACCACGACCAAGACGGCAATCACGCGTCCGGGATGCTCGAAGGCATCGCTCGGCCGGTGATCTCGGTGCCCGGCGGAATCATCTGTGCGCGTGCGGCTTGCAATCGCTCGCGTTCGGCCGGGCTCATCGCCGCGAAGGCCGCCTCCCGCCGTTTCGTCAAAGCCGCAAGCTCTTCCGAACTCAACTGCCGCGCATATTCTTCGCGCTGCCGCGTCAGCCGGGCGAACTCTTCCGGGGTCAGTGGTTGGTTCATCGTGATGGTCTCCTCGATCAATCGCAGGAATTGCGACGTCGATGGCTCGACCGCGTGGTCGAGGCCGTCGGGCACATCGAGCAGGCGGTCCCGCAGTCCGGTGGCCCGGGTGATGCGGTCCTCGACCAACGCCAACTCCTGCCTTACCCGCTCGCGTGGGTCCTGATCGGGTTCTGCGCGGAGGACGGCCGCGATGTCCTCGAGCCGAAACCCGAAGCCCCGCAACGCCACAATGCGATGCAGCCGCCGGACATCGTCCCGGGTATAGCACCGGTGCCCGCCCGATGTTCGCGACGACGGCACCAATAGCGCGAGCCGGTCGTAATGGTGCAGCGTCCGCACCGTCACGCCGGTCTCCCGGGCCAACTCTCCGACCCGCCATACCCGCTCGGTCAACGCGCCCTCCTGTCGACGTGCACCACCCACGCTAAAACCTGACGTTACGTCGGGTTCAAGTGTTGTTTCGATCACGGCTCGGGAGTTGCTGCCGTTGGGCCGCAGGCGATGTCGTGGAAGGCTTCGCGGAGCAGGGCGGTGATGCGCTCGGGCGGAGCGTCGCGTAGTCCGTCCAGCTGGAGTAGGTGTCGACCGATGACGGTGCCGATGGTGATCGCGCCGATCAGCCCGGCACGCAGGTCCGCGTCGTCGTCGGCGAGGTGCTGGGCGGCTTGCCGCTGCCGGGACACCATGGCGAGCTGTACTTCGGCGGCGGCGTCGGGGTGGGTGAACATGGAACGGATCGCGGCGAGTGCGTCGGTGGGGTGCTGGGCGAGTTTGTTTTCGAGCGCTGCTAGCAGTTGCTCGGCCGCCTCTTCGGGCGTGCCGGTGACCAGGTCTTCCTGTTCGAAACCGGAGGCCTGGGCGAAGAGATTGTCTTTCGACCCGAAATAGCGCATCACCAGTCCGGGATCGGCCTGCGCCTCGGCGGCGATGGCACGGATGGTGGCCCGGTCGTAGCCGACCTCCGCGAACAGCCGCTTGGCCGCATCAAGGATCCGGGATTGTGTGCTCTGCCGTTGCTCGGCGCGGCTGCGAGGGCGAGAGTTCATGGGCTCAGTCTACGGACGTTGACCCAAGCCAACTGCCATGCTAGCTTTCGGCCTACAACCGTTGACCGAAAGAGGATCATCATGTGGCACACAATTCTGTTGTCCGCACTCGCCGGACTGTTCGGCGCGAATGCGGTACCGCATTTCGTCAAAGGCATGATCGGCGAACAATTTCCGAATGTGTGGGGTAACGATCCACTGCGCAATGCGGTGGCGGGCACGTTCGGACTCGCGCTCGCGGCCGTGATCGGATACTGGGCCGACCTGCCCGCACATGCTTACGCGGGCATCGGCGCCACCTTGGTCGGCGCACTGCTGATGGCGGTATTCCACGGCCGCGGTGGGGCTTATCGACTCAACTCCACCTTGGGGCTCGCGAACCCGTCTCGGGTATAGCTTCGGCGTTATTGTCATACTGTCAATACAGCCTCGGGTCGCTCCCGGGGAGCGCTGGATCAACGACGAACCGAGGTAGGGCGTGAGCACACCAACCACCGCCAAGCAGGGCCCGCTCGCGGGCATCAGGGTCATCGAGCTGGCCGGTATCGGCCCCGGTCCGCATGCGGCGCTGCTGCTGGCCGACCTCGGCGCCGATGTGGTGCGGGTCCAGCGCCCCAATATGCTGCCCGGCTTCATGGAGCGCCCGCAGTGGCGCGGGCGCACCATCGTCGAGGCGAACCTGAAGGATCCGGCGGATATCGAGAAGGTGCTCACACTCACCGAGAAGGCCGACGTGCTGCTCGAGGGCTTCCGACCCGGCGTCACCGAGCGCATGGGCCTCGGCCCGGATGCCGTGCTCGCGCGCAACCCGCGGTTGGTCTACGGCCGGATGACCGGCTGGGGTCAGCACGGCCCGCTGGCCGATCGCGCCGGACACGACATCAACTACATTTCGCTGACCGGTGTGCTGCACGCCATCGGCCGCAAGGGCGAGCGTCCGGTGCCGCCGCTGAATATGGTCGGCGACTTCGGTGGCGGCTCGATGTTCCTGGTATTCGGCATTCTCGCGGCCCTGATCGAGCGACAGAGTTCCGGTAAGGGGCAGGTCATCGATTCGGCGATGATCGATGGGGCACTTGCCCTTTCGCACATGATCTGGGGTATGCGCGGTGTGGGCCTGTGGTCGGATGAGCGCGGCACCAACCTGCTCGATACCGGGATGTCGTTCTACGACACCTACGAAACCTCGGACGAAAAGTACATGGCGGTCGGGGCGATCGAGCCACAGTTCTACGCGGAACTGTTGCAGGGCTTGGAAATCGATCCCGAAGGTCTTCCGGCGCAGCTCGATCCGAATGGTCAGGATCAGCTGAAGAAGCTGTTCACGGAGAAGTTCAAGACCAAGACCCGGGACGAGTGGGCCGCGATCTTCGACGGCACCGATGCGTGCACGACACCGGTGTTGACCTTCACTGAGGCAGAACAGAATCCGCACATTGTCGCGCGCACCGGGTTGATCGAGATCGACGGTGTCGTCCAGCATGCGCCGGCTCCCCGCTTCTCCCGCACCCCCGCAAGTACGCCCACCCCGCCGCCAAGCGAGGCGACGCCGATCGAATCCATCTGGGCGGACTGACACCTCGTCGCCAGCGCCCTCCGCGGCGCACTCCAACTGCTCCCGCGCACTGATTCACGCGCCGCGCATATTTTCGCCAGCGAATTCGTGCGCGCCACGGGAATTCGTGCGCGCCACGGGAATTCGTGCGCACCGCGAGATACGTGCACGCCCGGGGCAGGAGGGGCGGAGCGTCTACGCTAGTTGCGGGTCCACTCGGGCTGGGCGAAGTGTGCGATGCGGGCGGCGTCGGCAGCCCGGCCGAGTAGTACGACTTCGCGGAACTGCCAGAGCATCGCACCGGTCGGTGCGTGGATGGTCATGTTTTCGGCGAGGCGCATCTGTAGCAGACCAGGGCCGTCGTAGGCGACCGAAGGAGCATCGACGCGCAGATCCTTTTGTCGCACAGCATCTTTGGGATGGACCCAATGTGGGACATCGTCGGCGGCGAGCCGGGCGAGATGCACTTGATGAACCGAGTGGACCTCGTCCGGACTGGGCCGCAGTCCGGATGCGTCGGTGAGAGCCGCCACGATCGGAGTGATGACGAAGCCCGATGCTGCGGGGAAGTCGTCGAGCCTGCCGAGTAGATCGGCCGAGCTTGCGGACAGTCCGAGTTCCTCGTGCAACTCGCGTAGCGCCGCCTGCTCAACGGTTTCCCCGTCGTCGACCCGACCACCCGGGAGCGCCCATTGCCCGGCATTGCGCCCGCGATACGCGCGTTTGATGACCAGCACCGACGTCGGACCGTCCACGGCCACCACGCACAACAACACCGCCGCCCGACGAATACCCGGCGCATCGGCTACCTCGGTATGCGGGAACTCGCCCAACCGTGCACGCGCAAGCACACGGAAGTCATCAACATTCTCAGGAACACTCGGTCCCGCATCAGGTCCCATACCGTCGATCATGCCCCACATCACCGCTCGGCTCCCGGTCACTACCTCGCCTACCGTATACCTTGCGCGAGATAGCCATTCGCTATGCGAGCGGTTATCAGTAACAGGTGAGGGGCTGGAGGGGGTCGGCGGCGCGGGGAGTGAGGGCTTCGTAGGCGGCGGCGATGGACTTCACCGCCAGGCGCAGTTCCGGCTCGGGGTGGGTGAAGGGCAGTCGGATGAAGCGTTCGAAGGCACCCTGGACACCGAATCTCGGTCCGGCGGCGAGCAATACACCGTGGTTGGGGGCGGTTGCGGCCAGTGCCGTCGAGACCGGAGCCGGTAGCTGCGCCCAGACCGACATGCCGCCGTCGCCGACAATCGTGCGCCAGTCCGGGAGCTCTTCGCCGAGCGTGGCGAGCAGGGCCGCACGCTGGGCGCGCAGTTGGTCGCGACGGCGAGTGAGGATGGTGCCGGCATTCTCCAGCAGGTGGATGGTGGCCAACTGATCCATGACGGGCGTGCCGAGGTCAACGGTGGAGCGGATGCCGAGCAGCTTCGTGATCAGTGTTTGGTTTGTGCGTATCCAGCCGACGCGCAGACCACCCCAGAAGGATTTCGAGGCCGAGCCGATGGTGATGATCTCGCTGCCCTTGGCAAAGGCCGCGACCGGCGGGGGCGCGGTCCGGTCAGTCAGACTCAGGTCCACCATCGACTCGTCGATCACCACGGTCATCCGGGTTTCGCGGGCGATGGCGGTCAGTTCGGAGCGGCCGTCGGCGTCGAGCAGCAGGCCGGTCGGGTTGTTGAAGTCCGGCACCAGGTAGGCCAGGGTGGCCGCGGTTTGCCGTGCGGCACTGCGGATTCCGTCGAGATCCCAGCCGGACTCCGGGGTTTCGGGACGCAGCGGCACCGGCACCGGGCGGGCGCCGACATCGCGGATCGCCTCGATGGCATTCGGGTAGGTCGGGTGGTCGATGAGCACGCGGGCCGCGGGCGCGGTGAGCACATTGAGCAGCAGGCGCAGGCCGTGCTGGGCACCCAGGGTGACCAGGATCTGGTCGGGTTCGGTGGGCAGGCCGCGCTCGGTGTAGCGGCGGGCCAGTGCCTCGCGCAGCGCGAGCACACCGACCGGATCCATGCCGTGCGTGCCGAGGTAGGCCGGAAGGCCTTGCAGTGCAACGGAGTACGCCTCTTGCATCTCGAGCGGCGCAGCCATGGCGGCATAGGTCATATCGATGGTCGGCAGTTCCGGTTGCGCCATCATCGCGAGAATGCTGCGGGCCGGTTTGGTGCCGTCGTGCTGCACGTCGCGTGGGAGGGCGACGGTGCTGCGTGAGCCCTGGCGGCTGATCAGATAGCCATGTTCGCGCAGCAGGCTGTAGGTGGAGGTAATGGTCGTGCGACTGACGCCGAGGGTCGCGGCGAGGTCGCGCTCGCTGGGCAATGCGACGCCGAGCGGTGCGCGGCCGTCGTGGATGAGCAGGCGGATACCTTCGGCGAGAGCCAGATAGGCCGGACGCGTCGACCGGCGCTCCCCCGGTTCGCCGTTCTCATCCGCACTGCGCCAACTGCCCAGATCGCGGGCAATGCTGGCGGCACCGATAACTCTCGTCGACATAAAGTCCAGTATTAGCCAAGTGGATATTTAATGGCAAGGCCAGTGCGCGCACGCTGACTTCTATGACCGCCCTCGCCGCCCTGCTCGTCGTCGCCGCCTTCGGCTATCTCATCCATCGGTTCGCACCGCGACGCCCGAGCGAGGCCTTCCGCCTCGAACGGTTCCACGCGCCGGGACCACTGACCGACCGGTCGCCGTCTTACTACGAAAACCAGCGCCAATACGCGGATCTCGCGGCGATCTACGGACGCAATGATGTGCCGGATCCGGATGCTTCGGCCCTCGCGCATCCGCAGCGCCGGATCTCGAACGCGAGTTGCGGAGCAGTGAAGCCGACCATCGGTGGCGTCCAGGCCAGTTTTTGAGAACTGGACTTGACTGCTCGAGGATGTCGGACCCGAAGTGCACACTGACCGTATGAGTGCTTCCGCTCGCCCGGTCACCGGGTCGGCGCTGTTCGAAACCGCGATCGGCACCTGCGCGATCGCCTGGACCGAGGACTCCGTATTCCGATTCGGACTGCCGGAGGCGAGCCCTGCCACGACGCGGACCCGGATCATGCGTCGCAGCAGCCGAATTCCGGACTCCGAGGAAATTCCGGAGGTCGAACCAACCGGCCCGATAGCCGATGCCATCGTCCGCATCCAGGCCCACCTCGCTGGCGAACTCGACAATCTGCGCTGGATTCCGGTGAGCACCAATGGAATTCCGGAATTCCACCGTGCCGTCTACGAAGTGACCCGCGCCATCGATCCGGGCCACACCCTCAGCTACGGCCAGGTCGCCGACCGCATCGGCGCACCGGGTGCGGCCCAAGCCGTCGGACAGGCCCTCGGGCGCAACCCGATCCCCCTGATCATCCCCTGCCACCGAGTCTTGGCCGCCGACCACACCCTCACCGGCTTCTCCGCCCCTGGCGGCATCACGACCAAACAACGCCTCCTGGAAATCGAACGCACCCCCGGCTTCGGCGAACCCACCCTCTTCTGACCCAGCGACCGGCTGTCTGCGTCGAGTTTGGAGTTCTGCTACTCCGTGCGGTCTGCTGCCGACCAGGCAGTAGACCGTCGAGCACATACGAATGCCGTCCCGATCGACGAAACCATCGATTATCGCGCCCTCGCCGCATCTAGTGACCGGGTCCCGGGAGTAGGCCGATCGGGCATAGTCGGGGAATGACCGATAAACGACCGCCGCTTGCCGTCGCACTCGATCTGGAACCGCATCCGGAGGGTGGATGGTATCGGCAAACCTGGCGTAGTGCGGTGGAATTCACGCCGCAGGGGTATCCGGGGCAGCGGGCGAGTGCGACCGGGATCTACTTTTTGCTGATGCCCGGTGAGCGGTCAGCACCGCATACGGTGCGCTCGGATGAGCTGTGGTTGTGGCATCGGGGTGGGCCGCTGGTGCTCGACATCGGGGGCGAGGAGCTTGTCCTCGGGCCCGATGTCGAGCACGGGCAGGTATTGCAGGCCGTGGTGCCGGGCGGGGTCAGTCAGGCCGCGCGGCCGGCAGGTAATGAGTACGTGCTGGTCAGCTGCATAGTCGCGCCGGGATTCGACTTCGCGGATTTCCGACTCGACTGATTCGGCGAGCGGCACACCCGGCTACTCGCGGACTTCCAACACACCCTCGTCGACGGCCCATTTGATCGTCTTCTCCAGTTGCGCACAGGTTTCCGGACGCCCCGGCCCGTGACCCTCCGCGCTCAGTCGGGCGAAAACCGGGCAGCGCGCGGCCGGATTCTCGGTCCACTGCACCGAGGTCTGGTGCGAGGAACTCTTGCGCACCAGCACCTCGCTCTGGCAGGACTGACACCGCAGCGGTGTCAGTCCCTCCTCCAGATAGCGCTGTTTGTCGACGACGGTCTGGGCCTGCACTTCGGCCCGCCGCGCCGGTTGGTCGGCGAAGTCGGGTGCTTTCGCCCAGGTTGGCGCCATCAGACTCCTGCTTCCGCTTCCGTTTCCCGCTTGCGCCGCAGATTCTCGGCGACCTCCGCCTCCCACGCCTCATTCGCCTTGGTGGTATCCACCTCGAATTCGAAGCGCTGGGTCATCTTGTCGGTCACATCGGCCAGATCCACATAGAACTGGTCGTACCAGCGACGCAGCTGGTAGACCGGACCGTCCTCCTCGCACAGCAGCGGATTGTCGACCTTGGACTTGTGCTTCCAGATCTCGACATCCTGCAGGAATCCGACGCTGATGCCTTCGGTCATCTTCGCGGCCAACTTATCGGCCACCTCACCGTCGACGCCCTTCGGCTTCTCCAGCGAGACACCCCACTGCAGCACGAACGAATCCTGCGTCACCGGGTAGTGGCAGTTGATCAGGACGCTCTTCACCTCGTATCCGCTGTAGATATTGACCAGCGGGTTGATCATGTAAGAGGGCCCGAAATACGACGCCTCCGACTTCAGCAGGGTGTCGCCGCCGTACTTGGAGGCCATGCCGATATCGGGACGACCCTTGGTCTCCAGGAACTGGGTGGCGATATGCCCCTCGAAGACATTCTTGAAGTACGTCGGGAAGGCGAAGTGGATATAGAAGAAGTGAGCCATATCCACCACGTTGTCGATGATCTCGCGGCAGTTCGCGCCCTCGATCAGCAGGGAGTTCCAGGTCCATTCGGTCCACCCGCTGTCGAGCTGTTCGCTCGGGTTGCCGTCCGCGTCGGTGTACGGGCCGACGATGTGCGGAATGGTCACCTCCGGCGGCGGCTGGCTGCCCTCGACGTCGTGCCAGACGAACAACTGGCCGTTGCGCTCGAGCGTGGTCCATTTGCGGGTCCGTGCCAGCGGCGGCACGCGCCGCGCATAGGGAATCGCGGTGCATTTGCCACTGGTACCGGACCAGCGCCAGTCGTGGAACGGGCAGGCGATATCGCCGTCCTTGACCTCACCCATGGTCAGGTCGCCACCCATATGCCTGCAGTAGGCGTCCAGCACCCGGAGTTCGTCATTGCTGTCGACCCAGACGACGAGCTTGGTTCCGAACACCTCGACCGCATGCGGCTTGCCGTCGCGGAACGACTTCGCCAATCCGAGGCAATGCCATCCCCGCGCATATCGGGTGGGCGCGGAGCCGACATCGAGCTCGCGGTGCTTACCCACCCCGTCGGCTGCGCCTCCTGCCATCCCCCTTCCCTTCGCACCGCTCCCCTGTGGGGTAACTGCCATCGCGATTCCTCCTCCTTCTGTACTAGAACACGTTACAAAAATGTCGCGTTCCACGCCAGCGATTCCGTCGACCACCTGCGAATCGGTGACGAATGCCCCTTATGGTCACCCGTTCTCGACAGAAATAAGAACCTGTTCTAGTCTCAGAGGCAAATGAGTACCGGTTACCAATCCGACCAGGCAGGAGCAGGTCCCGCGATGACGCAAGAAGTGACCGAACGGGTCGAAGCACTGTTGCCGACGCTGCGCGAGCGCGCGCAGGAGGCCGAGGACCTGCGGCGCATCCCCGACGAATCGATGAAGGCACTGCAGGAGACCGGCTTCTTCCGCCTGCTGCAGCCCAAGCAGTGGGGTGGCCACGCGGCCGACCCAGTCGTGTTCTACGACACGGTTCGCAAGCTCGCCAGCGCGTGCGGCTCCACCGGCTGGGTGGCGGGCATCGTCGGCGTGCACAACTGGCACCTCGCATTGTTCGACCAGCAGGCGCAGGAGGATGTGTGGGGCGAGGACAACGAGGTCCGGATCTCCTCGTCGTACGCTCCGATGGGCGCGGGCACGGTCGTCGACGGCGGCTATCTCGTCAAGGGCGCGTGGGCCTGGTCCTCGGGCTCGGATCACGCTACCTGGGCGGTGCTCGGCGGTCCGGTGATCAAGGACGGTAAGCCGGTCGACTTCGGCAGCTTCCTGATCCCGCGCACCGACTACCGCATCGATGATGTGTGGAATGTGGTCGGCCTGCGCGGCACCGGATCCAATACCGTTGTGGTGGAGGATGTTTTCGTGCCGAAGCATCGGTTCCTGAGTTTCCGGGCGATGAGCGAGCTGAAATCCCCCGGCCTGGAACAGAACACCGACCCGGTGTACAAGATGCCGTGGGGCACAATCCATCCCACGACAATCTCCACACCGATCGTCGGCATGGCCTACGGCGCGTACGCCGCTCATGTCGAGCATCAGGGTAAGCGGGTGCGCGCGGCCTACGCCGGCGAGAAGGCCAAGGACGATCCGTTCACCAAGGTGCGCGTCGCCGAGGCATCCAGCGATATCGATGCGGCTTGGCGTCAGCTGTCGGGCAATGTCGCCGACGAATACGCACTGCTGGCGGCGGGCAAGGAGATTCCATTCGATCTGCGTGTGCGGGCCCGCCGGGACCAGGTGCGCGCGACCGGCCGGGCGATCGCTTCGATCGATAAGCTCTTCGAGGCCTCCGGCGCCACCGCACTCGCGAACGGCACTCCGCTGCAACGCTTCTGGCGTGACGCGCACGCCGGGCGGGTACACGCGGCCAACGATCCCGAGCGCGCCTATGTCATGTACGGCACGCACGAATTCGGGCTTCCGGTTACCGACGGCATGGTCTAGTCGTGGCCGAGCGCAGCGAGGGCACCATGAACACAGCACTAGCAGTCGCAGCGGAACCGAGCGCCGGCGAGGCGCAGCTGTGACTGCGACGACCGAACTCACCTACGAATCGACCTCGCGATACGCGCAGGTGCGGCCCGATCTGCGCCTGCACTATCACGAGGCTGGAGTGGGCAACGGCCCGACGATCGTGCTGCTGCACGGCGGCGGGCCCGGCGCCTCCTCGTGGTCCAACTTCGCCCGCAATATCCCGGTGCTGGCACGCGAGTTCCATGTGCTCGCCGTGGATCAGCCGGGCTTCGGGCTCTCGGATAAGCCCACCGAGCATCCGCAGTATTTCGTGCACAGCGCCTCCGCGCTGAAGGATCTGCTGGATGCGCTGGAGATCACCGGACGCGTGCACCTGCTGGGCAATTCGCTCGGCGGCGGTACCGCGGTGCGCTTCGCGCTGGACTATCCGGGTCGGGCAGGCAAGCTGGTACTGATGGGTCCGGGTGGGTTGAGTGTCAACCTGTTCGCACCGGATCCGACCGAGGGTGTGAAGAACCTCGCGAAGTTCAATTATGAGCCGACCAGGGCGAACCTGGAGGCATTCTTGCGGATCATGGTCTTCGATCAGTCGCTGATCACCGACGAACTGATCGATGAGCGCTTCGCCTCGGCGAGCACGCCCGAGGC
The DNA here is from genome assembly GCF_044458825.1 of Nocardia sp. NPDC050412. Lineage (NCBI taxonomy): Bacteria > Bacillati > Actinomycetota > Actinomycetes > Mycobacteriales > Nocardiaceae > Nocardia > Nocardia sp. NPDC050412. The sequence goes on from NZ_JBITIJ010000008.1 coordinate 40,321, forward strand.
GCTGGCCGCGACCAGGGCGATGGGAAAGTCCTTCGCCGGAGCCGATTTCGAGCAGGGCATGATCTGGCGCGACGCCTATAAGCTGCGCCAGCCGGTGCTGCTCATCTGGGGCCGGGAAGATCGGGTGAATCCACTCGACGGCGCACTGGTCGCGACGAAGATGATTCCACGGGTGCAGCTGCACGTCTTCGGCGGTTGCGGGCACTGGGCCCAGCTGGAGAAATTCGACGAATTCAACCGGCTGGCAACGGATTTCCTTGCCGGTGTGAAGGAGAAGTGATGGGCATTCGATCACTGGCGTATCTGCGCATCGAGGCCACCGATATGGCCGCCTGGCGTGAATACGGGCTCAAGGTGCTCGGCATGATCGAGGGCAAGGGCAGCAACCCCGAGGCCCTGTATCTGCGCATGGACGACTTCCCGGCTCGGCTCGTCATCTCGCCGGGCGAGAAGGATCAGCTACAGGTCTCCGGCTGGGAGACGGCCAATGCCGCTGAGCTGCAAGATATTCGGGACCGACTGGACGCCGCCGGAGTGCCGTTCAAGGAGGGCACCGCACAGGAGAAGGCCGATCGCCGGGTCTACGAGTTGATCTCGTTCGAGGATCCCTCGGGCAATACCCTCGAGGCGTTTCACGGTGCGGCACTGGAACATCGGCGCGTGGTCAGCCCATACGGACACCGATTCGTCACGGGCGAACAGGGACTCGGGCATGTGGTGCTCAGTACCTCCGACGATGCGGCGGCGCTGACCTTCTACCGCGATGTGCTCGGCTTCCGGCTGCGCGATTCGATGCGGCTGCCACCGCAGATGGTCGGGCGGCCCGCCGACGGTGAACCGGCCTGGTTACGCTTCTTCGGCTGCAACCCGCGCCACCATTCACTGGCCTTCCTGCCCATGCCCACCCCGAGCGGCATCGTGCACCTGATGCTCGAGGTGGAGGGCTCCGACGACGTCGGGCTCTGCCTGGATCGCGCACTGCGCAAGAAGGTGAAGATGTCGGCGACGCTGGGTCGGCACGTCAACGACAAGATGCTGTCCTTCTATATGAAGACACCGGGCGGATTCGACGTCGAATTCGGTTGTGAAGGTTTGGAAGTCGACGACGCCGACTGGATCGCACGGGAATCCACCGCGGTCAGCCTGTGGGGTCACGACTTCACGGTTGGACAGCGGCAGCCGTGAGCGAGCGGCAGCGACGATGACGACCGACGAATATCCCGCGATCGACGGGCGGCAGTTCCGAAATGTATTGGGGCAGTTCTGCACCGGCATCACGGTGATAACCACCTTCGATACCGACAGCGCCCCGATCGGGTTCGCCTGCCAATCCTTCGCCGCCCTGTCCCTGGACCCGCCCCTGGTGCTGTTCTGCCCGACCAAGACCTCCCGGTCCTGGGCGGCCATCGAACAATCCGGCGGCTTCTGTGTGAACGTCCTTGCCGAGGAACAGCAGCAACTGTGTGCCCGCTTCGGTTCCCGCGAACCCGATAAGTTCGCCGAAACCAACTGGCACACTTCGGACCTGGAGCTCCCGCTCCTGGACGACGCCTTGGCCACCATCCAGTGCAAGGTGGACAGCGTCGTCGACGGCGGCGATCACTACATCGTGATCGGCCGAGTGCTGGCCCTGTCGGAGTCGACCACCTCCGGCAGGCCGCTGTTGTTCTATCGCGGCCAGTACACCGCCATCGAACCGGATAAGACCGTCCCGGCTCCCTGGCGGCACGACCTGGAGCATTTCCTCACCACGACTACGCTGGACACCTGGTTGTAGAAAATATGGCCCCGCCCGGAATCGACCGGGTGGGGCCATATTTCATTCCGCGGCGCGAGTGCTACGGAAGGTTAGAGCGACCACGAAGGTGAGGGCGGCGATGACCACGGCACCGGCGAAGGCGGTGGTAATGCCGCTGACCAGTGCGTGGTGTGCCGAACCTCCGGCATCACGGGCGGCGGTGCCGAAGATGGTGACCAGAATGGCGAGGCCGAGGGAGGCACCGGTCTGCTGCAGCGTCTGCAGCGCGCCGCCCGCGGCACCGGCCTCGGTCGGTGCAACGCTCGACATGATGATCACATTGAGCGGCGAAAAGGCGAGGCCGATACCGCTTCCTATCAGAATCATTGCGATGAACAGCATCGGGAAGTATGCGGTGTCGACCGTCAGCCGGGTCAGCAGGACCAATCCGGCCGCCATCAGCAGCGTGCCGATTACCGTCACCGGTTTCGGACCGAAGCGCGGCAGCAGCCAGGGGATCAGCCGGATCATTGTGAACATCATCAGCGCGGTCGGCATAAATGCGAAACCTGTTGCCAGCGCACTCAATCCGCGCACTTCCTGGAGATACTGGGTGAGGAAGAAGAACATCGACATACCGGCCATCGGACCGAGGAACATATTGGCGTAGGCCGCGGCGCGATTGCGATCGACGAACAGCCGCAGCGGCAGCAGGGGCTGGGCCGTGCGCGCCTCGATGGTCAGAAACGCGGCGATCAGTGCCGCGCCGACAGCCAGCCAGATATCGGTGCCCGCATCGCTCCAGCCGTGTGATGCGGCGCTGATGAAGCCGTAGACCAACGCGGCCACACCGCCCGTCGAGGTGACCGCGCCGGGCAGGTCGAGGCGGGCGGGTTGCCCCCCGGCGGCGCGAGCGTCGGGCGCGGAGGCGGCAGCGGAGCGTAACCACGGAGAGACCCGCGAACGCCGCAAATCCGACCCAGCGTCCGGCAAGTAGCGCAGGGCGAACACTACGACAGCCAGGCCGAAAGGCACATTGATGAACAGCGCCGAGCGCCAGCTCAGCCATTCCGTCAGCAGGCCGCCGACGATGAGACCGATCGCGAAACCCGCACTGGACATGCCGGAGAACAGCGCGAGCACGCGCATCCGGGCCTTGGGTTCACTGAATGTGGTGGTCAGCAGCGCGAGGGTGCTTGGACCGGCCATCGCCCCGCCGATGCCCTGCACAACACGGGCGATGAGCAGCCAGGTGGCCGACGGTGCCAGCCCGCCAGCCAGCGAGGCCAGCGTGAACAGGGCAGTGCCGGCGATGAACAGGTTGCGGCGGCCGAACAGATCGCCCGCGCGGCCGCCGAGCAGCAGCAGACCGCCGAAGACCAGGGTGTAGGCGTTCATCACCCAGGACAGGTTGGTCGCGCTGAAGTGCAGGTCGGTGCGGATGCGCGGCAGCGCCACATTCATCACCGTGATGTCGAGGATGATCATCAATTGGCAGGTCAGCAGCGTGACCAGCACAATGCCGGGTCGCAGCCGACCGGCGCTGGAGATTGCGGGCACACGGGTGTCCGCGGACATGGTGGTGGACAAAGAACGCTCCATCGAATGGGACTCAAACGGAGGGAGCCTCCGCTTCCGATAGAGCTATCATATGGAGGGTTCCTCCACTTACGCAAGCCTATCTGGAGGGTCCTTCCGTTTTCCAGTGGAGGGAATATGGCAGCACCGTCGACAGGACGGCCGATGCGCGCGGACGCACGGCGCAACTATGAGCGGATCGTGACATCCGCTCAGCAGGCATTCGCCGAACAAGGCCCGGACACCCCGCTGGAAGAGATCGCCCGCCGCGCCGGTGTCGGTATCGGCACGCTCTACCGGCACTTTCCGAGCCGCGAGGTGCTGATCGAAGCCGTATACCGTTCCAGCATCGAGCAATTGAGCGCCCGTGCCCACGATCTGCTCGAAACCCATTCTGCCGCCGCGGCTTTCGAAACGTGGCTGCGCGAACAGGTGTACTGGGTGATGGCCAACCGCAGCCTGGCGACCACCATGAAGGCCGGTATGGACAAGGGTTCACCAACCTTCACCCTATGTCGATCGATGATCACCGATGCGGCGGCCGCGCTGCTGCAGGCGGCACAGGATTCGGGCGATATCCGTCGCGATATCGAGCCGCGCGATCTGCTCAGATTCGGCCACGGGATCGGGGTCGCCTGCGAAACGGTGCCCGAGGCCGCCGATCACATGTTGGATGTCACGCTGGACGGTATGCGCGCGCCGAACAGGTGATGGAAAGCCGAGGTGTCGATCCCCATCCCATTCGCATGGGACCAGCCGTTTTCAAGACGGTGACGGACGCCGGTCCGCATGACTTTCCGAGGTGAGGGTGGCGGAAAGACGAGGGCACGATCCCCAAGGCCGTTGGGCCTCGATTCGCTTAGCAAGCGATCCCAGACGCCCGTCTGGTTGACTTTCCCGGTCGTGCGCCCGGTAGGGATCGAACCTACGACCTTCGGATTAAAAGTCCGCAGCTCTACCAGCTGAGCTACGGGCGCATCGCGACCTCGACGGGAATCGAACCCGCGTCGTTCTGATCGACAATCAGAGTGCTCAACCAACAGAGCACGAGGCCAGGGATACCCGTTGAGAGAATTGAACTCCCATCTCCTCCGTATCAGAAAGGCGCTCTCAACCATTGAGCTAAACGGGTGTGACGCAGATCGGAATCGAACCGACGTGGTCCCTGAATGAAAGTCAGGTTGCCCATTCCAGCAGAGCAACTGCGCCGGAAATGAAGAAGGGCCGCTCCCCGGCATTCGCCCGGTGCGACCCTGTGACACTAGAGATCCATGTCATGGGCCGCACGCTGTATCGGACCGAATACTCTGGGACAGAGCACTTTCCAGGGCAGCATCGAACGAGCGCGTGCGCTCCTCGAATTTCGCCTTGGTGGTCATTACCGGGTCCTTCCCCTGAACTGCGATGTACTCAAGGTAGGCACGCCCCCACACGATCGCAACCGAATTAAATCGGCACCTCGAACCCTGAATCGGCTGTCGCACACGCATGGCCAGCACGCACAGGTTGCAGAGGCGGTTGCCGAATGCGCCGCCGGGCCGTCATTCCGTCACATCATCGCCACACTCGGGCGATCAAATCACTTCCGGCTGAGCATGATTGCGGGGCGGCCGTTGAAATAGCGGCACGACTTGTGTCAGGCCGAAATCCGCCACAATCGGCAACAGGCACTGCGCAGCTGGATATGCGAGGGACGCACCAGGCATGCGACGACGGGACGAGGTGCTGATGGTGGTGTGCGGCCAGCGGACTGGTGCTGATCGAATCGCAGCTGACACCGAGTGCATTATGGGAGCGATGTGCAGGAGGCGCTGTCCGGCAATTCCTCTGCGAGGAACACGGTTTGGGCCATCATCTTGAAGCCGGACATCTGTTCGCGGAAGACTTCGATGGACTCTTCGGGGTGGACCGAGTCGATGACGGCATGCGGGCCGATGGCGTTGAACTGATGGCTCACGCCGCGAGGGATCTGCATATCGACGAAGGAGCACGGCGGGACGACCAAGTTGTATCTGGTGCGATGCAGGCTCGGTGGTGTGTCGGGAAGGTCGTCCTCGAATTGCTCAGGCGCGAAGGGCGTAACGCCTTCGACATCGGTCACCCGGAATGGCGAGAGGCTGCTCACCCGAATATTGGTGTCCGGACCGGTCATCATGCGCACGAAGCGCAGGCCGGTGTGCAGATGCATGCGCGAGCAAATGCCGCGCTCCTCGGCATTGTAGAAATCCATGATGTATCGGTCGGCGAAGAAGCCGTCGAAGGGCGACTCGATCATGTAGACGTCGCCCTCTTCGAAAGTCTGGGAACGGATGATGCCATCCGCATCGGGTGTGGTCGCGCCGCGACTGGCCTTCGCATTCCGGACTATCTGGGCGAAGGCCGCCACGACCACCGCGGCGACCTCCGGCGGGAACTGCGCGACGGGCGTGACGACATTGCGTCCCGCGTCGACGAATTCCGCCAGGTCGTGGATCTCGTTCTCATCGTCCGCGTGGTGCTTGATTCGGGGATCGGACATGCGGCTCCTATTCCAACGTACTCAGGGCCCGACTTCGAAGGACCGCAACCACAGTTCCAACGACAGCACCAGCCACAATTTCCCGCCCTGCCGCGGCAGCAGCGCACCGTCGCCCCGCAGCCATGAGCGGATGGTGTCCTCGCGGAACAGGCCGCGCGCCCGGGCGGACGAGCCGAGCAGCAGATCGTGGCCGAGTTCGCGCAGTGGACCGGAGAGCCACTGCTGCACCGGCACTCGCATACCGCTCTTCGGGCGGTCCACGATGGTTGCCGGAAGTAGATCGCGCACTGCCTGTTTGAGGATCCACTTCTCACTGGTACCGGCGAGCTTGAACCGGCCTGGTACGCGAAAGGCACAGTCGATGACGGCGCGGTCGAACAGCGGCGCGCGGCCCTCCAAACCGCTTGCGGCGGTGAGTCGTTCGACCTTGGTGAGAATGTGATGTGCGCCTTTGGTGCGCAGGTTGGTGTGCAGCAGTTGGTTCAGCAGGCTGGTCATCCGGCCCTGGCGTAGGTAGGGCGAGAGCAGATCGGTCAGTGGTGGGGCGCCGGCCAGTGCTGTCAGAACGTCGGGGCTCAGTAGTACCGGCAGGTCGCCGTAGCACTTGCGGTAGCTGTCCAGATAGGCCAGTGCTCTGGCGTCCGGAGATGGGTCGTCACGGGATAATTCGAAGATGAGCATCGGCAGGTTTTTCGGGCCGCCGAAGACCGGATCGCCACCCTCACCGTTGAGGGCAACCCGGATGCCGTCTGCGGCAACGGCTTCCGCGAGCATCAGGTTGGGCACGGTGAGTGGGTCGCCGACCGGACAATCGAGAAGCGAGACAGTCTCCGCCAGTCGCGACGCGATCGTTTCGCCGGGCACCGTGAGCACGCGGTGTTCGATATTGCAGTGTGCGGCAACGAGTCCAGAGTATGCGAGTTCGTTCGGGGTGGTCCCACCGAAGCTGATGGAATACGAGCGCACGCGCTGATCGTGCAGTTCGGCGGCCAGTGCGGTGACCAGGCTGCTGTCGATGCCGCCGGAGAGCAGCACTGCGACCTCGTCGCCCGCAGGCAGTCTTCGAGCGACAGCGTCCTCGAGCAGTTCACGGAGTTCGAGTGCGTGGTCGGCGGCGGCTCGGGTGTCGTCGACTTCGACTGGCTCCCAGTAGGTTTCCTCGATCATCGAGCCGTCGCCGCGCAAACGAACACAGCGTCCCGGTAGGACCTCGTGGATGCCGCGCAACAGGGTCTCGCGTCCCGGTAGGTAGGCGAAGGTGAGGAACGAACGAACCGCCGGCAGATGTAGACCCGTCCGCAGTGTGGGCCATCGGTGCAATGCGCGAAGCGATGTGGACGCCGCCCAGCCATTGCCTGCGCGTGCATGGAAGAGCGTGCGGGTGCCGACGTGATCGCGGATCAGTACCAGATCGTCGCCGTCGGCGATGGCGAGTGCGAACATCCCGTCGGCGGCGGCGATGCCGTCGAGTCCGAACCGGGCATAGCAGTGCAACAGCAGTTCACCGGCTGTGCAGTCCGGCGGCACGTCGGCGCCGAGTCGGGCGCGCAGCCGCGCCGCGTTGAACAGCGTGACCTCGCCGACCGCCGTCAGCTCACCCACAGTGAACGGACCTGCGGCAATGCCCGGGCCATCGAGCAATCCCAGCGCATGACGACCGGTCACCGACACCGGATCGCCGCCGACCACCCGAACCTGACCGGCCGGATCGTTCGGCGTCGAGAATGCACACCAACGAGACATCGTTACCTTCAGCCGAAATCGCCGCCGTCGTCCCCACCGTCATCGTCCCAACCGCCGTAATCGCTGTCCCCGTCGCTGGAACCGGACGACTGCGCGGCCGCTTCTCGGCGCAGCTGCTCCTCTTCCTCGGCGCTCAGCGAACTCGGCGGCATGATCAATGCGCCGAGCAGCGCACCGCCCGCCACGGCGGCGAGAATGCCGCCGAGCCGACCACCGAACGAAGACCGATTGACGGTCAACACCCCATCACCCCACAGTGTCCGCCCGAACCCCGCCTCCCTGCCGTAAACCACGGATCCGTTGTGGTACACGCGCTTAACGATCTTCGGCCCGAGCCCCTCATCGGTCCCCGAGTTCCCCCGATCATCGCGCCAGGAGACCACCCCCTGCGCACCACGCGTCCGCCACTCCTGACGCCCATCGGCATACCGTCGATGCACAGACCCATCAGCAAGCAACTCATCGGTATACGTAATCTGCCGATGCTCCGGCACAGCAATTCCCTTTCATGCAGCGGGCCAAGTCGATAAGCCCGCTTCCCGGGCACAGCACAGTTCGGCCAAGTGTTCGCGGCGCACGCCTCGCGAACCAGGTGGCGCACAGCAGCGACGCCGGATGGACGGCGCACCTTCCGCGCGCAGCGGGTCGCTCCGACCGGTTCGAAATGGCAAACTTCTATGACGAAGCAGTGCATTGTGCGTAGCAGCGAGACCGGGCCGACCGCATCCAGTTCGGTGCCGCGACCACACCGCAGCCAGGCGCTCCCAGAAATCGACTTCCAGGCGCAGCGCAGTGCGGTCGAGCGTTCGCGGCGCATGCCTCGCGAACCAGACCGCGCACCACACGAAACAGGCCGCAGGGCATCCAGTTCGATCCCGCGACCATACGGCAACCAGAAGCTCCCCGAGTTCGACCGGCACTGCGCGCGGCTGCGCCACAATGCTGAGCGTCCTCATGCGGCGGGCCAGCTCATGAACCCCGTGGTTCGGCCGCGGCGCAGTTCGGGCAGGCCGGTTCGGGGTGGGCGCACCTCGCGGACAAGGCGGTACTTGATGCCTAGCAGCAAGCCGGGCCGATCCCATCCAGTTCGATGCAGCAGCCAGGCGCTCCCAGCAATCGACCTCGGTCACCACTGCACGCGGCTGCTGCATGGCGCTGCGGGACCTCATGCGGCGGGCCAGGTCATGAAGCCCGTGGTTCGGGCGCGACGCAGTTCGGGCAGGCCGGTTCGGGGTGGGCGCACCTCGCGGACAAGGCGGTGCACGGTGCGCAGCAGTGATGCCGGGCGCACCGCTTCGACCTCGACGAACCGGCCGCGGCTCAGCCATGCGCGTTCCCATGAGTCCAGTCGCGCTGCCTGAGCATGCGGCACCAGGTTCGGGCGCGGCTCATCGCGCGGATCCACCTGTGCCGCCGCAACACTCGACTCGAGGCCATGCAAATCTGCAGGCTCCCGCGAATCCGTGTGCGCGGCCAGAGCATGCGGTACCGGGAACGGCTCATCGCCCTCGTACGGATCCACGTGCGTTACTCGAACACGCGATGCCGGGTCGTGGTGCAATTCTTCGCGTTCGCTCGATTCGTCCTGCGCCGTCTCGACACCCGACTCGAGGTCGAGGAAATCTTCATGCGCGGTCTGAGCACTCGACTCTGAGCGGTGAAACTCTTCGCGCTCCCACAGATCGACCTGCGCCGCAACCGCACTCGGTATCGAGCTACGGAGGTGGGTCAGGTGGAGTGTGCCCGCTTGACGGGGGCGCAGACCCAAGGGAACGACTCGCACTCCATCCGGGATCTCGGTCAGATCCGCTAGCCGTACTGGGAAGGTGAGGCCGTGCGGGCTCGCGTCGTGCAGGAGATAGATGGTGCCGTCCACTCGGGCGAGCATTTGGGCGATGCCGGGGTCGAGGGGGAGTTCGGACGTGCTGCGGACCGGGCAGGCGGATTCCATGGGTAATCCGTTGGCGCGCAGCATTTGTGCGATTGCATCGGACTCACAGACGAGTAGGCGGGGCAGGCCGTAGTCGAAAAGGTCGGGTTCGGGGGTGTGGAGTCCGGCGCGGGTGGTTCGGGGTGGGGTGGGGGTCAGTAGGCCCGGGAACTCTTGGTGGTCGAGGGCGGCGCGGAAGGTGGTGTAGCTGAGTGGCGCGGGGACTGTGCAGGCGAACCGAGCGGGCGCTCGATGCATCGGCGTGAGTAGGCGACAGACCTCGTAGTAGAGCTGACGCTCGGTGAACCGGATGCCGCTCGGGGCGGCAGCGCGTTCGGCCGCGACGCGGAGTAGCCGATCGAGCATGTGCTGCCTCACCGGGTGGGCCACGTGAGGAAACCTACCTCGCGGGCGCGGCGGCGATCCGGATCGGCCGCATCCTCGATCCGCTCGACCGCTCGTTCCAACACGGTGAGCAGCTTCGCGGGTGGAATCGCGGCAATCGGCGACCACCACCCCTCGGCGAGCCATTCGATCTCCGCCGCCGACAACGGTTCCCCCTGTAGAAATGCGGTGTCCTGCGGCTGTGGCTCCCGCAACCGCAGCGCCGAAGCATTGCCCGATACCGCCCGCGGCGACAGGCCGACCACCACGGCCCGGCTACCGAGTGCGACGCGCGCCTTCCCGGCCAGCGCAATGCCGGGCAGGCTGGCATCGTGCAGCACGATCACCGGCACATTCGGGGGCAGCTGATCGATGCGGTCGGTCAGCGCCATCGACCAGGTCTGCGCCACGTTGTTGGCGGCAAGGCAGGCGAGCACGCTGCGATCCGGGCACAACACCGCGAATCGAGGCCGGTCCACGGCCGGTGGCCGCGCCAGCCCCTCGTCGACCGAGCCGGGCGGCAGGCCACCGTAGATCGGCAGCCACCGACCGACCACCTCTCGACGAAAGATCTCGTAGGACACCGGCATTCGCACTGTGGCCCGGCGCAGGAACCACGGGCGTGCCGCCCCGATTCCGACGATGGTCAGCGCCGAAATCAGCGCGCCGAGCGGAATTACCACCCCGGGCGGTGCCGCGCCGCTCACCATCAGGAAAAAGGCGACCACCACGATGGCCACCCCCACTCCGATACGCACCCGCTCGAACACGCGCGCCACATCCGGAACCTTCTTGCGTCCGGCCGCATACCAGAGCTGCACCAGCGTGTACCGCAGTCCGCGCCCGTCACCGAACCGCTCGGCGAGCTTGCGGATCCGGATATCGTGCAGCCCGAGCGGACTTTCCTTCGGTTCGAGCGCGAATGCCCGCTTACACGTCGAACAGCGCCGACCGCCGCGCTCCTTGCGCAACAGGTTGGCATTGCAATGCGGACAGATCACGATTCATGATCGCCGATTCCCCTACCCATCCGCGACCCCCGAATTCGAATGTTCACCTGCCGCATATCCAGTGGGTCCTCGCAGAACCGATAGAGCCTGTTGCCGAATACACCCAACGTGCGATCGCGCCGTCACAGCGACGGACCAGATCGAACGGGTCGAGCCGCTGCCCGTAAACGCGAAAGGCCGCGACCGAACCGGTCGCGGCCTTCGCGGAGAACTATCAGGCGGACACAGACGCCTCCCGCTGAAGTTCGAGCGCGATATCGATCAGCTGATCCTCTTGGCCGCCAACGAGTTTGCGCTTGCCCGCACGCACCAGCATTTCAGCCGCCGAAACCCCATAACGCTCGGCCTGACGCTCGGCATGCTTCAGGAAGCTGGAGTACACACCCGCATAGCCCATCATCAGAGACTGGCGGTCCAGCAGACATTCCTGCGGCATGACAGGCCGCACCACATCCTCGGCAGCATCGGCGATCGCGAAGAAATCGATACCGGTCTTGACACCGAGCTTGTCGCAGACACCGACGAACGCCTCGACCGGCGTATTACCGGCACCTGCACCGAATCGCCTTGCGCTGCCGTCGATTTGCTTCGCACCGGCACGAACCGCATAGATCGAGTTGGCGACCGCCAGATCCAGGTTCTCGTGCCCGTGGAAGCCGACCTGGGCGTCCTCACCGAGTTCCGCGACCAGCGCCGCCACCCGGTCCGAAACCTGTTCGAGCACAAGCGCACCCGCGGAGTCCACCACGTAGACGCACTGGCATCCGGCATCGGCCATGATGCGCGCCTGCTTGGCCAGCGCCTCCGGCGGCTGGGTATGCGACATCATCAGGAAGCCGACGGTTTCCAGACCCAGCTCGCGTGCGAGCCCGAAGTGCTGGATCGATACGTCCGCCTCGGTGCAGTGCGTGGCGATGCGGCAGATCGACGCACCGTTGTCCTGCGAGATCTTGATGTCCTCCTTGACGCCCACGCCGGGCAGCATGAGCACCGCGATCTTGGCTTGCTTCGCCGTTTCCGCGGCAATCTTGACCAGTTCCTGCTCGGGAGTGTGTGAGAAGCCGTAGTTGAACGACGAGCCGCCCAGGCCGTCGCCGTGTGTCACCTCGATGACCGGCACACCGGCGCCATCGAGCGCGGTCACGATATTGCGCACATCGTCGGCGGTGAACTGGTGGCGCTTGTGATGCGAACCGTCACGCAGCGACGTATCGGTGACGCGGATGTCGAGTTCTGCGGAATATGCCATGGTTGAGCTCCTTTACACCCGGGCCGACAGAATCTGCTGTGCCATGACCTCGCCGACCTGGGTGGCGGCTGCGGTCATGATGTCGAGGTTGCCCGCGTACGGCGGCAGGAAATCGCCCGCACCCTCGACCTCGACGAAGACCGAAACCTTCGCCATTCCACCGGAAACCACTGACGGCGGGTCGAATTGCGGGTCGTTCAGCACCCGGTAGCCGGGCACGTACTTCTGGATATCGGCGACCATCCGATGGACGGAATCCGCGATCACATCGGTATCGGCATCCTCGGGAATGGCGCAGAAGATGGTGTCGCGCATGATCATCGGCGGTTCGGCCGGGTTCAGAATGATGATGGCCTTACCGCGCTGCGCACCACCGATGGTCTCCACACCACGCGAGGTGGTCTTGGTGAATTCATCGATATTGGCGCGGGTGCCCGGTCCGGCGGACACCGACGATACCGACGCGACGATTTCGGCGTAGGCCACCGGCACCACGCGCGAAACCGCAGCGACGATCGGAATGGTGGCCTGACCACCGCAGGTGATCATATTGACGTTCGGCGCATCGAGATTCGCCCCGACCAGATTCACCGGCGGCACCACGGCGGGCCCGACCGCGGCGGGTGTGAGATCGACTGCGCGAATTCCGGCCTCGGCGTACTTCGGCGCGGCCGCCCGATGCACATACGCCGAGGTCGCCTCGAATACCAGATCCGGCAGTTCCGACTGCGCGAGCAACCAGTCCACGCCCTCGTGCGAGGTTTCCAGCCCGAGCCCGCGGGCGCGCTTCAACCCCTCGCTCTCCGGGTCGATTCCGATCATCCACTTCGGTTCCACGGTGGTGGAGCGCAGCAGTTTGTACAGCAGATCGGTGCTGATATTGCCGGATCCGACGATCGCGGCGGTGACGGTCCCCGTTTCGGACACGGCAAGCCTCCTATTTGAATTGCAAACGGACAGAACCGAGTCCGACGAACTCGGCGTGGAACGAATCACCCGCGCGGGCATCGATGGCACGGGTGCAGGAACCGGGCAGCACAATGTCGCCCGCCTGCAACCGCACCCCGAAACTGGCGACCTTGCGCGCCAACCAGGCCACCGCGATCACCGGATCGCCGAGCACCGCATCGCTGCGGCCCTGCGCGACCACCTCACCATTTCGGGTGAGCACGGCGTCAATGGCCCTGATATCCAGGTCTTTCGGCGCGACTCGCGCCGCACCCAGCACGAAACCGGCCGAGGATGCGTTATCGGAAATGGTGTCGGCCAGCCCGATCTTCCAATCCTTGATCCGCGAATCGATCAGCTCGATGGACGGCGCATAGGCGACCGTCGCGGCGAGCACATCGGCCTCGGTGCAATCTTCGCCGGGCAGATCCGCGCCGAGGATAAAACCGACCTCGACCTCGACTCGCGGAATCAGATAGCGCGAGGTCTCGACCGGAACATCCTCGAAGACCTCCATATCCGCGAGCAGATGACCGTAATCGGGTTCATCCACACCCATCATCTGCTGCATGGCCAGCGATGACAGTCCGACCTTGTGCCCGACCACCTTCGCGCCGTTATCGAGTTTGCGCCGGATATTGATCAGCTGGATCTCGTAGGCGTCGACGACATCGATATCCGGATGCCTGGCGATCAGCGGGTCGATGCCGACCCGATCGCGCTCGGCGGCCTCGAGTTCATCGGCCAATTCGATTCGTACCGCGTCGGACAGCACGCTAGTTTCCTTCCACTGTTGTCGCTTCGGGCACCGCTGCCCGCGAAAGCACTTCGGCGCCTGCCGCGAATCTGCCCGCACGCCGACCGGAGAAAATGCAGTCGGCCAGGGACAATCCACTGACATAGGAGTCCGAGCAGATACCGACGGCCGTCCGCCCGGCCGCGTAAAGGCCGGAAATATCGGTTCCAGCAGTGGATTTCACCGCTCCGGTGTCCTCGTCGACGACGACTCCGCCGAGGGTGAGCATCGGGCACGGATTGACAACGCTCGGTTTGATTCCCACATCCAACAACCAGAACGGCCCGGCCCCCACCGTTTTGGTGAATTCGGCGGGCTTGCCGACCGGATCGGGCGAACCGTTCGCGATCGCGGCATTGTGCTCGGCGACGGTGGCGCGCAACCCGTCGGCATTGATACCGGCCTTCGCCGCAACGGCATCCAAAGTTTCGCCGCGCACAGCATTCCGCCGCATGGCCTCGAATTGTCCGCGCTGGAACCAGGCCGACTGCGTCCGAATCTGTGAGATCGCGGTGCGCATGAGTCCGTCGTCGGCGAGCAGCCAACCCTTGCCGCCGTGTTCGGTGATCAGTGCGTGGCCGACCGCGGCACCGTAGCGGGTCTCATCGATGACCCGACGACCCTCCGCATCGACCAGCACCGAACCGGTAAAAGCACTGGGCGGCAAGATGAATCGCCACGCCGAGATATTGCCCATCCGATCCGTCGCGGCACCGACCTGTTCGGCCATCCGGATGCCGCTGCCGTCATCACCGGTGGTGCCGAGCGCGAGTCCGCCGCGGTATTGCGGCCCGTACTCCCGCAGCATCTCCCGATTCGCGATGAACCCGCCCGCGCTGAGCACCACACCGCGACGGGCCTGAATCCGAATTCTCGTGCGATACCGACGATCCAGCTTCGCGAGCTGCCGCTCCATCGCCTTGCGCAGCGGCGGATAGTAAATGCCCGGCTTGGCAGCTATTTGCGCCAACCGGGTGTAGCGATCCCTGATCCGCCCGGGAGCGTCACGCAGTGACTCACATTCGACGCCGATAACAGTGCCGTTTTCATCGGTAATCAATCGCGTTGCCTGCGTGAGGGTTTCGACGCGAACCCCGCGCCGCGACGCCGATGCGGCGAGCGGACCGGTGAGCTTCTTCCCGGACGTGCCCTTGCCCTTGACCCGATGTCCGCGCTGCGCGGGCGTCGCGACCTCGCGACCGTAACCGGAGACCTCACTACCGGAGTAATAGAGGTAGTAGCTGTCATTCGGATACGACGTCTTGTACGGACACAGCGACGCCTCGAACGGCACACCGTGGCCTTTCAGCCATTCGATCATCGCCGGACTCTCGTCCACGAACCGCCGCAGCGTCTCGGGCGTGACCGCCGTACCGACCTCACGCTCGAGATAGGCCAGCATTTGCTCCGGCGTATCGCGCACCCCGGCCTCGTGCTGCACCGAGGTGCCGCCGCCCGCGTAAATGATGCCGCCGGACAACGCCGACGCTCCACCACCGGCGAAACGCTCCAGCACCAGCACCTGCGCACCCGCCTCGGTCGCTTCCAGCGCGGCCGCGGCCCCCGCCGCACCATAGCCGACGACGACTACGTCGGCGGTCAGGTCCCATTCGCCGCTGCCGATTGCTCGCAGGTCGCTCGAAACCACGCCGCTAGCGACTGCTTGCAGGTCGCTCGAAACCACGCCGCTAGCGACTGCTTGCAGGTCGCTCGAAACAACACCGCCCATGTACACCACTCCGGTCAGAAACTGAAACAAGTTTTCTCGACGAATGGAACGTCGAGCGCGTCTTCTGCCACTCAACATAGACCAAATGCGGTCCCATTCTATAACGTGTTCTACATGACTGATCGGGAATACGATGTGGTGGTGGTCGGCAGCGGTGCCGCCGGGATGACCGCCGCCCTCGCCGCCGCCCACCATGGGCTGAGCGCGGTGATCATTGAGAAAGCCGCGCACTACGGCGGGTCGACCGCACGCTCCGGGGGTGGCGTGTGGATCCCCGGCAACAAAGCGCTCAAAGCCTCCGGCCGTCCCGATGACCGCGAGGACGCCCGCACCTACCTGCACAGCATCGTCGGCGACGTGGTGCCGAAGGACCGGATCGACACCTACATCGACCGCGGTGCGGAGGCCTTCGACTTCGTCCTCGACCACACCCCACTGAAGATGAAGTGGGTGCCCGGCTACTCCGACTACTATCCGGAGGCCCCCGGCGGCCTCGGCCAGGGCCGCTCGTGCGAGCCCGCGCCGTTCAATGCCAAGATCCTCGGCGAAGAGCGGTTCAACCTGGAGCCGCCGTATGCCAAGGCCCCGCTCAATGTCGTCGTCATGCAGGCCGACTTCGTCCGGCTCAACCTGATCCGTCGCCATCCCAAGGGCATCATGCGGGCCATGCGAGTCGGCGCGCGCACCTACTTCGCCAAGTGGACCGGTAAGCATATCCTCGGCATGGGGCAGGCGATTATCGCTGCCATGCGCAAGGGGCTCATCGACGCGAATGTGCCGCTGCTGCTGAACACTCCGCTGACCAAGCTCATTGTGGAGAACGGCGTGGTCTCCGGCGTCGAGGCCGAGCACAACGGCGAGACCGTGCGGTTCACCGCCAAATACGGTGTGGTGCTCGGCAGCGGGGGTTTCGAGCACAACGCCGAAATGCGCACCAAATACCAGCGCCAGCCCATCACCACCGAGTGGACCACGGGCGCGGCCGCGAATACCGGCGACGGCATCAATGCGGGGATGGAAGTCGGCGGCGCGGTCGACTTCATGGAGGATTCCTGGTGGGGGCCGACCATCTTCAAGGGCGGAAAGCCGTGGTTCGCGCTGGCCGAGCGAAATCTGCCCGGCACCATCATGGTCAACGCCGACGGTAAGCGATTCGGAAATGAGTCCGCTCCTTACGTCGAGGCTGTGCACACCATGTACGGCGGCGAATATGGGCAGGGTGAGGGTCCGGGCGAGAACATCCCCGCATGGCTGGTGTTCGACCAGCGCTACCGGAACCGCTACATCTTCGCCGGACTGCAGCCTGGTCAGCGGTTTCCGTCCCGCTGGATGGAAAACGACCTGATTGTCAAGGCCGATAGCCTCGCGGAGTTGGCCACCAAGATCGGCGTGCCGGCCGAGAATCTGACATCGACCGTCGAGCGGTTCAACAAGTTCGCCGAGACCGGAAAGGACGAGGATTTCGGCCGCGGCAACAGCCACTACGACCGGTACTACGGCGATCCGACCGTGAAGCCGAACCCGTGCCTTGCCGGGCTCGTCCAGGGTCCGTTCTACGGGGCCAAGATCGTGCCGGGCGACCTCGGCACCAAGGGCGGCCTGGTCGCCGATACAGCCGGACGGGTCCTGCGCGAGGACGGCACCGTGATCGAGGGTCTGTACGCCTCCGGCAATAGCGCGACCCCCGTAATGGGGCACACGTACGCGGGCCCGGGCGCGACCATCGGCCCCGCGATCACCTTCGGCTACCTGGCGGTGCTGGATATCGCCGAGCGCAAGAAGCAGCAGTCGGTCAAGGCCACCGCCGAAGCGTAGGCAAGGCGTCTCACCGAGCGGACGCCACCTTGTCCGCCGCGACACAGCCGCCGCACGATCGATCCGAGGCAGCTGCCACAAGAGCCTCGGATCGCTGGGGATACGCCCACGACAGGTCGCCCGCATGGCGCGGGCGACCTGTACACAAGCATTCACAAGGAGGACGCGATGCCCATCGACCCGAAAATCGCACTCGGTGCGGAACTCCCGAGCGGGGAGTTCGCCTGGACGCCGACCGAGGTACAGCTGTACCACCTGGGCCTCGGGGCGGGAGCGCGCTGGACGGATCCGTCCGAACTACGCTACGTCGACGACCGCAACCCACAGGTGCTCCCGACCTTCGCGACTGTGGCACCCACTTTCCACGACACCGAACCGCCGAAGGTGCAGTTCCCCGGGATAGATATCGATCTGGCGAAGGTCGTGCACGGCCACCAGGAGATCGAAGTGCACCGCCCGATTCCGGCCGCGGGCAAGGCCACCATCACCAGGCACATCACCGAACTCTGGGATAAAGGTTCCGCCGCTGTCGTGGTGCAGGAGCATACGATCACCGGCTCCGACGGCGAACCGCTCTGGACCGCACGCTCATCCATTTTCGCCAAGGGTGAGGGCGGCTTCGGCGGCGAACGCGGCCCGAGCACCAAGGCCGAACTCCCCGATCGCGCACCGGATTTCGACGTCACCACACGCACCCTCCCGCAGCAGGCCCTGCTGTACCGCATGTGTGGCGACCGCAACCCGTTGCACTCGGATCCCGAATTCGCCCGCGCCGCAGGCTTCCCCAACCCGATCCTGCACGGCCTGTGCACCTACGGCATCGTCTGCAAAACCGTCACCGACACCGTGCTCGATTCGGACGCGAGCCGCGTCACCGGCTTCCGCGCCCGCTTCGCCGGTGTCCTCTACCCGGGCGAAACCATCCGCACCCGAATCTGGCGCACCGACGGCGAGCTCATCATCAGCGCCACCGTCGCTGACCGCGCCGACGCCCCCGTCCTCGCCGACGTCAGCCTGCGCTTCACCTGAGCACTGGAGGTCTGATCACCAGGCGTTGGTGGAAGTAAGGGGGCACAGGTAGGCCTCGATGCGAATAAGCCTAGGCCGCTCGATTGCGACCATGGCTTCAACTGGGCGCGGTCGCGGTCTCGTTGCTGCGTGCCCGTTTGATCGCGACGCCCTGGATTACCAGGGCGTATAGCAGGGTCACCAGGATTGGGGCGGCGATCGGGACCCATGCCAAGTGCAACGGGAGCAGCGCCGCGCCGACAGCCACTGCGGAAAATGCCACCGCACCGGTGACGGACGGGACCGTGGTCGGCACAACTCCAACCGGCGCGGAGACGGTCGCGGTATTCAGCAGATAAGTCGTGGCCACCAAACCTGTTGCGGCGGCGGCCAGTACACCAGTGTCCGCGGCGGCAAGCACCCCGATCGCGAGCAGCACCGCGCCGACCGCGGGCAGCCGGAACCACCAGCCCGCTACCACCAGCGCCACCGCCGGAATCCCGGCCCATGGCGTCATCAACGTCACCGAGGTAACCAGTAGGACCCCGGACAGAATGGCGAGGAATCGAATCATCGGCGCACCCTCACGGTTCGGCGATGGTCGGGGATCAATCGCATGACCTGATCCAGTCGCGCGTCTTCGGTCCAGGCCACGATATCGACGCCGACGGTTCCCATATCCCGATACATCGAGGCGCGCTCCAGATTCCACATCCGAGCCAGGGTCGGATCGAGATTTTCGTGGAAGGGCGTGCCGCGCAGGACATCGACGACCACGACCACATGTCCACGCTTGCGCAGATCGATCAACGCCAGCGCGAACTGGGTGTCCAGCAATGTGGAGAAGGCGACGATGATCGCACCCAGCGGCACGGCAGCATGCGGCGCCAAGGTGCCGGTGGTCGGAATGTGCTCATCGCCGACATCCAGCACGGTATCCACGATCCGATAGAACTGCCGCCGCCCGATATCCGGGCGCAGCCAGCGCGGCGCCTGACCGAGGCAGACCACTGCGGTCCGGTCACCGGCCTGCAGTGTCGACTGCACCACCTGCGCCGCACCGCGCACCGACAGCTCGAGCGAATCGGTGGCCGGACCCGGCGCCTGCTGCGAAGTATCCACCAGCACAACCACATCCGCGGATCGGTTGGTCAACCGCTCGGTGACGTATAGTCGCCCGCGCCGCGCACTCACCGGCCAGTTCACGATGCGGAGCTGATCACCGGGCGCGTAGGCGCGGATATCGGCATACTCCACGCCCGGACCGTGCTTGCGGGTGAGGTGGGTGCCGAGCCGTTCGGGAAGTTCGGTGCGCGGCAACTTCATTCGCTGCGGATCGGTGATCGGGTAGACGAACAATTGCCCGGCGGGCAACACCGCTGCGGCCACGGACAGTCCCGCCGGGCTCAGCGCGGTGACCCGCACCGATAGCGGATAGCGACCCCAGCGATCCGCCGTCAGGGCCAGCCGCAGCCCGGCGGGCGCCGTCCCGGAATCGATCGCCTCCTCGATGTCGATCCCGAGTCCCGCGACCTTCTCCGGCTTCAACCGAAGCAACGCGTGACCCGATTCTACGAAGGCACCGATCGTCGTCACGACCTCCTCCGTCTCGAAACAGCGCAGCGTGCCGCCGCCGTCCACCTGGATGCGGGTCTTGGACTGCTGCCACGGCGCGGTGGCGAGCACGCCGAGCAGCGGAGCCGCGAAGACGACCAACTGCCAGCGCCCGAGCACCACGGCCAGTAGCAGCGCCACGGCCGCGCTCACCGCCAGCATGAACACCAATGGCGCTGGACGCCAGCGCAATTCGGCCTCGACAGCGGCGCTCGCATCCCGATGCCGCGCACCGCCGGCAATCGGCTCGTCGCGGGTCGGCGGTCGCGACGCTGCCGCGTTCGCCGCCGCGATCCCCTGGATGACGGGGCCGGTATCCGGCTGGGTCATACCCTTTCCCGCCGGGTCATGTCACCGATGCGCGCGGAACCGGCAGACGGCGCAGCAATTCGGTGATCACGTCCTCGCCGCGGATCCTTCGCACCCACATCTCGGGACGCAAGGTGATGCGGTGGGCCATGGCCACAACCGCGAGCGCCTTGACGTCTTCCGGAATCACATAGTCGCGTCCGAGCAATAGCGCCCGGGCCCGTGACATCTGCACCAGATCGAGTTCGGCGCGCGGACTCGCACCCACCTCGACCTGCGGATGCGCACGCGTCGCACCAGCCAGCGCGACCACATAACTGACCACATCCGGATGCACTGTGACGAATTCGACCGACTGCCGCATCTCGAGCAGTCCGTTCGCATCCACCACCTGCACCACCTGTGGTGTCGCCGAACCGCGCTCCAAGCGGCGGCGGATCATCTGGCGCTCGTCGTTCTCGGACAGATAGCCCAGCCGCAGCTGCATGGCGAACCGGTCCAGCTGCGCTTCCGGCAGCGGATAGGTGCCCTCGTATTCGATCGGGTTATCGGTGGCGAGCACGATGAAAGGCTGCGGCAGCTGGAAGGTTTCGCCGTCGATGCTGACCTGGCCCTCGGCCATCGCCTCGAGCAGCGCGGCCTGGGTCTTCGGTGGGGTGCGGTTGATCTCATCGGCCAGCAGCACATTGGTGAAGACCGGTCCGCGCCGGAAATTGAAGCGGCCCGAGGACATGTCGTAGATGGTGGAGCCGAGCAGGTCGGCGGGGAGCAGGTCGGGCGTGAATTGCACGCGGGTGAATTCCAGGCCGAGCGCGGCTGCGAAGGACCTGGCGATGAGCGTCTTGCCGAGTCCGGGCAGATCCTCGATCAGGATGTGACCGCCGGAGAGTACGGCGATCATGATCAGCTGCAACTCATCCCGCTTGCCGACGATCACCCGAGAAAGTTCCCGGAGCACCGCCTCGCTGCGCTGGATGGTCGCGTCCATCGGCACGGTCATATGTCTACTCGCACTTGCTCAAACCCATTCTCCTAAGACGGTATTCAATTTGGCATGCCCCGGGTCGGTTACATCTTCTGCAGGCGGCGCAGGATTTCGTCCAGCGCCGACCGCCCCGGCGCGGGAGTCGTCTGATCGCGCAGTGCCGAGTTGGCCGGGTCGACCCAGCGCCACAGCTCCGGGCCGAACTGCAATATTCCGGCGGCCTCGGTCGCCTTGCGGTTCTTGGCGACCCGCAGGCCGGTGGACAACTCGAACTCCTTGGCCAGCAGCGGACGCAGATGCCGATCCCAGTCGGCTCGGGTGCCGTCCGCGCGATCGGCGAGCATCTCCGCTCTGGCATGCCAGTGCCGCAGCATCTCCGCCGGACCGTTATCGATATCGTCGGTTCCGGCGTCGGTTTCCACGGCCGAGCGGCCGGTCAACGACCAGACGAGCTGAATCATGGCCAGCGCCACCGGAACTCCGGCGGCGATGAGCAGCGCACCGCGGGCCTTGCCCAGAGTGATGAGCTCGATCAGCACGATGAGGATCAGCGCACCGGTCACGATCGCGCGGTTCATACCGTCTCCCCCTGCAGATCGGCCAGTACGATACGCAGCAACTGTTCGGCCCGCATCCGCTGCCATTCCAGCATCGAATGCGGACTGAACCTGGCCTCCTCGAACAGCGCGACCAATTCTCGGGCCGACGCGTCGTGCAGTGCGCCGCGCTCGAAGGCCCTGGCCAGCACCTCCATCGGGGTATCCGAAGCCAGTGGTGCGGCCGCGCGATCGAAGGACAGTCCGCGCTCCATCGCGACATAACAGGCGATGATGGCCTCACGCGGATCCTGGCCCGGCACATTCATCGCGGCCAGGCCCATCTCGGCCGCCCTGGCCAGCGAACCCGCGACCGTCGGCGCGGCCGGGGGCACCGGGACCGGCACCGCGCGCGGCCTGCGCCGCCCTGCCAAAGCGACCACGATGAGTCCGATCATTGCCCCGCCGACCAGCACGACGGCGGCGACCATGGCCACCAGTAGCGCCGTACCGGTGAGATGCTGCGTGGGTGCACTGTCGGGGGTCGCGGGGGCGGTGACCGCCTCCTGCGGGGTGTGGGTGGTGCTGGCGCGCGGCGACGACGGCGCCGGCTCACCCTCGCGGCCGAATCCGACGAAGAAGACAGCCGACGCCGCCGCGATGATCAAGGAGACGACCGCCAGCGCGGCCAGCACCAGCAGGCCGGTGCGGCCGAGCAGTCCATGCCTGCGCTCGGAATCACGATCCACCTCCGGCATAGCCAACGGCAGTCGATGCTGGCTGGCAATTACCCCGGCGATCAGGATCACCACCGATACCGTGAGCAGTACCGGCATCAATACAACCGAAATCGCCGATGGCACCGCGCGGTGATCGCCGGAATCGTGGGCCCCGGGGATGTGGCCGCGCAGCGCGATCGCGGCACACGCCAGTAGCGTGATCAGCACGATCACGCGCGATATCGGCGCTCCCGCCCTGGCCACCTGCTACCACCACATCTGAGTACAGCTCTGAACAGGCACATAGTTACATGCCGAGCGGTCCGCTCGGGAGTGAATCGAATACTTAGGATCGCCTCCTTTTTATCCGTAACCAGCCGTGCACTTACGTGGGTGCGCAGCTAGCCGAGCGTGACGGATTCGGGCTGACGGAGTTCACTGAGGCGGCTTGCGGTCCGTGCCAGGTCGGGGACGGCGGGGACGTCGGCCACCAGGTCCGACAGCGAGGTGCGGGCCTCGACGGTCAGTTCGAGATCGGCGTCGTAGAGCACGTCGACCAGATTGACCAAGCGCATCGCCCAGTCGGGTGGGACCTCGCGCAGAGCTGGGACGCCGCGCAAGGTCCAGCGGCGAAAGCGGCGTGCGAGTTCGACGTAATCCGAGGCGGCGGTGGCGGTGCCGCACAGGGCCGCGAAGTCGAAGGTAATGGCCGAGCCGTCGATGACGCTGGCGTAGATCTCACGGGTGCCCGAGATAGCAACCCGCGCGGTGTCGACGTCCCCAGCGTCGCCGATGCGGTAACACCCCGAGGCGAACCCAGCGCCGCCGTGCGCGGCGCGGGTGCGGTAATCGAGTGGACCGTCGACCGAGACGGTATCCAGATGCGCGCGGATGCGCGCGATGGTCGGTAGAAAGCGGTCGTGGAACAGCGGGTTGGGCAGCAGCTGCTCGGGCGGGTAGTTCGAAGTCACCACCAGGACGATGCGGCGGGCGAACAGGGCGTCGAGCATGCGGGCGATCAACATGGCGTCGCCGATATCGTGAACGTGGAATTCGTCGAAGCAGACCAGTTCGGCATGGCCAAGCAGGTGGTCGATGGCCTTGTCGATGGAGCCCGATTCGTGTGCCGCGACATGCAATTGGGCGAAGAAATTGTGGAAGTGGAAGCGGCGCTTGCGGTTCGACGCTGCGCTCGCGAAGAAGCCGTCCATCAGCATTGTCTTGCCGCGACCGGGTCTGCCGTGCAGGTAGATGCCGCGATGCCGCTTTATCGGCCTGCCGTGCCGGTCGAGTAGTTCGAGCAAGCGCGCCCGAGCCCGGAGTTGGTCGGCATCGAGTGTGACGCTGTCTTCCATGGCACCCTCCTGATCCTCTACAGTTGTAGAGGATCAGGAGATGCGGCCGCCAGAGAAGGTGATCATGTCCACAGCCGACCGACGCGCGGCACTCGTCGATGCCGCCATAGATGTGATTGCCACCCAGGGCATTCGAGCGCTCACCCACCGCGCCCTCGATACCGCCCTCGGGCTACCCGGCGGGTCGGCCTCCTATTACTTCCGCACCAAACGCGCGCTTATCGAGGCGATCGCGGACCGGATCACCACCCGCTCCCGCGACGACTTCGCCGCCGCCGAACTCGCCCCGTCGCCATCCCTCGACCCCGATGACATCGCGAAGGTCATAGCCGGTTGGCTCGACCGCCTACTCGTCGACCGTCGCAATCACCTGATCGTCCGGCATGCGCTGATCATCGATCTGCTCGGCGATCCGCAATTGCATCGGCGGCTCACACACAGCCTTTTCTCGACCGAGCGAGCGCGAGAACTATTCCACGCCTTGGATTTTCCCGATCCCGATGCGGCCGCCGCCGACTTCATCGCGGTGGTCGAAGGCGCGGTCTTCGACAGATTCGCGGGCGCGCGGGCGCACATTCCGGCAGGTACGCGGGACAGCACCGACCAACTCGCGGCCGTGCTGTCCCGCTATCTCACCCAGCCCCACTCGCTATAAGGCGTGCCCGTCGTGAACCCGCGGATTCCGGCAGCGGAATAGCGGATCAGCGAGTCTTCCGGCAGTGCGTCGAGCGAAAACCATTGCAGCCCATAGCTTTTATCCGGCTCACGATTCGCCGGCGCACCCACCCAGCGCAGCGCATGGAAGAACAGCCCGAGCCGGGCTTCCCGCCCGGAGCCGATCACGTGCGCGGTATGAATCAGCCGCAGATCCGCCGGGTCGATGACAACCCCGATCTCCTCCCCCGCCTCACGTGCGGCAGCAGCGGTCGCGGACTCGCCGGACTCCAACTTTCCCGCGGGCAGATGCCACAGCCCATCGAACTCGTCCGCACTGCGCCGCCTGCTGAGCAACACGTCACCATCACGAACAAGCAGAACGTGGACATCGACCAGATGTCGATCGGTCATATGAATCCCCTCACAACTGTCTGCCGCACCAATCGGTATACTCTGAGGTATGACTGCTACAACCATCAAGGTGCCGAAGGCAACGCGTGACCGGCTGCACCGTCTGGCGGCAGCACACGGATTGACGTTAGCCCAGCAAATCGACCGATTGATCGATGAGAGTGCGGCGAAACCACGCCCAACAACCGGTGGATACCGCAGCGACCGACCGCTCAACGCCGAAGAAATCGATGAGCAGTTGGCTCGAGGCTTCGGCGAGTGACCGCATTCATCGTCGATACCAGTGCCGTCCTCGCCGCCTTCGACGAGGCATATCCGGAGCAGCCAGCCATCGCACGCATCCTCGAGGAGGCCGATGATCTGCTTGTCGTCTCCCCCCTGATCGTTGCCGAAGCTGACTACATGCTTTCCTCCCGCCTGGGGGCGGACGCCGCGCGCGCCTTTGGTCAAGACGTCGTGACAGGCGCGTATGAGCTGGCCGAGTGGACTGCAGAGGACCATGCCGTGGCGCTGGCTATTACCCGCAAGTTCGACGGACCCAAGGACTACATCGGAATCGCGGACGCGTCCAATGTCGTGCTCGCAGACCGTTATCGCACGACCTCGATTGTGACCTTGGACCAGCGTCACTTCCGCCAGCTTCGTCCGCTCTGGGGCTCGGACCACTTCACTCTGTTGCCTTACGACACCGACTGAAACACGCTCTGCTGGTCGCGGAGGGCGGCGCTGGAGACCATCCCGTCGCGACGGCCGAAATCAGTTGGCGCTGAGTATCAATCCCGATGTCGGAACACCCGTACCCGCGGTGACCAGGATATTCGCCAAGCCCGCAACGGGATTAACCGAAGTGCCGCGGATCTGCCGGACCGCCTCGGCAATCCCGTTCATACCGTGGATATAGGCCTCGCCGAGCTGTCCGCCATGGGTATTGAGCGGCAGGCGACCACCGATCTCGATCGCGCCGTCGGCGATGAAATCCTTTGCCTCGCCGCGTCCGCAGAAACCGAGTTCCTCCAACTGCATGAGGACGAACGGGGTGAAGTGGTCGTAGAGGATGGCGGCCTGCATATTCTCCGGGCGCAAACCGCTCTGCTCCCAGAGCTGATCCCCGACCAGCCCCATCTCCGGTAGTCCGGTGAGCGCATCGCGGTAGTAGCTGGTCATCACATATTGGTCCGCACCGGAACCCTGTGCGGCGGCGGCGATTACGGCCGAACGCTGCGGCAGGTCCCGGGCGCGTTCGACGCTGGTGACCACGATCGCGACACCGCCGTCGGATTCCTGGCAGCAGTCGAGCAGATGCAGCGGTTCGGCGATCCAGCGCGAATTCTGGTGATCTTCCAGGGTGATCGGCTTGCCGTAGAAGAAGGCGGCCGGATTGACCGCGGCATGTTTGCGATCGGCGACGGCGACGCGGCCGAAATCCGCACTCGTCGCGCCGTACACATGCATATACCTGCGGGCGACCATGGCCACCTGCGCGGCCGGAGTCCCCAACCCCTGTGGATAAGACCAGCCCGCATCGATACCCGATGAGGTCGGCGCGCTGGCAAGTGCGGTGGAGAACTGGCCGAAGCGCGATACCGAACGCTCGTTGAAGGCACGGTAGGCGACCACCACATCGGCGATGCCGGTCGCGACCGCCATGGCCGCCTGCTGGATGGTGGCGCAGGCCGCACCACCGCCATATCCGATGTGGCTGAAGAACTTCAGCTGCGGAATACCGACCGCACGTGCCACCGCCGCCTGGGTGTTGGTATCCATGGTGAAGGTGGTCAAGCCGTCCACATCGGCCGGTGTGAGACCCGCATCGGCGAGTGCCGCGGTGACCGCCTCGGCGGCCAAACGTAATTCGCTGCGGCCGGAGTCCTTGGAGAAGTCGGTGGCGCCGATGCCGACAATGGCGGCGCGGCCGGCAATCCCGGTGGTGTTGTCAGCGGTCATCATGGCCTCCGCAGTGCGATAACGGCTTTCGCCGTGATGTGGTCACCGAGGCTGTCGCGACCGACGACATCGATATGGATGTCATCGCCATGGATCGCGGAGACGGTGCCGGAAAGCGTCAGGGTGTCACCGGCATACAGCGGCACACCCAGGCGCAGCGCGATCGATTTGACGATGGCGCGCGGTCCGGCCCAGTCGGTGACGAAGCGCTGCACCAGCCCGGTATCGGTCAGGATATTGACGAAGATGTCCTTGGAACCGCGGGCGAGGGCCTTGTCCCTGTCGTGGTGCACATCCTGAAAGTCCCTGGTGGCCAAGGCGGTACTGATCACGAAGGTCGGATCGGCGGCAATGACCAACTCGGGCAGCGCGGTACCGACCTGCACGGTGGCCGGTTCGACGTAGGTCATGCGATCACCCGCCAAACCGGCAGCACGGCCTCGTCGTCGAGCTTCTCGAACTCGACCTGCACCGGCAGGCCGATCTTCACCTCGGCCGGATCGACGCCGCGCAATTCACCGAGCATCCGCACACCCTCCTCCAATTCGACCAGCGCGACCACGAAAGGCAATTGCCGCCCAGGCACTTTCGGTGCGTGATGTACGACGTAACTGAACACCTCACCGCGCCCGGATGCGACGACATAGTCGGTCTGCTCCGACTTGTCCCGCCACAGCGCCGGAATCGGCGGATGCCGCAGCGTGCCGTCCGGCAGCCGCTGGATCCGCAACTCGCCGACCTTGGTGCCCTCCCAGAAGAATTCGGTATCCCAGGAGACCAGCGGTTTGACCCGTTCACCCGCGGGCGCTTTCGGGGCGGTGCCGGTACCGGGCGCGAATTTCAGCATCCGCCAGAGCATTTCGGCGACCACCTCGTCGCCCACCTGCCAACTGATCTGGAAGGTGATGAACCACCCTTCACCGAGCGCGGTCCGCTTCGGGCCGCGGATATCGCACAGCCTGCTGGTCACCGCCACTTGCTCACCGACATTCAGGTATCGGTGGTAGGTCTGCTGGCAGTCGGTCGCGACCACCGAGGTGAAGCCCGCGCTGTCCAGCAGCTCGATGACCTGGTTCGTAGGATCGTCCGCCGCGCGGGAACCATTGAGCCCGAGCATGGTCCAGACCTGGATCATGGCGGGCGGCGCCACGGTGCCGGGATGTCCGGCGGCACGCGCGGCGTCCTCGTCGACGTAGATCGGATTCCGATCCCCGAGCGCCTCCACCCAGTTGTTGATCATCGGTTGGTTCACCGGATCACGCCCGAGGCGTGGCGCGCAATCACCCGCCGCGATGATCTTCTCGGCGGCTTCGGTAATCGCTTCCGGAGTCATGGTTTCCGGCACGCGCGGCTCCTTAGTAGTCGTGGCGTACCGCGCGTCGGCGCGGATTCATCGAGGTACCCGAGGCAGTTTCAGCCCGGAGGAGGCGACCAGTTCGCGCATCACCTCATTGACGCCGCCGCCGAAGGTCACCACCAGATTCTGTTTGGTTCTGCGGTCCAGCCAGGTCAGTAGTTCGGCGGTGTCCGGATCGGCCGGATCGCCGTAATGCCCGACGATCTCCTCGGCCAACCGGCCCGCCTCCTGCAGCGATTCGGTGGAATACACCTTGGTTGCCGAGGCATCGGCGATAACGGTGGCCTGGTCACCGTTGACGGTCGCGGCGACCTGCCAGTTCAACAGTTCGTTGAGCCGAGCCATGGCGTGGATGCGGCCGAGCGAGCGGCGCACATCGGCCTCGGCGAGGACACCGCGCGACTGGGCCCATTCGCGCGCCCGGTCGTAGAGCTGTTCGATCTTGCCGGACGGGCCCAGGCTCACCCGCTCGTGATTGAGCTGGGTGGTGATCAGCCGCCAGCCCTTGTTCTCCTCGCCCACCAGCATGTTGGCAGGCACCCGGACATTGTCGAAGTAGGTGGCGTTGGTGTGGTGCGCACCGTCGCAGGTGATGATGGGGGTCCAGGAGTACCCGGGGTCCTTGGTGTCCACGATCAGGATCGTGATGCCACGGTGCCGCGATTCGACCGAGCCGGTGCGGCAGGCCAGCCAGACATAGTCGGCCTCATGCGCACCGGTGGTGAAGATCTTCTGCCCGTTGACGATCCAGTCTCCGGATTCGTCGCGCACCGCACTCGTGCGCAGCGCGGCGAGGTCGGTGCCTGCCTCGGGTTCGGAGTAGCCGATCGCGAAATGGATATCGCCGGAAAGGATTCCGGGCAGGAACTTCGCCTTCTGCTCGTCGGTGCCGAAGCTCTGCAGCGTCGGTCCGACCGTCAACAAAGTGACCAGCGGCAACGGAACATCCGCGCGCACTGCCTCATTGAAGAAGATCTGCTGTTCCATCGGCCCGAACCCCTGGCCACCGAACTCCTTCGGCCACCCGACGCCGAGCCAACCGTCGGCACCCATCCGGCGCACCACCGTGCGGTAAGCATCACCGTGCCGGTTGACCGCCATCTCTGCCTCCTCTTCGGGAGTCACGAGATCGGCGAAGTACGTGCGCAATTTATCGCGCAGCTTGCGCTGCTCCGCGGTCAGGTCGATGAACATCTGGCCCCCAATCGATCGAGTCGCAACGATTCGCCGCCGAGCCAGCGGGCGATGTCCTTGGCCTGCGAGTAGTAGCGGTGCATCGGATGTGTCACATCGACCCCGAGGCCGCCGTGCAGGTGATGGCATTTCTGCATGGCGGCGGGCAGTTCCGAGGCCACGGTGTAGGCGAGCACATCGAGGTCGTCATCGATGCGCTCCTGATGCGGCGGTGTCGAATCCGACTGTGCCAGTGCCCAATTTGCCGAAACGGCGGCGCCGTGCAGGGTCCGCGATACGACATACACATCGGCGATCTGCTGTGCGACCGCCTGGAATTCGGCGAGCGGCCGATTGAACTGCCGTCGGGTCCGCAGGTGCTCTGCGGTGAGAAGTAGCGCACCTTTGAGCAGTCCGTCCGCGGTCGCGCCGATCGATGCGATGGCCAGGCGGTGCAGTTCAGCGATGCCGTCGGGCAGCAGTTGCTCGGCCGGAATCTCGACCTGGTCCAGGCGCACCGAGCATTCCGGAATCCCGCCGGAGACCGGCGACGGCGTCAGGGTGAGCCCGGTTGAATCCGAACCCACCAGTGCGATACCGGAATTCGTCGGAATCAACAGCCAGCGCGCCTGCTGCGCATACGGCACCGCCACCTTGTGACCGGTGATGCGTACGGTGTCGCCATCGGAAACCGCGGTGGTCTCCGGCTTGACCACGAACGGGCTCGCACGCTCGCTGAGGGCGGCGGTGAGCACCGCGCCCTTGGCAACCTCCGAATAGACCCGCTCGGCGAGGCTGTCCGGCAATACGGCCAGCAGCGGCAGCAGGCCGAAGCCGAGGGTCGGCAGGGCGGGCACCGCCACCGCTTCGGTGGCCAGTTCGGTCAATAGCACCGAGACCTCCGGCAGGCCCATGCCGTCACCGCCGAAGCGTTCCGGCAGCGCGAGCGAGAGCAGTCCGGTCTCGATCAGACTCGGCCACAGCTCGATATCGCGTGTCGATTCACGCTCCAGCAAACTCACGACGACCTCGGCCACGGCGTCCTGGCCCTCGTCCCGGGTGAAGTCCACGCTTTACTCCCAGTTGGTGTTCGTCGACTAGCTGTCCGTATCGCGAGGCAGTCCGAGGATTCGCTCACCGGCCACGGTCAACAGAATCTGCTCGGTTCCACCGGCGATCGACAAACAGCGCGTGAGCAGGAACTCTTTTACCACCTCCGAGTCCTGCGCACCGGTGGGACCTGCCGTCTCCACCGCGAATTCGGCCACCGCCTGGCGGTGGCGGACCCCGACGAGCTTGCGCACACTGCTCTGCGCCCCCGGGTCACCGCCCGCCAGCATCCGAACCGCGGCACGCTGTTCCAGCAATAATCCAGCGATCGCATCGGCGACGAAGCCGCCGAGCCGATCGTTCAATAGCTCCGCACCCGGCCCGGTGGCCGGCAGTTTGGCGATGAGCTCCTCCAGCACCGGCCCGATCCCATTGCCGCCCATGGCGACTCGTTCGGTCGACAGAGTCGAGCGGGCGATCTTCCAGCCATTGTTCAGCGCGCCGACCAGGCAGTCGTCGGGCACGAACACATCGTCGAGGAACACCTCGCTGAAGCGCGCCTCCCCGGTGATCTGCACCAGCGGACGCACCTCGAGTCCGGCGCTGTGCATATCGACAAGGAAGTAACTGATCCCGCGATGCTTCGGCGCATCCGGATCGGTGCGGGCCAGGCAGATCGCCCAGTTCGCCCGATCGCCCAGCGACGTCCAAACCTTCTGTCCGCGCAGCACCCAGCCGCCATCGACCTTCTTGGCGGTGGTGCGCAGCGCCGCCAGATCCGAACCGGCCTCCGGCTCACTGAACAGCTGACACCAGACCACCTCGCCGCGCAGCGTCGGCCACGCGAAGCGGTCGATCTGCTCCTGGGTGCCGTGCTGCAGCAAGGTCGGAATGGCCCAGCCGCCGATCGTCAGATCCGGCGACTCCACGCCCGCCCGCCGCAGTTCCTCCGAAATCACCAGGCCCGTCATAGGATTCGCGCCACGCCCGTACGGTGCGGGCCAATGCGGCATGGCGAGCCCGGCGTCGACCAGTGCATTGCGCTGTTGATCGACCGGCAGCGCGGCGATCGCGGCCACCTCGGCGGCCAGCTCGTTCGCATTGCTGTCGTCGACCTCGACACCAGCTGTGTTCAATTCGCGTCGCTCCCGGGCCCCTCCGTGGTTACGCTCCGCTGCCTCCTCCGGGGCCGCCGCTCGCGCCGCTGTGTTCAATTCGCGTCGCTCCCGGGCCCCTCCGTGGTTACGCTCCGCTGCCTCCTCCGGGGCCGTCGCTCGCGCCGCTGTGTTCAATTCGCGTCGCTCCCGGGCCCCTCCGTGGTTACGCTCCGCTGCCTCCTCCGGGGCCGTCGCTCGCGCCGCAGAGGCGAACACCCGGTCCGCACCGGTGGTCCGGCGCTGACCGGCCCGGGTCAGCTCGGTAACCCTGGCCCGCCACCGCGCCGATCCTCCGAGCAGCTGCCGCAGTGCGGTGGCCCGGCGCAGGTAGAAGTGCGCGTCGTGCTCCCAGGTGAAACCGATACCACCGAGCACCTGAATGCAGTCCTTGGCGGTCTCGACCGCGGCGTCCAGCGATATCGCGGCGGCGATGGCGGCCGCGATGGGTAGTTCCGCACCGCCCTCGTCGACCGCGGCCGCGGCATCGGCCGCGACGGAACGGATCAGCTCTGCCCGACAGAGCATCCACGCGCAAATGTGTTTGAGCGCTTGGAACGAGCCGATCTTGCGGCCGAATTGTTCACGCACCTTGGCGTATTCGACGGCGGTCTCCAGGCACCAGCCCGCCACGCCGGCGAGTTCGGCCGAGACCAGAACCGCGAGAAGATCTTCCACCGCATGCGGCGACTCGAACACCCGGTCCGCAGGCACCCGCACTTCGGCGCAGTGCACACGCGCCAGTGGCGTACTCGGGTCAGCAGGCGCGAGCACCTCGACGCGCAGGCCTTCGGCCTCGGGCCCGATCACGCACCAGCGCAACCCATCCGGCGTCTGCATCGGCAACAACACCGAGGTGCCCGGCGCCGCGCCGAGTACCGATTCCCAGACACCCGTGAGCAACAACTCCTCGGATGCGGACGCTGTGCTGATGGTTCGTTCGCTACGCTCACTCGCGACATCCCCGACAACGAAGTCGAGCGCGACCCCGCACGGCATATCCTCGGCGAGCGCGCCGGCGGTGACCAGGTTCGCCAATGCGGTGGATAGCACCGGCCCACCGACCAGATCGTGCGCCGCCTGCTCGACCAAAACCGCGAGGTCGGCGACCGATCCACCGTGGCCACCGGCCGCTTCGGCAATGGCGACCCGGAAAATTCCGAAGTCCGCCAATCCCGGCCAATAGGTGCGCCAGAAGTCCGTCGGTTCGTCCCGCATTGTTGCAATCGGACGTACCGATCCGGCCCATCCGCGCATCGACTCCTGAACGGCTTTATGCTCGTCAGTGGTGGCGATGGTCACAGTCCGTACCGCCTTTCCGGCGTGACTCCCACACCTAGAACATGTTCTAATATCCTAGCTGGGCGGAAGTCAAGAGACGACCGATGCCCGTTGCCGGAATGCAGGAAAGGACTCTCATCAATGGCCAGTCCCTCCCGATCGCAGCCAGCCGATTCGAATGCGGCGGGGCGAGCATCGGCTACCGCGACGGTCACGACGCTGAGCGAGGACGAGCTCAGCTCGGCCGCGCAGCGGGAACGGCGTAAGCGAATTCTGGACGCGACGCTCGCGCTGGCCTCCAAGGGCGGCTATGACGCCGTGCAGATGCGCGCGGTTGCCGAACGCGCCGATGTCGCAGTCGGCACGCTCTACCGGTATTTCCCGTCCAAGGTGCATCTGCTCGTCTCCGCGCTGTCGCGGGAATTCGAGCAGATCGAGGGCAAACGCAAACCACTTGCCGGCCAGACGCCGAACGAGCGCATGCATCTGCTGCTGACTCAGATCACCCGGATGATGCAGCGCGACCCATTGCTCACCGAGGCGATGACGCGCGCGTTCATGTTCGCCGACGCCTCGGCGGCCGCCGAGGTCGACCGGGTCGGCAAGGTGATGGACCGGGTATTCGCCAGGGCCATGAACGACGGCGAGCCCACCGAACGTCAGTTGGCGATCGCGCGGGTGATAAGCGATGTCTGGTTGTCGAATCTGGTTGCCTGGCTGACCAGACGCGCCTCGGCAACCGATGTGACCGAGCGGCTGGAACTCACCGTGGATCTGCTGCTCGGCGACAACGGCGCCAACCGCTAGCGATCGCTTGCGGTTCACTCGAAAAGGTCAGCTGCTAGCACCGATCAGCTCATGCCCGGCAAATCGACCGGGCCTGTCACGCAGCATCAATCGGATCCGCTGACGTGAGCCTGCACACGCTGGTAGTTGTGTAAAAACGCGTCAGCTGGGCAGATCCAGTAAGGGGCGGCTAGACGCGTGCGCAATCATGCGCACGCCACGCGGCGCGCTTCGGTGCGGCAAATTCAACAAAGTATTGTCACGCGTGCCCCGGAAAAAACTCCTCCGATCACTAGGTTGGATGCGTGAGCGCACAGGATCTGCCACTGGAACTTCGCCGTGCACTGTCGACGGTCGCGCGCGTGCCACGGCTTTTGGTCGCATCGGACTACGACGGGACGATCGCACCCATCGTGTCCGACCCGTCGAAGGCCTTTCCACATCGAGAATCGGTAAGCGCGCTACGAGCGCTTGCCGGTCTCACCGGAACGACCGCCGCCGTGATCTCCGGCCGGGCACTGCGAGATCTCGCGGCATTGTCGCGACTTCCGGTCGAGGTGCAACTAATCGGCAGTCATGGTTCGGAATTCGATGTGGGTTTCGTGCACGCCATCGACAATGATGCCAAACAACTGCTGGTCGAAGTACAGACCAGTCTGACGCAGATCGCCGCGGAAAATCCCGGCGCCAGCGTCGAGATCAAACCGGCCAGCGTCGCGCTGCATGTTCGCAATGCGAGTCCGGAAATTGGGCTACGCGCACTGAAGGCGGTGCGCCAGGGTGCGGCCTGCTGGGTCGGCGTGCAGGTGACCGAGGGTAAATCGGTTATCGAGCTCGCGGTGATCCAGACGGATAAGGGCGTCGCGCTCGATACCGTCCGACATCAGGAAGGCGCGTCGGCCGCGGTGTTCTTCGGCGACGATGTCACCGATGAGAAGGCTTTCCGCATGCTGTCCGGTCCTGATGTCGGCATCAAGGTCGGCGACGGCGAGAGCCTGGCCAAATACCGGGTCGACAGCACAGAGGCGGTGTCCTGGGCGCTGGCCTACCTGCTCGAGGAGCGACGCACCTGGTTGGCCGGTGCGAGCGCGCCGCGCATCGAGCGGCTGAGCATGCTGGCCAGTCCACGCTCGGTGGCGCTGCTCACACCCGACGCGACGGTCACCTGGTTCTGCCATCCGGAGCCGGATTCGGCCGCGGTCTTCGCCCATCTACTCGGCGGACCGCAGGCCGGACACTTCACCATCGAACCGGAACGTCCTGGGCTGCCGCTGTCGCAGCGCTACGTCGACGGCACCATGACCGTCGAAACCCGCTGGGCCAAACTGCAAGTGGTCGACTACCTGCCGCACGATGTGGCACCCACCCGCACCGACCTGACCCGAGTGATCACCGGCGATGCCAAGGCGGTCGTAACCTTCGCGCCCCGACCGGAATTCGGCCAGGTTCCGGTCAGCATCGAAATCGAATCGAACGGACTGCGCGTGGTCGGCACCAATGATCCGATGGTGCTGCGCTCGCCCGGGGTGCACTGGCAGATCCAGTCCGACGGTATGCACAGCTCCGCGCGCGCGGTCGTCGATCCGTCCCGTGGCCCGATCGTGCTGGAAATGCGCTGCGGCACTCAGGATCTCGCGCCGGCAATGGTCAGCGAGCCGGAGCGGCGCAGGGATGCCGAGGACTACTGGTCCAAGTGGGCGGCCAAATTGCAACTGCCGCCGCTGAAGCCGGATCTGATGAAGCGTTCGGCACTCACGCTGCGCGGGCTGGTACACGCACCGTCGGGTTCCATCCTGGCCGCCGCCACCACCTCGCTGCCGGAAGATATTGGCGGCGTACGCAACTGGGACTACCGCTACTGCTGGCTGCGCGATGCCTCGCTCACCGCACAGGCATTGGTGTCACTCGGCTCGCTGACCGAGGCCGAGGAATTCCTCGGCTGGGTGCATCGGGTACTGGAGACGCTGCCCGGGCCGGAGCGCCTGCACCCGCTGTACACGCTCTACGGCGAAACCCTGCCGCCCGAGGCATCGATCGATCAGCTGCCCGGCTATGCGGGTTCGCGTCCGGTCCGCGTCGGCAATGCCGCGAATATGCAAGTGCAGCTGGATGTTTTCGGTCCGATCGTCGATCTCATCGCATCGCTGGCGCACGGCCGCGAGGCGAAGGGGCTGACCGATCCGGCCAAGGCACTGCCGGACGCCGACTGGGAACTGGTGCACGCCATGGTTTCCGCGGTGCAGCGGCGCTGGCAGGAACCCGACCACGGCATCTGGGAGATCCGCGGCAACCCTCGCCACCACGTGTACTCCAAGGTGATGGGCTGGCTGACCGTGGACCGGGCGATCACCCTCGCGCAGCGGTTCCAGCGTCAGATCGATCCGCTCTGGATCACATTGCGCGAGACCATCGCCGACGAGGTGAAGACCAAGGGCTGGAACGATGACGTCCAGTCCTACACCGCCGCCTATGACGGCACCGATCTGGACGCGGCCACCCTGCACATCGGCCTGAGCGGACTGATCGAACCGTCGGATCCACGTTTCGCGGCCACGGTCGTCGCCACCGAGGCAGAGCTGCGCAGCGGTTCGACGGTGTACCGATACCACCACGACGACGGCCTGCCCGGCGGCGAGGGGGGCTTCCACCTGTGTGCGGCCTGGCTGGTCGAGGCGTATCTGCTGATCGGTAAGCGCTCGGATGCCGAGGCGCTGTTCGCGCAGCTGATCGATGTCGCCGGACCGACGGGTCTGCTCAGTGAGGAGTACGACCCGGTCGCCGAACGCTCACTCGGCAATCATCCACAGGCCTACAGCCATCTGGGCCTGCTGCGCTGTGCACAGTTGCTGGGTAAGCCGGTAGAAGCATTCGTCTGAGCCGACCACCTCGGGCCCGCGAACCGATCGGTTCGCGGGCCCGACCCATATCCGGCGCAGCGTGATGCGGCAAACATCGACTCGTGCTTTAGCAGGGCCTGCTGCTACAGTTCAAATGGTAACGATTTCCATTATGATCTAGAGCACGCTCAGATCTGCCGCATTGCCAGGAGTACCCCGCGTGAGCACACGGATTGCCCTCAGATTCGCCGGTATCGCCGTGGGGGTCGCCACCGCACTGGCGCTCACCGCGTGCGGTAGTTCGAAGGCTTCGGATAAGCCGAGCGTCGTCGCATCCACCAATGTCTGGGGCAATATCGCGGCAACGATCGCGGGCCCGGATGCCTCGGTGACGGCGCTGGTCACCGATCCCGCCGCCGATCCGCATTCGCACGAGACCTCGGCCGTGGAATCAGCGAAGATCAGCGATGCCGATCTGGTCGTCTTCAACGGCGGCGGCTACGACGAGTTCATAGAGAAGGCGATCCAGGGCAAGGACAAGCACACCGTCGACGCATTCGAATCCCGCACCAATAAGAGTGACGAGAACGAGCACGTCTTCTACGACATCGGCACGGTGAGCGCGGTCGCCGACCGGATCGCGAGCACCCTCGGCGAAATCGACTCCGCCCACGCCGGCGCCTACACCGACCGCGCCGCCGCATTCAAGAGCCAACTGACCGCGATCACCGCCATCGCCACCAAGATCGCGGGCGAGCACCCCAAGACCCCGGTGCTGCAGACCGAACCGTTGGCGCACTACCTGCTGGTCGCCGCCGGAACCCAAGATCTGACCCCGCACGAATTCCAGGAGGCGATCGAGCAGGAGACCGATCCGGCTCCGGCCGCCGTCGCCGCCACCCAGGATCTGTTGACCGGTAAGAAGGTCCGCGCCCTGGTCTACAACATCCAGACCCAGGACAAGATCACCAAGGATTTGCGGGCGCTCGCGCAGTCGAATGGGTTGCCCATTGTCGAGGTGACCGAAACACTGCCCGACGGTGTCGATTACATTCAGTGGCAGACCAAGAACGCCCAGGCCCTGGCCGCGGCGCTGGCCTGATCAATATGACAGCATCGCGTAGCGATTCCGTGAGGGGTGGTGGCCGGGTGACGGGTGGGCCAGCATCGCGTAGCGATTCCGTGAGGGGTGGTGGCCTGATGACGGGTGGGCCAGCATCGAGCAGCGATTCCGTGACGGGTGGCGGTCGGGTGACGGGTCCAATGGGAGCCGCGTTGACCACCGAAGACACCGACAGCGTGGAGCGGCAGTCCGATACCCGCTCAGCTGCCGTAAAACTCGATTCCGCCAGCCTGTCATTCGGCGAACGCAGGCTTTGGCAAGGGCTGGATCTAGAGATCGCGGCCGGTGAATTCGTCGCGGTTCTGGGGCCGAACGGGTCAGGCAAGACCTCGCTGCTGAAGGTGCTGCTCGGTCAGCTCGCGCTCAGCTCCGGCACCGCCGCTATCGCGGGCGGACCCGCGCGCGCTGGCAACCCGGATATCGGCTATGTGCCACAACAGAAGACGATTGACGCCGGTGTGCAGCTGCGCGGGGTCGATCTGGTCGGCCTCGGCGTCGACGGACACCGCTGGGGCCTCGGACTGCGTCGTCGAGCCGAGCGCAGGCGCAAGGTTCGCGCGGCCATCGCCGATGTGGGCGCGGAGAAATTCGCTTATGCGCCACTGGAATCCATGTCCGGCGGCGAACAGCAGCGGCTGCGGGTCGCGCAGGCGCTGGTCGGCGATCCCAAGGTGCTGCTCTGCGATGAACCGCTATTGAGCCTCGATCTGGCGAATCAGCGGTTGGTTTCGGAACTTATCGATCGACGCAGGCGAACCCATGACACCGCAGTGCTTTTCGTGACACACGAGATCAATCCCATTCTGCCGCTGGTGGATCGGGTGCTGTATCTGGTCGACGGCAAGTTCCGGATCGGCACGCCCGATGAGGTGATGACCTCGGCGGTGCTCTCGGAGCTGTACCAGACCGAGGTCGACGTGCTGCGGGTGCGCGGGCGGCTGGTCGTCGTCGGCACCGGCGACACCATGGATGCGCTCGGCGCGGCCGGGGCCCAACACTGCGACGGCGCAACACTTTCCGATGAGCTGTCCGAAACGAGCGGGGTTCGTTCGTGATCGACAGGCTCTCCGATGTCGTCACGAAGATGTTCGACTTCACCACCACCGCCGACCTGCTCTCCTACTCCTTCGTCCAGCAGGCGGTGTTCGCGGCCGCACTGCTCGGACTGCTGGCCGGTGCGATCGGGCCACTGATCATCAGCAGGCAGATGTCATTCGCGGTGCACGGCACCAGCGAGCTGTCGCTGACCGGGGCGGCCGCCGCATTGCTCGCCGGAATCGGAGTCGGGCTGGGCGCGATCGTCGGCTCGGTGGTGGCGGCGGTGCTGTTCGGTTTGCTCGGAACCAAAGCCAGAGAACGCGATTCGGTGATCGCGGTGGTGCTGTCGTTCGGACTCGGACTCTCGGTGCTGTTCCTGTGGCTCGGTCCCGAACGCGCCGGGTCGAAGTTCTCGCTGTTGACCGGCCAGGTGGTCAGCGTCGGATACAACGGGCTCGCACTCCTGCTGACCTGCACAGTTCTGGTCCTCGCCGTACTTGCGGTGGTGTACCGGCCGCTGTTGTTCGCGAGTTCGGATCCTGAGGTCGCACTCGCACGCGGGGTTCCGGTGCGGGCGCTTTCGGTGGTGTTCGCGGTCATGCTCGGCATTACCGCGGCCTTCGGTGTGCAGATCGTGGGCGCGCTGCTGGTGCTCGCGCTGCTGATCACGCCCGCGGCCGCTGCGGCGCAGTTGACCGCGAATCCGGTGCGCGCCACGGTGCTGGCGGTGCTGTTCGCGGAAACGGCGGCAGTGGGCGGCATCCTGTTGTCACTCGCGCCGGGCGTCCCGGTCTCCACCTTTGTCACCACCA
Source organism: Nocardia sp. NPDC050412 (assembly GCF_044458825.1). Classification (NCBI taxonomy): domain Bacteria; kingdom Bacillati; phylum Actinomycetota; class Actinomycetes; order Mycobacteriales; family Nocardiaceae; genus Nocardia; species Nocardia sp. NPDC050412. Next base: position 79,908 of record NZ_JBITIJ010000008.1, read on the forward strand.
TATCCTTCCTGATCTATCTGGTCTGCCGAGTCATCGGGCCCCGACGCCGTCAAGCCGCCCGCACCCGCTGACTCCTCCTCTCCAACCCGAGCCGGTGCCGCGCACTTATTGCTCGCCGCGTACGGAATAGCCGGCAAGGCCGTGCGTGGCGCGCCCAGTGCGCACGGACTACCGGGCACAGCGCACGCGGGCAGCGCGGATCGCCGCACGCGGATCGGGTGCCGAACTGGCGAGCACCTGGCAGGTGGGCGGTCGATCAGACGGTTGCACAGAGCGATCAGGACCACGATCGAACCGCCGAAGACGATGATGTGGCGCAGGTTCTGCAGGTACGGGGTCCCCCAGCGGGGAAGGCGGCTTCGGCTACGTCGAGGAAGCTCTGGACGTCGATACGGGCCAGTTCCGGGTCACCCTTGCGGGCGAAGGCGATCGCGGTCATCACCAGCGCGATCCCGACCGGGGCCCAGGTCTCGTGGCCACCGGCGTCGAACCGCATGCCGTTCTCGGCGAGGACCCTGGGGCGCACACCCTGACGGGCCAATTCGGCATCGGCGGCGGTCTGGGCGGCGGCACCGTAGCGTGGCACACCAGCGGAATGCTGACGAAGGCGAGAGCGATCAGCAGTTGGGCGACGGCGGCGACGGTCATCTTGGCGGTTTCTCCTCATCGGGTTGTTCGTCGAGTGGGCTCCTCGAATGACCGAACGATCTCCCGCCGCGCCGACAGCGCGCTGACACCTGATCAGCCCGCGCTGACATCAGATATCAGCAGGTCAGCAAGGCTCTAACCGGCCGTGCACAACGTTTGATGGCAGTCGCCTTCAGTCGGACACCCCCGGTTTCGTATGCTCGATCCACGCGCCCCATCGAACGAATGGTGACCAATGATCGACTTCACGATTCCCGCCGAACTCGTCGCCGAACGCGACCGGGTCCGCCAGTTCGTCATCGACAAGATCGTCCCCTTCGAACGCGACCCTCGACTCACCTCGCACGGCCCGACCGACGAACTGCGCCAGGAACTCGTCGAGCTGGCCCGCGCGGAAAAACTGCTGACAGTGCAGGCCCCGGAGGACCTCGGCGGGCGCGGCCTCACCCATATCGAGCAGGCCGTGATCTACGAGGCGGCGGGCTGGTCCACCCTCGGCCCCGTCGCCATGAACTGCGCCGCACCCGATGAGGGCAATATGTTCCTGCTCTCCAAGATCGCCAACCCGGAACAGATCGAACGTCACCTCGCCCCCGCGGTCGCCGGACACCGCCGCACCGTCTTCGCCATGACCGAACCGGACGGCGCGGGTTCGGATCCGAATCAGCTGGCCACCGAGGCCGTCTTCGACGGCGAGAACTTCACCATCAACGGCCGCAAATGGCTCATCACCGGCGCGGACGGCGCGAAGACCTGGATCATCATGGCGCGGGTCGCACCGAATCCGCATGTGCCCGACGGCCCGACACTGTTCCTGACCGAAGGCGACCACCCCGGTATCGTCATCGAACGCACCATGAACACCATGGACCGCAACTATGTCGGCGGTCATGGCGTGGTGCGCTTCGAGAATCTGGTGCTGCCCAAGGCGGCGCTGCTCGGCGAAACCGGTCAGGCACTGCGCTACGCCCAGTTGCGACTGGCCCCGGCCCGGCTCACCCACTGCATGCGCTGGCTCGGAGCCGCCGAACGCGCACAGTCCATCGCGGTCGAATACGCCAGGACCCGCACCGCCTTCGGCAAACCGATCGGCGACCACGAGGGCGTTTCGTTCATGCTGGCCGATAACGAGATCGCCCTGCACCAGTGCCGCCTCACCATCTGGCATGCCTGCTGGCTGATGGACCAGGGCGAGAAGGCCAGGCACGAGAGTTCGATCGCGAAGGCATACGTCTCCGAGGAACTGTTCAAGGTCGCCGACCGCTGCGTGCAGGTGCTCGGCGGCATCGGCATCAGCGATGAGACGGTCGTCGAAATGATCTTCCGCGACATGCGCGCCTTCCGCCTCTACGACGGCCCAACCGAGGTACACAAGTACGCCATCGGCCGCCATGTGCTGCGTTGAATTGCCGCGCCTTCGGCGCGGCGTGTTCACGGCCCGTCTCGCGTCCGACCCTTTCGAGCGACCTGCAAGCAGTCCGCTAGCGGGTGCCGTCGAGACTCGCGCCTGCGGCGCATGCGCTTCGTCGACTCGACTCTGTTGAATGGCCGCGCTTCGGCGCGGACGCGAGACGGGCCGCGAACTGCTCGCTCGTAAGACTCGCTCCATGGGGGTGATCAGTGCTTGAACGGCCTTCGTCGGGACGGGCACGCAGCCGCGCGGGTCGACTACCATCCAGTGGCATGAGTTCGGAACTGCTCGTCGATGTCTCCGCGGGCATCGCCGTCCTCACCCTCAATAGACCCGCACAGCAGAATGCCGTCACCCCGGCCATGGCCGCCGAATTGAGTGCGGCACTCCAGCGTTGCGATGTCGAGGATGCGATTCGCGCGGTCATCATTACCGGCACGGCACCCGCGTTCTGCGCGGGTGCGGATCTGTCCAATCGGGTCGGCGAGGTCAGTGCGACCATCGAACCGGCGCCGTGGCGGGTGCGCAAACCGGTAATCGCGGCGGTGAACGGGCATGCGGTCGGCATCGGACTCGCACTGGCCCTGCAATGCGATCTGCGGTACATGGCACGCGACGCGGTCTACGGACTCAATCAGGTGCGTCGCGGTGTACTCGCCGACGGCTACGCGCACTGGACGCTGCCGCGGCTGGTCGGCATGGCCAATGCCGCCGACATCATGCTGACCGGTCGCACCTTCGACGGCGACGAGGCCAAGGCCATGGGCCTGGCCAATGGCTGCCTGCCCGGAGGCGAGGTGCTGCCGACGGCACTGGCCATCGCCCATGACATCGCGAACGGGGCGGCGCCGCTGCCGGTAGCACTGTCGAAGCGGCTGCTATGGGAGAGCCTCGGCATGAGCCCGGCCATGGTCGGTCAACTGGAGACCGATCTGAACCAGCACGTCAGCAAGAGCATCGACGGCGGTGAGGCAATGGCGGCCTTCCGGGATCGCCGCCAGCCCAATTGGACCGGCAGCATCAGCGAGGAATGGCCCGCCTGGGACAGCAAGGACGATAAGCAACGGCCAAGCCTGGATTGACCCGCATGGCTACGCGCGGCCGCCGATCAGGATGAGCAGGAATACGATCGCCATGCAGACCATGAGGATCGTGCCGATAACGCCGAGGATGTAGCCGACCAGCACCTGGGTGCGTCCGCCGTAACCACCGTGGGATTCCTCGATCTGGTCGAGCGCGCGTCTGCCGAGCGCCCAGGCAACCGGTCCGAGCGCACCGCAGCAGAACAGACTCGCCGCACCGAGCGCAAGCACCGCCGTCGCATGCGGATGCTCGACCGTCTCCTGGGGAGCCTGATTCGGGATGACCACGAGTCGAATTCTACGGGGCCGGAGTCGATTTGCGGTTCAACCCCGGCGGCCGATTTGCTCGATCGCTGATTCGCGGGCCGCCCGTTGCGGTTCGAACAGGTCTGCCGATGAACCAGCTTCGGTATTCAGACTCGGCGCTGGCGCGCGATCTCGGAGAGTACGACGCCCGCCGCGACGGACGCGTTCAACGATTCCACCGGCCCCGCCATCGGAATGCCGAGAATCGAATCACAGGTCTCGCGAACCAGCCGGGACAGGCCCTTACCCTCCGAACCGACCACGACCACGGTCGGGATGCGACCGTCGAAATCATCGATGGTGGTATCACCGCCTGCGTCCAGACCGACGATCTGGAATCCCTTGGACGCCCAATCCTTCAGTGTGCGAGTGAGATTCGTCGCTCGCGCGACCGGAAGCCGGGCCGCGGCACCGGCACTGGTGCGCCAGGCCACCGCGGTCACGCTCGCGCTGCGGCGCTGCGGAATCAGCACACCCTGGCCACCGAAGGCGGCCACCGAACGGATCACCGCACCGAGATTGCGCGGATCGGAGATATTGTCCAGCGCGACCAGCAGGGCGGGTTCGGCCGAATCCTGGACCCGCGCAACCAGATCATCCGGGTGAGCATACCGATACGGCGGCACCTGCAGCGCAACACCCTGATGCAGTCCGTTGGCGCTCAACCGGTCCAACTCGGAGCGCGGCACCTCGAGAATCGAGATGCCCGCATCTGCGGCAATCTTCACACTTTCGGTGAGCCGGTCGTCGTTCTCGGTGCCCACGGCAACGTACAGCGCGGTCGCGGGCACACCGGCACGCAGACATTCGACGACCGGATTGCGGCCGAGCACCATCTCCGGACTGTCGTCGCTCTTACGTCCGGCCGGACGAGCGCCACCGCGCGGACCCGACTTGCCTTGCGCCGCTGCCTTCGCCTTGGCCGCCGCGCGCTTGGCGGCGGGATGTTTGGTGCGCGCCTCGGCGGGCGGGGTCGCACCGCGCGGTTCCAGACCGCGCCGCCGCTGCCCACCGGAGCCGACGACCGCACCCTTCTTGCTGCCGCCCTTGCGGATCGCGCCTCGACGCTGCGAATTACCTGCCATCAGTTCGCCTTTCCACGCTGTACCGCGCCCGGCGAATGCTGTGCCGCGCCCAGCGACCATTCCGGACCCTGTGGGGTATCGGTCACTTCGATTCCGGCCGCCTGCAACCGGTCCCGCGCCGCATCGGCGCTGGCCCAGTCCTTCGCGGCGCGCGCCCGCTGGCGCCGGTCGAGTTCGGCACGCACCAACACGTCCAGGGCATCCAGTGCGACGGAATTGTCCTGTGGGCTGTACCACTGCGGGTCGAACGGGCAGACGCCGAGGATATTCAGCATGGCCCGCACCTGCCCGGCCAGTTCGACCGCCTCATCGATCGCGCCCGACTCCAGCGCCTTATTGCCCTCGTGCACAACGCGGTGCACCTCGGCCAAGGCCCGTGGAATCGCCAGATCGTCGTCGAGCGCCTCAGCGAACGCATCGGTCCACTTGCCGACCGCGATCTCACCGGCCCGCTCGGCCACCCGATGCACGAAGGCCTCGATGCGCTGATACGAGGCCGCGGCATCGTAGAGCGCCTTATCGGAGTACTCCAGCATCGAACGGTAGTGCGCGCTACCCAGGTAGAACCGAAGTTCAACGGCCCGAACCTTTTTCAGCACATTCGGCACCGATAACACATTGCCGAGCGACTTGGACATCTTCTCGCCGCCCATGGTCACCCAGCCGTTGTGCAGCCAGTACTGCGCGAAACCGGCACCGGCCGCCTTGGACTGGGCGATCTCGTTCTCGTGATGCGGGAAGACCAGATCCATTCCGCCACAATGGATATCGAATTCGGAACCGAGGTAGAACTCGGCCATCGCGGAGCATTCCAGATGCCAGCCGGGCCGACCGGGACCCCACGGCGACGGCCACGTCGGCTCGCCGGGTTTGGCGGCCTTCCACAGCGTGAAGTCGCGCGGATCGCGCTTGCCCGCACCGGCGCTCTCGCCCTGGTGCACGTCATCGAGTTTGTGCCCGGACAGGCTGCCGTATTCCGGATAGCTGACCACGTCGAAGTAGACGTTGCCCTCCGAGGCATAGGCGTGCCCGCGCTCGATCAACCGCTGCATCAGATCGATCATCTGGGTGATGTGGCCGGTCGCGCGTGGCTCCACCGAAGGCGGCAGTACGCCGAGGGTTTGGTAGGCGTTGTCGAAGGCGCGCTCGTACGTGGACGCCCATTCCCACCAGGGCCGACCCGCTTCGGCGGCCTTGGTCAGGATCTTGTCCTCGATATCGGTGACATTGCGGATGAACCACACGTCATAGTCGTGGGCGAGTAGCCAGCGCCGTAGTACGTCGAATGCGACTCCGCTGCGCACATGGCCGATATGGGGTTCCCCCTGCACGGTGGCGCCACAGAGGTACACCGAGGCACGGCCGGGGACCAGTGGCGCGAAATCGCGCATGGTCCGCGTGTCGGTGTCAAAAAGGCGCAGAGTCACGGAAGTCGATCCTAGCTGGTAGATAAGGCCGTTCACGGAGCGGCTCAGGTCGGCGGAAGCTGGATCAGCGACACTCTTGTAGCAGGGCGGTAGCCACTGCCGCAATGCCCTCGCCGCGGCCGGTCAATCCGAGGCCGTCGGTTGTGGTGCCCGACACCGAGACCGGGGCGCCGAGCAGCTCGCCGAGTACCTCTTGGGCCTCGGCGCGACGCGGTCCGATCTTCGGCCGATTGCCGATCACCTGGACCGCCGCATTGACGATTTCGAAGTCTGCCGCGTCAAGGAGCCTTCGCACTTCTTTGAGCATGGCCGCGCCCGAAACGCCTGCCCATTGCGGCCGACCGGTGCCGAAGACCGCGCCGACATCGCCGAGTCCGGCCGCGGAAAGCAGCGCATCACACAGTGCGTGCGCGGCGACATCGCCATCGGAATGTCCGGCGCAACCATCGTCGCCGTCGAAGAGCAGACCCGCCATCCAGCACGGCCTGCCCGCTTCGACGGGATGGACATCGCTGCCGATGCCGACGCGCATGCTCATGCCTGCGCCTCGCTAGCGCTCGGCTCCAGCACGACCATGCACATGGCTGTGTCGAACGCTCGCTCGCTGCGCTCACTCATGCCTGCGCCTCGCTAGCACTCGGCTCCAGCACGACCATGCACACGGCTGTGTCGAACGCTCGCTCGCTGCGCTCACTCATGCCTGCGCCTCGCTAGCACTCGGCTCCAGCACGACCATGCACACGGCTGTGTCGAACGCTCGCTCGCTGCGCTCACTCATGACAGGCCTGCCGTCCGCGCACCCTCGAGCGCCGCATTCGCCAACACCAGATCGAGCCGAGTGGTGATCTTGAAAGCCATGGGGTCGCCCGGAATCGTGCGCACCCGGGTGCCGAGCAGTTCGACCAGACCGGCGTCGTCGGTGGCCTGCAGGCGCTCATCGGCATAGGCCGCGCGCAGCAAGTCGGCGGCGAAACCCTGCGGAGTCTGAATGGCGCGCAGACCGGCACGGTCGGGCGTACCGGTGACCTCGCCGCGCACGTCGACGGATTTGATGGTGTCGACCACCGGCAATGCGGGCACGACAGCTTCGGCACCGGCACGCAGTTCCGCGACCACCCGGGCGATCAGCTCGGGCGGGGTCAATGCGCGGGCGGCGTCGTGCACGAGGAAGTGGGCGGCATCGGGGGCGGCGGCGATACCGGAGCGCACCGAATCGGTGCGCTCGGCGCCACCGATGACCACGCGCACCGACTCCGAGGGCGGCAGCAGGGCAACGGCGCTCTCGACGAGTTCGGTGGGGACCATCACGATGATCCGGTCGACCACCCCGGAGGCGATCAGGCCGTCGACGGCCAGCCGGACCATAGGTGTGCCGCCGACCGTGACGAACGCCTTGGGTGTCGATTCACCCAGACGAACGCCACGGCCGGCGGCAGGCACCAACGCAACGACGGATCCGTCGTTGTTAGAAACGTTCACGGTCAGGAAGCCGCGGCGAGAACCTCATCGAGGAGCGTCTCGGCCTTGCCGTCATCGGTCCCCTCGGCGAGCGCGAGCTCACCGACGAGGATCTGACGGGCCTTGGCCAGCATCCGCTTCTCACCCGCAGACAGACCGCGGTCCTGCTCCCGACGCCACAGGTCGCGAACGACCTCGGCCACCTTGTTCACATCGCCGGAGGCGAGCTTCTCCAGGTTGGCCTTGTAGCGGCGAGACCAGTTAGTCGGTTCTTCGGTGTGTGGCGCACGCAGCACCTGGAAGACTCGATCGAGACCCTCCTGGCCGACGACGTCACGCACGCCGACGTATTCGGCGTTCTCTGCGGGAACGCGCACAGTCAGGTCACCTTGGGCGACCTTCAGGACCAGATACTCTTTCTGCACACCCTTGATGGTGCGAGTCTCGATTGCTTCGATCAGCGCCGCTCCGTGGTGGGGGTAAACGACGGTGTCTCCGACCTTAAAAATCATGTGTCCCGTGCCCCTTTCGATGTTCACAGTTTAACATGCGACTCGGTAACGGCGCGATCAACTGTGCAGGTCAGGGCCACAACGAGCCAACCGCGGGGGTTGACAGAACCGGCGCGGTGTGCATTGCGTTGTGCCAGAACAGGTTATCGACCGGCGCGAATAGCGCACCGAACGGTCCGCGAGCCCAGCAGCGTGTCCGCAACCACGCTGCCGCCACGCAAAACCGTTACCCAACGGATGCCGAGCATTGGGGTGTCCGAACCTTCCAACCCTGGGGACCATAGATTCAACACAACCCCCGCGCCCCCGCCGCGGAGGCTACTACTACGCTGCCTAGTTATTACTCTCCCTAGCGGAGTGAGCCCGGTCGACATGGAGGGACAACCCGTGACTGCCCTGAAAGCTGTGACCGCCTCGACAGGGGCGCGTCGTCGCATGGTTTCGGTCGCCGCGCTCGCCGCCGGAGCGGCCCTCGTGCTGTCCGGCTGCGGTGCGGGCCAGGTCGCACAGACCGCGACCCAGGTCGCCGCGGTCAACGGCAATCACGCCGACATCGACCGGATCTCGTTGCGCAATGTGCACATCGTCTTCCCGGCCGCTGGCACCGACTACACCAATGCCAAGGGCGGCAAGGCGATCATCGCGCTGTCGGCCATCAACAATGGCGAAACCGTCACCGACGAGTTGACCAGCATCACCACCGACCTCGGCACGGTGAAGATCACCCCGCCCGCGGGTGCCTCGGCCTTCCAGATCGCCCCGCAGCAGACGGTCGTCGCGGCGACCTCCCCCGCCGCCAAGTCCGACGAGCACGGTGCGACGCCCAGCAGCACCGCCGCTCCGACCACTAGCGCCGCGCCCGGCTCGGCCAGCGAGAAGACCCCTGTCGATCCGGAGAAGAAGCCGGGCCTGATCGAGATCACCGGCCTGACCAAGGACATCACCCCCGGGCTCACCTACGCGGTGACGTTCAACTTCAAGCAGAACGGCACCGTCACCGTGCAGGTGCCGGTCGACGCCGGTGCGGGGACCGAACGGCACGAAGGCCAGGCCGCCGCGACCGAGGGCGAGCACAAGGGCGGACACTGATCCACTGCCCCTGGTCGAGGTACGGCTGTCGCGCATTCGCGCGGCAGCCGTTTTCGTATCCCGATTGTCGGGGGCGGTACGTAAGGTGCGCGTGTGGCCAAGACCAAGTCGATCTTCCGATGCTCCGAATGCCGGTACGAGGTCGCCAAGTGGGTGGGCAAATGCCCGGACTGCGGCGCATGGGGCACCGTCGACGAGGTAGCCGGATCGGCGGCCACCGCGGCATCACCGGTCGGCCGCAAGGCCATGCTGCCGAGCACCGCCGCCGCACCCATCTCGCATATCGATTCGAAGGTCACCAAGGCCAGGCCGACCGGTGTCGAGGAACTCGACCGGGTGCTCGGCGGAGGCATCGTGCCCGGATCGGTCGTACTGCTCTCCGGTGAGCCCGGCGTCGGCAAGTCGACGCTGCTGTTGGAGGTCGCCCATCGGTGGGCCACCCAGCGCGACGAGAAGTCGCTGTATGTCACCGCCGAGGAATCCGCCGGACAGGTTCGGCTGCGCGCCGACCGGACCAATGCGGTGCACGAAAGGGTCTATCTCGCAGCGGAATCGGATCTGTCGATCGTGCTCGGCCATATCGAACAGGTGCGCCCGACACTGCTGGTGGTCGACTCGGTGCAGACCATGCTCGTCCCGGAGGTGGACGGCACCATCGGCGGCGTCACCCAGGTGCGCGCGGTGGCGGCGGCGCTCACGTCACTGGCCAAGGCGAGCGGAATCGCGGTGCTGCTGGTCGGACATGTCACAAAGGACGGCAATGTCGCCGGCCCGCGCACGCTCGAGCATCTGGTTGATGTGGTGCTGCAATTCGAGGGCGACAAGAACTCCACACTGCGCATGGTGCGCGGCATCAAGAACCGCTTCGGCAGCTCCGATGAGGTGGGCTGCTTCGAATTACACGACGACGGGATCTCCTGCGTCACTGATCCGTCCGGACTGTTCCTGCACCACCGCACCGATTCGGTATCGGGTACGGCGGTCACGGTGGCGATGGACGGTAAGCGGCCGCTGGTCGCCGAGGTGCAGGGGCTGACCGTGCACACCGAGATCCCGAATCCGCGGCGCGCGGTGAGTGGACTGGACTACAACCGGGTCGCGATGGTGCTCGCCGTACTACAGAGCCGCGGTCGGGTTTTTCTCGGCAAGCACGACGTCTACGCCGCGACCGTCGGCGGCATGCGTCTGTTGGAACCGGCCGCGGATCTCGCTGTTGCACTTGCCATTGCGAGTGCCGAGCGTGATCAGGCGCTGCCGGTCGGCTGGGTCATCCTCGGCGAGGTCGGGTTGGCGGGCGAGGTGCGCCGGGTCACCGGCCTGGAGCGCAGACTCGCCGAGGCCGAACGCCTCGGCTTCACCACCGCCCTGGTGCCCCCCGGTTTGGCACGCACCAAGAGCGGCATGAAGATCCACGAGGTGGCCGACGTCAAATCGGCCATCCGCCTCGCCGGTCTCCGCAAACAGCGCGCCGCACCCACCGAAACAGCCCCCGACTTCTGACCCGCTGCCGCACAACCAACTGATCACGACAGCCAATGGCTATCTCGCACTACCCCCAGGCTATGCGCGATGACCACTGGTTATGCGATGTTGAAGGGTTCGGCGGCGCTGCGTAGTGAGCCCAGTTGGGCGACAACGGCGTACGCGCCGGGTGGGACCTGGACGCGGTCGCCCACGCAGTTGGGTTGGGACGTCGAGCCGGACCAGGTGACCATGAAGGCCGCCTGTTCGCCGCGGTTCAGGGTGCGGACATCGGGGGCGCCATCCGGGTAGCAGTCGGTGCTCGACCACAGGCGGCGCTGACCGTCGAGGGTGGTCACCGAGACCTGCTGCAATCCGGAGCCGACATCTCGCGAGCAGGCAGTGGACGAGATATTGGTGATCACGATGCCGAATACCGGATTCTCGCCGGTCTTATAGGTCGGCTGCTCGACGGTCACCTTCACCGCCAGCGACTGATCCGGGCAGGTGCCCGCGGCGACCTGACTTCCGCTCGCGGCCGCGGCGGTAGTACCGGAGGGCTTCGCACTGGATTCGCCGGTGGCCGGTGGCGGCGTCGAGGCCGACGCGCCCGCTGGCTTATTCGTCGCCAACGCCGAACTCGTCGCGGCCGCCTTCGTTGTACCGGGCGAATCGCCGCCGCGCGTGACCGTCAACACCAACCAGATCACCAGTACGAGCGCCACGACCAGGACGCCTACGGCGAGCGCGCGGCGTCGCCAGTAGATCTCCGGAGGCAGCGGTCCATTCGGTTCCAGCACGGAGTCAACGGTAAGGGCACGATCCGGTGCAGCGACTCAGGACCCCGGCGTGTCGGATCGGAAAACGCGCGCACGGCAGGTAAATTCCGCTCCCGCCGGCGGCCGTCTCAGATCAGCGGTATCAGACCAGCTCACCGATATTGCCGACGACCCGCTGCAGCTTGACCTCGCCCTCGGCCAGTTTGTATGTGACGCAGGCAATCGCGCACTCACCCGTCGCGACGCGCTGCGAAATGATCATCGAGCGCTGCATGAGCAGTCGGCTGGTCTCCACCACATGCCTGGCCTCCATCTCGTCGACGGTGGACAGTCCCTCCCTGCGGCCGATCAGAATCGACGGCGTGACCCGCTCGACCACACTGCGGATGAAACCGCCGGGCACCTCGCCGCCGTCGAGCGCGTCGAGGGTGGCCTTCACCGCACCGCAGCTGTCGTGCCCGAGCACCACGATCAGCGGCACATTCAAGACCTGTACGCCGTACTCGATCGAGCCGAGCACTGAGCTGTCCACGACATGGCCCGCGGTGCGCACGACGAACATATCGCCGAGGCCCTGGTCGAAAATCAGCTCGGCGGCAACGCGGGAATCACCGCAGCCGAACAGGATCGCGTGTGGGTGCTGGCCACTGACGAGCTTGGCCCGGTCGGCTGCGCCCTGACTAGGATGCAGCAGGTTGCCGTTCACGAAGCGTGCATTGCCCTCGCGAAGGGATTTCCAGGCACTGATCGGGTTGGAATCCGGCATACCGACCATTGTGCACATCGCAGTGGTTACCAGCGAGTCGGTTTCGTTACGGCTCGGCAAATATAGACCGGCCGCAGGACAATAGGAACGGTGAGGGCAGTGTCGGAGGGCGGCGCAGCGCAACGGCGTGCAGGCGGAAAACCCAAGATCACGACGGGTACCAACCGGATGGATGCCGAGTTGTTGCTGGACTGGTACCGGGCGACCGCGCGGGATCTGCCGTGGCGGCGCAAGAATGTCACCGCCTGGCAGATCCTGATGAGCGAAATCATGCTGCAGCAGACCCCGGTGGTACGGGTCGAACCGATCTGGCGCGAGTGGGTCGCGCGCTGGCCGGTCCCCTCCGCCATGGCGGCCTCATCGCAGGCCGAGGTGTTGCGCGCGTGGGGCAAGCTCGGCTATCCGCGGCGGGCGTTGCGGCTGCACGAATGCGCCAAGGTGCTCGCCGAGGAACACGGTGACGAGGTGCCCACCGACGTCGATGTGCTGCTCAGCCTGCCAGGTATCGGCGCGTATACCGCACGGGCGGTGGCCTGTTTCGCCTACGGACAGCGAGTGCCGGTGGTGGACACCAATGTTCGCCGAGTAGTCGCGCGGGCGGTGCACGGGCGGGCGGCGGCCGGGAACCCCTCGTCGCGCGATCTGCCTGAGACCGAAGCGCTGCTACCGCGCCGAATCGACCATGCCGCGATATTTTCCGCCGCGCTGATGGAACTCGGCGCGACGGTGTGCACGGCCCGCACACCCGACTGCTCGCGCTGCCCGCTGCCGGAATGTGCGTGGGTTTCCGCGGGCAGGCCGGTCTCCGATGTGGTGCGCAAGACGCAGAAGTACGAGGGCACCGATCGTCAGGCGCGCGGTCGGCTGCTCGATGTGTTGCGGGACGCAACCGGTCCGGTCGAGCGAATCCGCTTGGATCTGGCCTGGACTCGCGATCCCGGCCAGCGCGACCGCGCGTTGGACTCGCTGCTCGTCGACGGCCTCATCGAACAGACCCCCGACGGGCTGTTCGCCCTGGCCGGCGAGGGCTGAACCAATCGCAACCCGGGGTTGTAGTGGCCGCAAACCCAACCACATGCTGGTCATCGAACGAACGCGACGACTTGTCAGCCCTGGCCAGCGGACTAGATCAATCTTGTACGCGGTGGTCGAGAATTTTGCGAAGGAAGGCTTCGACCTCGGTGCGGTAGCGCTCGGGCTGATCGTCGTGAACCAGGTGTCCGGAGTTCGGAATTCGGACGTAGACGGCGTCGGGATGGACCTCGGCCATCTGCCGCATCTGCCCCTCGGGAGTGATGGTGAATTCGCCTTCGATCAAGAGCGCCGGCGCTTCGACCGCGCGCCATTGCGCCCAGAAGTCGCGGGTCCCCCACTCCTCGGAGATATCGCGGAAGGTCGCGACCGAACCGTGTAGGCGATAGCCGTCCGGACCCTGATCGAAAGAGTCGAGGAAGTACCGCCCGGCGACCGGGCCGAAGAAATCCAACACCGCGTCCGCATTCGGAAATGGCTGCGGCCAGGCCTCGATCATGGCCGCCCAGTTCGCGGCGGTGCGGCCGCGGAAGTCGGGGGCGATATCCTCGACCACCAGCGCGCGCACCCGCTGCGGATACTGCGCCGCGAATACCCAGCCGTGCAGGCCACCCATCGAATGTCCGATGACCACCATGGGTTCGGAAATTTCGGCCGTCGCCGAAGCGAGGTCATCGATGAAAGCCTCGGTGGTCAGCTCCACGGGTGCGGGGCGACCGTGACCAGCGGCGTCGAAGGTGTAGATGTGGCCGAACTTCCGCAGCCAGCCCAGCTGATCGCGCCAGGTGCGGGCACTGCCCATCAGTCCGTGCAGCAGCAGGATCGGCACTCCCGCTCCGCCTTCGTCGTACAACACTGGGTCATCTTGCCGCGCCTGCGGCGCGGCGTGTTCGCGGCCCCCTGGTGTCTCGCGTCCGAGCCGTCGAGACTCGCGACTTCGTCGCATGCGCTTCGACGGCTCGGACGCGAGACGGGCCGCGAACGGTCGCTCGTAAGACTCGCTCCGTGGTGGTTGGTGATGGCGGGGCCGTTCGGCACCCGGTGCACGCATGCGGGAAGGCGAGTCCCGTGACTTCGTCGCATGCGGTTCGACGGCTCGGACGCGAGACGGGCCGCGAGCTCCTCGCTCGTAAGAGCCGTCATTGCAGAGTCTCGCAATCGACTCGCCTTCGATGGTCTGCCCCGTATGCGCTGCGGGGTGCCCGGTTGGCACGGACGTATCGTCGGAGCCATGGCTGTTGTGAAGATCAATGCGATCGAGGTTCCGGAGGGCGCGGGCCCCGAGTTGGAGAAGCGATTCGCCCATCGCGCACATGCGGTCGAGGGCTCGCCGGGCTTCCTCGGCTTCCAATTGCTGCGGCCGGTGGCCGGGGAGAACCGGTACTTCGTTGTCACCCAGTGGGATTCGGAGGAGTCGTTCGCGGCGTGGCGGGACGGGCCCGCGCGCGAGGCGCACGCCGGCGAGCGGCAGAAGCCGGTTTCGACGGGTGCCTCGCTGCTGGAGTTCGAGGTCGTACTGGACGTCGCGGCCAAGTCCGCTTCCTGAAACCGCTGGACAGACGCGGCGCGCGACTCGCCCATCCCGGCCTGGGCAAGTTGCCCGCCGTGTTGACGGCGAGTGCGAGGGGATGTCACAGTTCGAAATGACAAACGCGAGGGTGACGCGGTAATTCGGTGAAATTCCGAAGCGGTCGCGCCACTGTGTTCTTGCACCGAGTCCTTGGTGCCGGAAAGCCAGACACCGGCACCTTCGCACCGAACAACTCACGGGACGCGCATCCCTAGGAGGACTCGAATGGCTATCGCGCATTCACCGAGTCGGGCAACTGATTCACTCGGCACGCTGCTCATCGCAGTAGGCGTCGTTCTTCTCGCATTGCTCACGCTGTACCTGGTCGGCTTCGATCAGGGCGTCATCTCGCGCAGCGGGATGTATCTGCATGAGCTCATGCACGACGGACGCCACCTGCTCGGTGTGCCGTGCCATTGATCGGATCGCTCAAGACCCTGCTGCTCCGTGGCCTGCTGGCCGGCCTCATCGCCGGCCTGCTGGCTGCGACAGTGGGCTACTTCGTCGGCGAACCCAAGATCGACACCGCCATTTCTATCGAAGAAGCCAATTCCGCTAAAGAACAGGCCGCCGAGCACGCCCAGGAACCAGCCGGGCATACACACGGCGACGAGGAAGAACCGCTGGTCAGCCGTTCCGGACAGAAGTTCGGGCAGTTCCTTGCCCTCGGACTTGCCGGGCTCGCGTTCGGGGCGATCTTCGCTTCGGTCGCGTCTTTCGCGCGCCGATACACCACCTTGTCCGGACCGAAGCTCGCGCTCGGATTGGCATTGGCAGGTTGGACCGCGATCGTAGCGGTGCCGTTCTTCAAGTACCCGGCCAATCCGCCCGCCGTGGGTGAACCGGACACAATCAACCAGCGCACCCTGCTGTGGTTGGCGGCGGTGCTACTCGGACTGGCTGCGGTCGGCATCGGGCTGTACGTCTACAAACTGCTTGCCGCGCAACTCGGTACGATCCGGCTGATCGCCGGGGTCGCGGCGTTCGTGCTCATCGTCGTGCTCGGGTACATCCTGTTGCCCGGCGTCAACGAGGTGAACGACGACTTCCCGGCCGTTCTGCTGTGGCAGTTCCGTGCGACATCGCTCGGCGAGACGGCCACGCTGTGGGCCTGCCTCGGTCTCGGATTCGCGGCACTCACCGAATTCGCCACGCGCGATAGCACTCCGGTACGAGAAACGGCTGCTACCGCAGGCTGATCCGGAGTTCGGAACGCGAAAGGCAGTGTCGGTTGTATGACCGGCACTGCCTTTTCCGCACAGCCACGAACCGACCCACCGCGCTCGATTTCCGTGGCATTCATCGGACTCGTAGTAGCGCTGCTGTGCGGCGTCGGCGAGGCCATCACATACATCGCTGTGCAATTGGACCGCCCGAACGCCGATATCGGCTCGCTCGCAACAGGTCTAGCTATTCGCGGCGGCATCTATCTGGTGGTTCTCGGCGTTGCCGTCCAGATGGCGCGCGGTGCCCGCTGGGCCAAGACGGTACTCACCTTGGGCATCGGTGTGATCGGCCTGGCCTCGTTGATCATCGAACCACTGGCAGCCACGTTGTCCGCCAAGCAAATCGGCGACCTGTTCGACAACCTCACCGCATCCGCGGTGATCACCGGAACCTTCCGCACCGGGCATATCCTCGCCGTCCTGATCGCCATCCCCGCCATGTACCACCCGAGTGCCCGCCGCTACTTCCGAGGGGAAGCGAGGCAATTGGTGTCGCATAGGTAGTGGCTATCGCGCACAGGCTATTCGGTATGTGCGACAGCATTATTGCCAGCCGGGGCGGACCAGGCCGGATTCGTAGGCCATGACTACGAGTTGGGTGCGGTCTCGCGCGTCCAGCTTCATGAGGATGCGGCTGACGTGGGTGCGGGCGGTGGCGGGGCTCATAAACAGGCGCTCGCCGATTTCGGCATTGGTGAGACCCTCCGCCACCAGGGTCATCACCTCGCGCTCGCGGTCGGTCAGTTCGGTGAAGGCGGCGGGTGGGGGCTGTTTGGCATGGGCGGAGAATTCGGCGATGAGGCGGCGCGTGACACCGGGCGAGAGCAGGGCATCACCCGCGGCGACAACTCGGATAGCACGGACGAGATCAGCGGGCTCGGTGTGTTTGACCAGGAATCCCGTTGCCCCCGCGCGCATGGCCTCGAAGACGTATTCGTCGAGTTCGAAGGTGGTCAGGACGACCACCCGCACATCGGCGAGTTTCGGATCCGCAGCGATCATTCGGGTGGCGGCAAGTCCATCCAGAACGGGCATTCTGATATCCATCAGGACCACGTCGGGGGTCAGACTGCGGGTCATGCGGACGGCTTGTTCACCGTTATCGGCCTCACCCACCACCTGGATGTCGTCCTGTGCCTCGAGCAGTGCGACGAAACCGCCGCGCACAAGTGCCTGATCGTCGGCAACAAGCACCCGAACAGGCCCACCTGTCGAATTGCCGCGGGATCCCGCGTTCATCGCGCCTCCTCCTGAGCCCCCATCTGGGACGGTAGCCGAGCCACCACGCGGTATCCGCCACTCGGCCGAGGGCCGGCGATGAGCTGTCCGCCGAGGGCGTGTGCGCGCTCGCGCATGCCGAGAATGCCATTGCCGCCGCTGGCTCCGGACTTCGATTGTGTGCCGGTGGCGCGAGCATTGTCGATGGTGATCTCGACCGAATCGGCGGCATACCGGATGGTCACCGCGGCCGGCGCGCCGGGCGCGTGGCGGACCACATTGGTCAGCGATTCCTGGATGATGCGCGCCGCCGCCACATCGACGACGCTGGGCAGTTTGTGTGCGGTGCCGATAATGCGGGTGTCGACCGTGAGACCGGCCGCACGGGTGCGCTGCAGCAATGCGTCCAGGTCCTCGATGCTCGGGGCGGGACTACGTGGGGCGGGCGGGCGGGTCTCGAGGCCGTGGGCAACCGAATTGTCTTGGACCCGTTGGAATTGCGCAGGCGTGGATTCGGGGCCAGGCGCGAGGTCCGAGTCGCGCACTTCGGCCGCACCGAGCGTCGGGCCGCCGCTGCGGATCGCGTGCAGCAACGTATGCACCTCGGCCAACGCATCCTTACTCGCCGTCTTGATCGCCGCGAGCGCCGATTCGGCCTGCTCCGGCTTCTTGTCGAAGAGCTCCAGCGCCACCGACGACTGCACATTGATCAGCGAAAGACTGTGCGCCAGTACATCGTGCAGCTCACGGGCGATCGCGAGCCGCTCCTCGCTGGCCCGCCGTTCTCGCTGCGCCTCCTCATCACGACGCGCCGCCTCGGCCCGCTGTCTGCGCGCGACCAGCACTGCCTTGCGTTGGCGGATCCCCTCCGCGATCGCGACCAGTATCCCCAGCCAGGCGATCATGCCGAATGCCAGCCACGGGTCGGCCGGATGCCCGATCAGCGCGGGCAGCGGCCAGAGCAGCACGAGATAGCCGATCGGTGCGAGCGGATATGTCCACCAGCGTGATCCGACGATCGCGGCGCTGATGAATGCGATCACCAGCGAGATGAAAATCGGGCCGTAGCCGTAGCCGCACAGCAGATACACCGCACAGGTCGTGACCGTAACGAGCAGCGCGGGCAGCGGGTAGGAACGGCGTAGCAATAGCGCCACCGGTCCGATGAGCAACAGCACATAGCCGAGCCAGTCGAGCGAGTGCACTCCGGTCTGGCGCAGGTTGGCATTGCGGCCCCCGGCGACCTGGATCACCGCGACGACGAGCGCGAGTACCCAGTCCTGGACGGCCGGGCCACGTTTCGATTCCCCTAGCGCTGTCACATGTGCAGCCTATTAGCCCGGACGAGTCACGACGTCCGCCGCGCTACGTATGCCCGTCCTCCTCCCTGAATATATTTCCGATCGCGGCTGCCCACATGGTCACCTCACGGGCCGTCAGTCGAGGTGACGCCCAGGATTTGGGCATTCCCGAACCCCCTCGCTCCGCGACATTGGCGGCGCATACGCCGCGCTGGTGCTCATCGTCGGCGCCGCTGCGGTGACCGGAGCATATGCTGGGCGACATCAATCCTCGCGGCCGCTTTCACCGTCTGTTCGTATGCCGCCGTACGTACGCCGAGCATCGCCGCTCGACGGATGTGTCACCCCTGGTCGGTGGCGGATTCTCGGTGCATGACAGATTCCATCGTGGTCACCGCAGGGCTGACCAAACGCTACGGCACCCACGCAGCCGTCGACCGCGTGCATATGAATGTCGCGCCCGGCGAAATCTACGGCTTCCTCGGCCCGAACGGTGCGGGTAAGACGACCACGCTGCGAATGCTGGTCGGTTTGATCCGCCCCACCGAGGGCACCGCCACCGTGCTCGGACATACCCCCGGCGATCCGGCCGTGGTCCGCCGCATCGGCGTCCTCATCGAGGGACCCGGCTTCTATCCCTATCTCACCGGCCGCGACAACCTGCGGGTACTCGCGAAATACCGCGGCATCGAGCCCGTCGAGGTAGAGCACGCACTCGACCGCGTCGGCCTCGCCAATCGCGCCGACGATAAATTCCGCACCTACTCCCTCGGCATGAAGCAGCGCCTCGGCGTCGGCGCGGCCCTGCTCGGCCGTCCCGATCTGCTGATTCTAGACGAGCCGACCAATGGCCTCGACCCGCAGGGCATGGCCGAAATGCGGGAGCTCATTACAACTCTCGCCGGGGACGGTCACACGGTGCTGTTGTCCAGCCACATGCTCAGCGAGGTCCAGGAGATCTGCGATCGCGTCGGGGTGATCTCCGGCGGACAACTGCTCACCGAATCCACCGTCGCCGAATTACGCGGCGCCTCTTCGCTTTTACTGCGCGCCGAACCGCTGGAGGTGGCATTTCCCGCGGTACGTCGCGTGGTCGGCGAGCGCTCGGCCATGTTGACCGCGGGTGGAATTCGAATCGAGGCGGGTGCTGCCAGCGCCCCGGTGGTCGCGCGTGCGGTCGTCGAATCGGGCGCGGACCTGCTGGAACTGCGGACCGACGAAAAGTCCCTGGAAGAAGTGTTCTTCGAAATGACCCGATTGGAGCCGGTGAAATGATCGGGAAAGACCTGGTGGCAAGCACGCAAGCGGAAATGCTGCGACTGCGCAAGTGGCCCGCATTCTGGATCATTCTCGGCACCTGGATCCTGCTGAATCTCACCTTTTCCTACCTCTTCAACTACCTCGCCTACTCCTCCGGCGATATGAAGACGATGTCGAACGGTGTGCCCAAAGACGTGCTGCTGCACCAGATGTTGCCCGCCGCGGTGCCGGAGGTCTTCACCCAGGGCATGGCAATGTTCGGTGGCGCGCTGATGCTCATTCTCGGCGCATTGACCATCGGTAGCGGTTACGGCTGGGGCACTTGGAAAACCGTGCTCACCCAGGGTCCGTCGCGAAACAACGCCATCGGCGGTGCGCTGGTCAGCCTGGCGGTCACGGTAATCGGGCTGGTGTGCGTCGCATTCGTGGCGGATGTCGGGGTCGCGTCGACAATCGCGATGACCCAATCGCAGTCGCTCGCACTGCCCGGCCTGGGGCAGGCGGCGAACGGAATCATCACCGGCACAGCGATTCTCGGCATGTGGACGCTGGCCGGTGCGCTGATCGGCGCGATCGCGCGCGGTCCGGCCCTGGCTGTCGGGCTCGGACTGGTTTGGGTGCTGGTGGTGGAGAATCTGCTGCGCGGCGTGGCGGCGATCTTCAGTCCGATCAAGGTGCTCACCGATCATCTGCCGGGTACGGCGGCGGGCTCGATGGCCGGTGCGATGCGGACCGTCGACGGGCCTTCGACGCCGGGTGTGCTCGATATCCTGCCGCGGGCTCAGTCGCTCGTCGCGCTGCTGGTGTACGTGGCACTGTTCGCGGCGGGCACGATGTGGCTGGTGCGACGGCGCGATATGGTCTGATTTTCAGTAGCCGAAAACCGTTGGCGGACAGCAGTTCGTCAACGGTTCGGCGCATTCTCCGACAGTACGGAACGGGCCAATTCGGCCAGCGCCGCCGCGATCTGCGCGGAGGTGAGGCCCCGTGTCCGCTGCTGCTGATAGACCTCGGCAGCCAACGGCGCGAGCAGCGAATCGACCATGGCGTCCGGTTGACCGACACCGGCTGCAACCAAGAGCGACCGGACGTGCGCGAACCAGAAGCCGTAGGCGCCTGTCGCGAATCGTGCGCCGCCGGTCTCGGCACCGAGCACCAAATCCGCGTGCTGGTCCAATAATTCGACCATGGCGGCATAGAACGCAGCGAGTCGTTCGGCGGGTGGCGCGCCGGGACCGAGCGGCGGCGCACCGCGCAACAACTGCTCCTGCAGTGTGCGTTCGTGTTCGTCGAGCAGTGCGACGGCGATCGAATTCGTATCCGGATAGCGGCGATACAGCGTGCCGCGCCCGACCCCCGCCGCCTTGGCGATGTCGTCCATCGTGACGGTGCGCGGATCCCGCGTTGCGAACAGTTCGGCGGCCGCGGCGAGCACCTTGGCCCGGTTGCGGGCCGCGTCCGCGCGCTCGGTCGGCGCCGCCGGATGCCCGCTGAGCAGGTCCATATCGCTGTTCATGATCCCGACTGTACTCGACATTCCATGTAACTGGACAATGTGTCCGGTTGTCCATTACGGTATCAACCGGACAAAGTGTCCAGTTATATCTACGGGAGAAATCATGAGCACGTTGTTGCATCTCGATGCCAGCGCCCGACGTTGTTCCATCAGCCGGGAACTGAGCGCGGCATTCGCCAAGGCATGGCGCGCCGAGAATCCGGACGGCAGCTACATCTATCGCGATTTGGCTGCCGAGCCCGTGCCGTTCATCGACGAGGCATGGACCGAACTATGCGATGCCGTCCTCGCCCAACCCGGCACCGACCTGCATCGCCTCACCGAACTGATCCGCACGCCGAAACAGACCGCCGCGTGGGCGATCGTGGAGCCACTGCTGACCGAGTTGCTGGCCGCCGACGTGATTCTCATCGGCACCCCGATGTACAACTACTCGATCCCGGCCGCACTCAAGGCTTGGCTCGATCAGGTCACCTTCCCGCGGATGTCATTGGGCGACAAGCGTTTTGTCGTCGTCTCGGCGCGTGGGGGCTCCTACGCACCCGGCGCCCCGAAGGCCGCCTTCGACCACCAAGAGAGCTACCTGCGCGATTTCTTCGCGGGCCATTTCGCCGTCACCGACACCGTTTTCGTCAATGCGGAACTCGCCAACTCGAGGCAGGACCCGGCATTAGCACATCTGCGCCGCAAGCATGACGAGTCCTATTCGGCCGCAATGGAATCCGCGCGCGAGCTGGCCAAGGGGCACTGATGAACTGGATAATTCTCGGCTTCGCCGGACTGGTGGAGATCATCTGGTCACAGAGCATCAAACCGACGCAGAACTTCACCCGCCCGGTCCCGACCCTCATCTGCTTCGTGCTCGGTGCGGTCGCGGTGTACCTGCTCTCGCGGGCCATGCAGACGCTGCCGGTCGGCACGGCGTACGCGGTATTCACCGGAATCGGCGCAGTCGGGGCGATCAGCCTAGGTGTGGTGATCAACAAAGATCCGATGAGCGCCGGACGGCTGCTGGCGCTGTCGCTGATCCTCGGCGGCATCGTGCTGGCGCGCGTCACCAATCCGGAGTGAGCAGGTCCGGCGGTACAGTCCGAAGCATGTTCGAACCAGTGCGGGTACCCGATCTATCGTCGCGCCCCTTCAGGCTCGAGGTCGAGCGCACGATGGCCGCGCTGCCACCGGCGCTGTACCTGGCCTGGACCGAGCGGTTCGACCACTGGTTCGCGGCCCCCGGCTCGGTCCTCATGCGCCCAGTCGTGAACGCGCCGTTCTTCTTCGAGACCGACCACCAGGGCATGCGCAGCCCGCACTACGGACGGTTCATTCGTCTGATTCCGGACCAGATCGTCGAGCTGACCTGGGTGACCGGGGCCGGTGGCACCGAGGGCGCGGAAACCATGGTGACGGTCGAGCTCATGCCGATCGACTCCGGCACTCGACTTCGCTTGGCGCACGCGGGATTTGCCGATGAAGCTGCCCGCGACCGGCACTCACAGGCCTGGCCGCTGGTACTCGAGCAACTCGATCAGCACACCGGCGAGCCCGCCTGACCACTGTCCACCGAGGCGCTCGATTCGGGCTGGCCTTCGCACGCGCCGCTGGGGCGGCGGGGGTAGGTTCGACTGCGAATTGTGATTCACACATCTTCGAAAGGATCGTGATGCCCACACGTACCGCGCGCACCGCTTGGACCGGAGGCCTCCAGGACGGCTCCGGACAGGTCGAGCTGGCCAGTTCCGGTGTCGGCAAGTACGACGTCTCCTTCCCCAAGCGCGCCGCCGACGATGCCGACGGCACCACCAGCCCCGAGGAACTGATCGCGGCCGCGCACTCCTCCTGCTTCGCCATGGCCCTCTCGGCCCAGATCGGCAATGCCGGCGGCACGCCCGAGAGCCTGGACGTCACCGCCGATGTGACCCTCGGCCCGGATCCGGACGGCGGCTTCCGCATCAGCGCCATCAAGCTCACCGTCCGCGGCCGGGTCTCCGGTCTGGACGCCGACGGCTTCGCAGCTGCCGCGGCCGCCGCCAAGGCGGGCTGTCCGGTCAGCAAGGCCCTCGCCGGGGTGGACAACATCACCCTCGACGCCGCCCTCGCCTGACTTCCCGGCTCCTCGCACCGCAGGTGCGAGGAGCCCAGTGGTTATGCGAGCGCATGCATACCGCCCCAGCGCATCCGGTATCGCAACCGCACACCCCACATGAGTGTGTGAGCCTGCGACAAGGGGCGCATGCTCACTAACCGTTTCGACACCCTGTAGTCCTGGCTTGTACGCACGTAGGCGTATGGCGAATGCCGTCGACAGGCCGATGTACGGGTGGGGGTATCAGGAGCAGGGTTGCGGCATGAACATTCTTACTCAACCCGAGGCCATCACCTTTTGGGCCGATCACTATGACGGCGGATGGCATCCCTGGCCGTTCTTCTGGATCTTCCCACTGCTGTTCTGGGCCGCCATCATCGTCTTCTTCGTCGCGCGGCGGCGGTTCTGGGGTCACCAGAGCGGAATCGGCGTGCTGCGTACCGCATTCGCGCGCGGCGAGATCACCGAGCAGCAATATCGGAGTCGACTTGCGGTGCTGCGCGAACGCGGAGGAAAGCCGCGCGGCGGTGAAACTCCCACCACTTGAGCCGCATTCCGCCCCAACGACCATCCGACCCGATTCACGGGAGACCACACCATGAGCATGACCTTCGGCATCGTCATCACACCGCGTTCCGGCGCCGAATGGGCCCGCGCGGCCCAGCGCGCCGAGCAACAGGGCTACCGGACGATCCTGCTTCCGGACACCCTGAACACCCCATCCCCATTCCCGACACTCGCGACCGCCGCCGCAGTGACCACCACCGTCCGGCTGCGTCCGAACGTCCTGGCCGCGCCCCTGCGCAATCCGGCGGTCACCGTGCGGGAAACCGCCGCACTGCAACTGCTTTCGGACGGACGATTCGAACTCGGCATCGGGTCGGGGCGTCCCGATGCGAGCGCCGAGGCCGAACGGCTCGGTATGCCTTGGGGTTCGGCCGCCGAACGTCGCGAGCAACTCATCGCCACCGTGCATGCGGTTCGCGAACAGGTCGACCCGGCGCCGCCGATCATCGTCGCCGCGAATGGTCCTCGAATGCTCACTGTCGCAGCGGATTTCGCTGATCGCGTGCTGCTGGCCGCCGGACCGGACGCCACCGAATCCGATCTCGCCGAGATGGTCCGGATCGTGCGCGACAATACCGATCGCGATGTGCGCTTCACCCATCAAATGGTCGGCATCGGTGACGAACTGCCGTTCTGGTTGAGCAAGCGGCTCGGACTCACCGCGCACGGCCTGCGCGCAGCCGGCTCGGCGGGTGTGCTCGACGGCGATCCGGCCACCATCACCGAGGTGCTCGAATACCGCAGGGAGAAGTACGGCATCGATGAACTGATCGTCCCCGGCGAACTGGCCGAAGCCTTCGCCCCGGCGCTGGCCCGGTTCACGAGCTGATACGAAAAATGCCGCCCACCGGAATCCGGTGGGCGGCATCTTCTAGCCGTTGCGACTTACTCGCCAGCTGCTTCGGCCGCGGTGCCTTCGCCCGCACCCGTGAGCACGACTTCTGGCTTCTCCTCGGTCGCTGCCGCCTTGGTCAGCTTCGCCTTGCCGGTGAAGGTGAACTTGGCATTCTCGCCGGAGCCCTCTCCGTCCCAGCCTTCGACGTCGACCACGATGGTCTGACCCGCACCGATCTCGCCGAAGAGGATCTTCTCCGACAACTGGTCCTCGATCTCGCGCTGGATGGTCCGGCGCAGCGGCCGAGCGCCGAGCACCGGATCGAAGCCGCGCTTGGCAAGCAGTGCCTTGCCCTGCGGGGACAGCTCGATCTCCATGTCCTTGTTCCTCAGCTGCGTAGCGACGCGGCCGATCATCAGATCCACCATCTCCACGATCTGATCCGTGGTGAGCTGGTGGAAGACGATCACGTCGTCGATGCGGTTGAGGAACTCGGGCCGGAAGTGCTTCTTCAGCTCGTCGTTGACCTTGAGCTTCATCCGCTCGTAGTTCGAACCCTCGGCGTTGGACTGGGTGAAGCCCAGGCCGACCGCCTTGGAGATGTCCGAGGTACCCAGGTTCGAGGTGAAGATCAGCACGGTGTTCTTGAAGTCGACCGTACGACCCTGGCCGTCGGTGAGACGACCGTCCTCGAGGACCTGCAACAGGGTGTTGTAGATCTCCTGATGTGCCTTTTCGATCTCGTCGAACAAAACGACCGAGAACGGCTTGCGGCGCACCTTTTCGGTGAGCTGGCCACCCTCTTCGTAGCCCACGTACCCGGGCGGGGCACCGAAGAGCCGCGATGCGGTGAAGCGGTCGTGGAACTCGCCCATATCGATCTGGATGAGCGCGTCGTCATCGCCGAACAGGAAGTTCGCCAGCGCCTTGGACAGCTCGGTCTTACCGACACCGGACGGACCGGCGAAGATGAACGAGCCCGAGGGCCGCTTGGGATCCTTCAGACCGGCGCGTGTACGGCGGATCGCCTTGGAGACGGCCCGGACCGCATCCTCCTGGCCGATGATCCGCTTGTGCAGCTCGTCCTCCATGCGGAGCAGACGGGTCGTCTCCTCCTCGGTGAGCTTGAACACCGGAATACCGGTCCAGTTGGCGAGCACCTCTGCAATCTGCTCGTCGTCGACCTCGGCCACGACGTCCAGATCACCGGAGCGCCATTGCTTCTCACGCTCGGCGCGCTTGGCGACCAGCTGCTTTTCCTTATCGCGCAGCCGCGCCGCCTTCTCGAAGTCCTGCGCGTCGATGGCGCTTTCCTTCTCCCGGCGCGCATCGGCGATCTTGTCGTCGAATTCGCGCAGGTCCGGCGGGGCGGTCATGCGACGGATACGCATGCGAGCACCGGCCTCGTCGATCAGGTCGATCGCCTTGTCCGGCAGGAACCGGTCGTTGATGTAGCGGTCGGCCAGCGTCGCGGCGGCAACCAGCGCGCCATCGGTGATGGAGACCCGGTGATGCGCCTCGTAGCGGTCACGCAGACCCTTGAGGATATTGATGGTGTGCTCGACCGTCGGCTCGCCGACCTGCACCGGCTGGAACCGGCGCTCCAGGGCGGCATCCTTCTCGATGTACTTGCGGTACTCGTCGAGAGTGGTCGCACCGATGGTCTGCAGCTCACCGCGGGCCAGCTTCGGCTTCAGGATGGAAGCGGCGTCGATCGCGCCCTCGGCGGCACCCGCGCCGACGAGCGTGTGCAGCTCGTCGATGAACAGGATGATGTCGCCGCGGGTGTTGATCTCCTTGAGCACCTTCTTCAGGCGCTCTTCGAAGTCACCGCGGTAGCGGCTGCCCGCGACCAGGGAACCCAGGTCGAGGGTGTAGAGCTGCTTATCCTTCAGCGTCTCGGGGACCTCACCGTTGACGATGGCCTGCGCCAGACCCTCGACCACGGCGGTCTTACCGACACCGGGCTCGCCGATGAGGACCGGGTTGTTCTTGGTGCGGCGGCTCAGCACCTGCATGACGCGCTCGATTTCCTTCGAGCGGCCGATGACCGGGTCGAGCTTGCCTTCGAGGGCGGCCTGGGTCAGATTCCGACCGAACTGGTCCAGCACCAGCGAGGTGGACGGTGTCCCGGCCTCGCCGCGTGAACCGGATTCGACCGGCTCTTTGCCCTGATATCCGGACAGCAACTGGATGACCTGCTGGCGCACCCGGTTGAGATCGGCACCCAGCTTCACCAGCACCTGCGCCGCGACACCCTCACCTTCACGGATCAGGCCGAGCAGAATGTGCTCGGTGCCGATGTAGTTGTGGCCGAGCTGCAGCGCCTCGCGCAGACTCAGCTCCAGCACCTTCTTGGCACGCGGGGTGAACGGGATATGACCGGACGGGGCCTGCTGGCCCTGGCCGATGATCTCCTCCACCTGGCTACGCACACCCTCCAGCGAAATACCAAGGGATTCCAGCGACTTCGCCGCTACGCCCTCGCCCTCGTGGATCAACCCAAGCAGGATGTGCTCGGTGCCGATGTAGTTGTGGTTAAGCATCCGGGCCTCTTCTTGGGCCAGGACAACGACGCGCCTCGCGCGGTCGGTGAACCTCTCGAACATCGCTCCCTCACTCTCCTGCTCCGACATTCTGGCGTCCGACGCTTCTGTGGCGTCAGCCTGCCATGAAGCCCGGGGGTTGCGGCCCCGGACTCCACTCTAGTTGGCCGGGGATTACGCCGCCTCCAGTCCACCCTATTGGGGACCAGCGACAGCACGGTCATTCACTCATAACGTGCTTGTTGCGGGATACGTTTCCGCTCGGGTTTTGCCCTCAGCGAAATCGCCGGTCGTCGCTTCCCAGTCGTGGTGTCAGCCGGTGAACGGCGGGACGAACTCGCACGGCACCTCGCGCGCATGCCCCGGATCGAGGGCGTTGAGCACGAAGCGGGCGGTGCGGGGACTGCCCGCGATGGCCAGATGTTCGGAGTAGTCGGACGCGCAGCCGTCCTGGACGACGATATTCGTGGCATTCGGCCCGGGCACGAAGCCCGAGTCGTAGGGGACGACGATCTCGTCGAGGCTGCCCATGATGTTGGTGTAGGTGATGCCGGGAACGTAGACGCCGTCGCTGTTGAGATCCCGCAGGAAGGCCGAGTCGCGCAACAGCTCGGTGCAGGCTTCGCACAGCGAACCCGCCGCCGCGTGGAAGTAGGCCCCGGCGCCGAGCCGGTCGGCGAACGCGGCCACATCCGCACCGCCGCCCGCATTGGTACCGCGCCAGGCCGGTGCGATCGATACATATTTATCGATCTTGTCCGCCCCGCCGAGCCGCTTGGCGTAATAGTTCGGCATTACCGTGCCCTGCGAATGCCCGACCACATCCACCTTGCTCGCCCCGGTTGCCGCGAGGACCCGATCCACGAACGCACCGAACTGCACCGCGCTCTGCTCGATCGGCAGCATCCCGCCCACCGCGGAGATCGGCCACGGCAGATCGTATGCGCCATAGGTCAGCGAGAAGACGCAGTAACCTTCGTTCGCGAGCAGCGGTGCGTAGAGTCCCCAATTCGTCTGTGCCCCACCACCCGTACCGTGCGCGAGCACAACGGGATTGGGATGCTCCGCACTGGGCCGGCACCCCCAATCATTCGAACCCGGCAGCGAGCCACCATGATTCACCAGCTCGTTCGGAATTCCGGCAAAGAAGTTGTAGTCGACCGGATACTCCGCCTGCGCAATGCCACCCGCGCCAATCCACAGCACAGCCAGCACGGCAACGACGAGCGCGGAACCGGAAACACTCCGCATGAAGACCTCCAAATCTGGAACGTGTTCCAGAACGTAGCGCAACTTATCCTCACCCGGAGGGCAGTTCGCGCAAGTCAGCCGCGAATCCAGTTCCCCTCCCGATACTCACCAGCTATGCGCCCGACAGTGTTTCGACCGCTCGCAGGGTGCGAGTTACCGGCGTCGATTCCGGAGGCGTACGGCCCTCGCGGCGGAGACGCCTTGCTGGAACACGTTGCCGTATTGGCAGGCGAGCCGACTTGACGGTGGCTCACGGCATGCCGGTCCCGCGCTCGCGCAATTGCCGCGACCGAACCACGCCGGCCGGTGCGCCGACGTGCTGCCCGCCGGCCGCGCAGCAGTGCCCGATTGCCGTCCTGGTTACCGCACGGCAGGCCCGCCAGAGTCCGGTAAGGGGCCGAACTCAAAAGCACCGTTTTCGGCCCGCAGACGGCCCGTCAGGCGGTTCCCGCCGGCGCTGCGGCATCGCCCCTCCGGCGCGTGGCCCGCAGTGCGGAATTGGATGTGCCTGCCGCGTAATCGTTCGCGAGAATGTAGTCCGACCTGGCGGATTCGCAGTTCGCATACCGAAACCGCCGTCGACGAGCCGATTGCTGATCGACCCGCCGACGGCGGCATAGAACTAGCAGTTACTGCGGTCGATTCCTATGCGAGGGGATGCACACCAGTCCGCTGCGCACCGAACTGCCCGAATCCATGCTGCTGGGCCATGATCGGCGCCCGGTAGTACTGACCGGCGGTCTGCGGGCCGCTGCCCGGCACCGACTGAACGGGTGAAACCTGCTGTGCGCCAACCGAACCCGCGGCATGCGCGCGGCCGTGCTGGATGCCCGCCACGAACAGCGCCCCGGTCAGCACCAAAAATGCCAGTGTGTGCAGAATCGCACGGAGGATATTCCAACGGACCCAAGCGGATTCGAAATCGGCACGCACCTTTGCCAGATCACCGATCTGGCCCGGATCGCCCGCGGCGGCCAGTTGATCGTTCAGAGGAACATTCAATCCGGAGGTGACCGCGAAGGCGATCACATTCAGTGCCAAGGCCACACCGAGCCAGATCAAGATGGTGCGGTGTTCCTTGCCCAGGTGCAGCGCCGCCGCGAGGAAGGTGAAACCGACGGTGCCGAGGAATCCGAGCATGAACCACGGGTTGATGATGACCACATTGATCTTCTGCATCACATCGATCATCGCGCGATCATCGGTGCGGTTCAGCGCGGGCATCACCGATATCGCATAAGCGTAGAAAACGCCCGCGATCAAGCCGGTTGCGAGCGTGGCCGCCACCAGCGCGGCGAGTCGTAGCGCGAACATGAATTTCTCCTGCCTCGAAACCCGGACCTGGTCCGATTTACTCGGTCCGGCGATGTTTCAAGTACACCGGTAACCGTCGCGACCATCCATGGTTCAAGCGCTCGGCCACCTAAGCGAGAGTCCACGCCGCTACGGCGTCACAAGTCGCGGTCGGAGATCAACCCACTCTGCATGGCCAAACCGGCCAGTCGGACTCTTTTCTGATTCTGCGGCAGATTTTCCACACCGAACTTGGCGAACAGTGCCCGCAGATGAGTCTTGATCGCATCGACGCTCAGGAACAATTCCTCGGCGATCTGTTGATTCGAAGCCGGCGACGCGAAACCAGCACCGTTCTTATATGGGCGGCACAGCGCGACCAGCACCGCGCGCTGGGTATCGGTCAGCGAGCGCAGCGTGGGAATAGTGCCGGTCGAGGTCCGCGTCGCGTCATCGACCACACCACCGAAATCGTGAAACGACACCAGCGAGGTGCCGACCCGGATCCGATCGCCCGCCATCAGCCGCCGCCGCCCGACCAGTCGCTCTCCGTTGACGAAGGTGCCGTTGCGGGACAGGCCGTCATCGACGATCGTCCAGTGCGCACCCAGATATTCGACCGCCGCATGCAGCCGCGAGACCTCCGCGTCCCAGCGCAGCGCCAGATCGGCCTGCGGGGAACGCCCGATGGTGACGCGCTGCTGGTCCGGGGTGAGCATGAACTCCTGCTGCCGACCCGAGTCATCAGTGAATCGCAACAGCGATCCGACGAAACCAGTCACTGCGCCGATACCTCATCTCTCCATACCGCCAGTGACGCTCTTCGCACAGTTCCATGGTGCCGCGTCCTGGTACCGCGAGCAAGATCGAGTCGACTGCAGACCTTCCTCATATCGAAGGCCTATCACAAACGACCGCCGCCCGGGCGTCGCACGATTCGCCCGGGCGGCAGCCCAATAAAATAAGAACTCAGCCCTTCGCGGCCTTGTTGTACGCATCGGTGATGTCGGCCGAGATACGACCCCGCGCGGACACCTTGTGTCCATTCCGGCGCGCCCACTCGCGAATTGCCGCGCTTTGTTCACGATCGATCGAGACCCGGCTCTTTGCGGCTCCGGGAGCAGCAACCGCCGCCTTGACCCGCCGCCGGCCACTCACTCGCCGAGCACTCGAAACCCACTCTTCCAGGCCGTCGCGCAGCTTCGCCGCATTTGCCGACGACAGGTCGATCTCGTACGACACACCGTCGATCGCAAACTCAATGGTCTCGTCCGCGATGGACTCACCATCGACATCGTCGATCAGGCTAACGGTGACCTTCTTTGCCATGAGATGAACGTCCTCTCGAAATCGTGCGACCCGCATACTAGGCCGATTACCCGAGGCAAGAATACCCCGAATTCGAAAAATTCCAAGACGAGGGCCGAGCTATGCAATCCGATCGTCAGCGAGCGACTGGACGCACAATTGGGAACAGTATCGTTTCCCGGATTCCCAATCCCGTGAGTGCCATCAACAACCGATCGATTCCCATACCGGTACCTGTTGTCGGAGGCATGCCGTGCTCCATCGCCGCGAGGAAGTCCTCGTCGAGTGCCATCGCCTCGTCATCACCTTGTGCGGCAAGCCGCGCTTGATCCACGAACCGCTCGCGTTGGATCACCGGATCGACCAACTCCGAATAGCCAGTTGCCAACTCGAAGCCGCGCACATAGAGGTCCCACTTCTCGGTAACTCCGGGATTGCTGCGATGCTGTCGGGTCAGCGGTGATGTCTCCACCGGGAAGTCGCGCACGAAAGTCGGGGCGTAGAGCTTGTCACCGTACTGGTGCTCCCAGAGTTCTTCGACAAGTTTGCCGTGGCCATAGCCCTTGTCCTCGGGAATTTCCAGTCCGACCCGATCGGCGAGTGCACGCAATTCCTCGATCGAAGTTTCCGGAGTCACCGAAACACCAAGTGCATCGGACAGCGACGGGTACATCTCGACCGTGGTCCACTCGCCGCGGAGATCGTATTCGGTGCCATCGGCAAGGGTTACCACCTGCGTGCCGAAGACCTCCTCGGCAACTTCCTGCACCAATTCCCGAATCATCCGCGCAGAGTCATCATAGGTGCCGTATGCCTCATAGGTTTCCAACATTGCGAACTCCGGGGAATGCGTGGAGTCCGACCCCTCGTTACGGAAGTTCCGGTTGATCTCGAAGACCTGTTCCAGCCCACCGACCACGCATCGCTTGAGGAACAGCTCGGGCGCAATTCGCAGGTAGAGATCGATATCGAGGGCATTGGAATGGGTGACGAACGGCCGCGCCGCCGCACCACCGTGCAGCGTCTGCAGCATCGGCGTCTCCACCTCGAGGAAGCCCCGGCGTTCGAGCGCATTGCGCAGCGCGCGCACCACCGCGACCCTGGTCCTGGCCATTTCCCTGGCCTCGGGACGCACGATCAGATCGACATAGCGCTGCCGTACCCGCGACTCCTCGTTCATCTCCTTGTGCGCCACCGGCAGCGGCCGCAGGGCCTTGGCCGACATGGCCCAGGAATCGGCCATGACGCTCAATTCACCGGTCCGTGAGGAGATCACCTCACCGCGCACGAAAACGAAGTCTCCGAGGTCTACATCGGCCTTCCAGGCCGCCAGCGCGTCGGCTCCGACACCGTTGAGGCTGATCATCGCCTGCAGTTTGGTGCCGTCGCCCTCCTGCAGCGTCGCGAAACACAGCTTGCCGGTATTGCGCAGGAAAATGACGCGCCCGACGACACCGACCCGCAGACCGGTCTGGGTGTCGGGCTCGAGCTCCGGATAGGCGCCCCGAATTTCGCCGAGAGTATGTGTGCGCGGCACCACTACCGGATAGGCCTCACCGCCATCGGCGATCAACCGCTCGCGCTTCTCGCGCCGAATCCGCATCTGCTCCGGAACGTCGTCCGCGGCGGGCGCGGGACGGTTGGCTTGCCCCGCAGGAACCGAACCCGCGGAGCGACCGGATGAAGGCGTGTTCGGGTTGCTCACGTTCAACAACACTAGCGGGCACCGGAAATCGATTTGCGGGCCGCCCGGGCACGACCGACCGCTAACGAATCAGCCGCGCCCGGAACTGTCCTTCATGTCCTGTTTCGCGGCCTTCTCCGACACCACGAATAGCGGGCGCGCTCCGGCAATCCCGCGAAAGCCATTGCGCACCCGTATGTTTCGAGATGGAAGTGGTTCGGCCAGAATTTACAGTGTCGCCAGTGCCTCGACCTCGCGGGCGAAGTGCGGCGCGCGGACCCCGACACCGAGCAGGCCGGCCGCCTTCAATGCCTGATAGCCACCGATCACATCGGTGGCCCGATGCAGACCGAGTTCCTGCAGCGCGGCCGCGGCGAGACTGGAGGTATAGCCCTCCGAGCAGACGATGATCCATTCCACATCGTGATCGGTGGCCAGCGCCAGCCGGGCCGAACTCGACGGATCCAGCCGCCATTCCAGGACATTGCGTTCGATCACCAGTGCGCCCGGCAGTGCGCCCTCACGTGCGCGCTGCGCCTGCGGCCGGATATCGACCAGAATCGCGCCCCGATCCAGCGCCTGCGGCGTTTCGAAGGCATAGATCCGATTCAGGCGGGCCCGCGCGTTCTGGAGCATCTGATCGATGGTCAAACGGGTCATCACATATCACCTTCGGGCTGGTCGGTGAGGACTGTTCGGGAGCGCCGCAGGGTGCCGTGGCCGGTCACCTCGTAATAGGACATCGCGGTGAGCGGCGGTGAATAGGCGTGCACGCTGAGCGTCGGATCGAGCGGCCCGACGGATTCCACGGCAGTGCCGTTTCGAGCGACCTGCGAGCAGTCGCCAGCGGCCGGTGCGCGCATCACATCGTGCACCCAGCCGATCGGGAACGAGGCCTGATCCCCCGCGGTCAGGGTGCGTCGGCGCAGTTCCGTTCCGTTCCAGCGGAATTCCGAAAGCGCGCCGCTGAGCACGGTCAATGCGCCGAGCGAGCCGGCGTGATCGTGCAATTCGGTGGATTTGCCGGGCGTCCAGCTGATCAGCCAGACATCGACCTCGTCGTCGGAAAGCAGCCGGGTGGCCCAGCGCTCATCGGTCGGCCAAATTCCATTGGCGGGCAACAGATGGTCGTAACGTCCCGCGAGTACGTCTTCGGCGCCCTCGTCGGTCAGCCGCAGCAGATCGGCGGGACGCAGGCGGGTGGGTAATGCAGAAGAGACGGCACGATCCAGCGGCGGGGTAGCCGAAAGGGCATTACGTGCGGAATTGAGCGAAAGAACGGAAGAACGCATCAGCGAATCTCCAGGAGTATGTCAACGGTCGAGGGACTTGGTCAGCCTCGAACGGTCGAGGCAGGTCAGCCTCGACAACACTCCTGGGTGCTCACGCGGGAATACACGGGAGCGAGTGTAGCAGTGCCGAAACCGGCGGCAAAGTGGCCGGTCATGCGCGAGCACCCCGGATCGGCATATCAAGCGCCCTTACGGCGCTGATTGCGCTCGTAGACCAGGCGCAACCCGGTCAATGTGAGATGCGGCTCGTGGTGGTCGATGGTCTCCGATTCCGGCACGATCAACGGCGCGGTGTGGCCGGTCGCGACCACCGCGACATCGTCACCGGCGAATGCGTCGAATTCATCGCGAATCCGATCGATCAGGCCGTCCACCAAACCGGCGAAGCCGAATATCGCACCGGATTGGATGGCCTCGACGGTGTTCTTGCCGACCACCGAACGCGGCCGCGCCAACTCGACCCGGCGCAATGCGGCGCGCTCGATGAGCGCCTCGCCGGAGATCTCCACACCCGGCGCGAGCACACCACCGAGAAACTCGCCCTTGGCCGATACCAGATCGACGGTGGTGGCCGTACCGAAATCCACGACAATCGCGGCCGTACCGAAACGATGATGGGCGGCAAGGGTGTTCACGATGCGGTCCGCGCCGATTTCCTTGGGATTGTCCACAAGTAGCGGAATACCGGTTCGCACACCGGGTTCCACCACCACATGCGGCACGTGATCCCAATAGCGAGTGAGCATCGATCTGATCTCGCGCAGTACCGGCGGCACGGTGGACAACGCCGAAACCCCGACGATCTCCTCCACCTGCTCACCGACCAATCCGCGCACCTGCATGGCGAATTCGTCCGCGGTCAGCAGCGGATTGGTATGTATCCGCCAGTGCCGCACCAACTTCGCGTGATTACCACTGCCCGAGAACAATCCGAGCTCAATGCTCGTATTCCGGACATCGATGGTCAGCAGCATCGGCTCAGGCGTGAGCGACGGACACGGCGGCGGCAGCCCGCGTAACCACGGAGGGCCCCGGGAACGCCGCATCGGGCACAGCGGTCAGCGAGCGCGGGGTGACCAGACCGGAACCCTCCGGGGCATGCGCCGGATCGGAACCGAGATCGGTCGCACGATTGTGCTCGTCGACGAATACGACCTTCGGGGCGTATTCCTTCAGCTCCGCCTCGTCCATCATGCCGTAGGCGATCAGGATGACCAGATCACCGGGATGCACGAGATGTGCGGCGGCGCCATTGATTCCGATGACACCCGAACCGCGCTCACCGGCGATCACATAAGTCTCCAGGCGGGCGCCGTTATCGATATCGACAATGCAGACCTGCTCACCCTCGAGCAGATCGGCGGCGTCGAGCAGATCCTGGTCGACGGTCACCGAACCGACATAGTGCAGATCGGCATGGGTCACCGTGGCGCGGTGGATCTTCGACTTCATCATGGTGCGCAACATCGCTGTCGCCCTTCCTAAATATTGGCCTGGGCAGGCTGGGAGTCGGTCGCGGCGGTGCGCGAATCAGGGAGTGTGGGGCCGCCAGCGACTGCTTGCAGGTCGCTCGAAACAACGTCGCTCGACACAACGTCGCTCGACACAACGTCGCTCGACACAACACCGCCACCATCGACGGGCGCGCCGAGTGCGACGGCGGTGTTGTCGATCAAGCGGGTCGAGCCGACCTTGGCGGCGACGAGCAGGCGCGCATTGCCGTTCGCGGGGGCGGGGCCGAGTGCGGACGAGCGCAATTCGAGATAGTCGACATCGACACCGGGAGCCGCGTCGAGCACTGCGCGGGCCGCGGCCAGCACGGCATCCGCACCGAGCGCGCCGGCATGCCGACCCGCGGCCAGCGCCGCCGACAGGGCCAGTGCCGATTCCCGTTGTGCCGCATCGAGATACCGATTGCGGGAAGACAGTGCGAGGCCGTCGTGTTCGCGAACCGTCGGCAACGGGACGATCTTGACGTCCATATTCAGATCGCGCACCATCTGGCGGATCAGGGTGAGCTGCTGATAGTCCTTCTCTCCGAAGAATGCCTCGGTCGGGCGCGCGATATTCAGCAGCTTGGCGACCACGGTCAGCATGCCCGCGAAATGCGTCGGGCGGCTGGCACCTTCGAGCTCGGCGCCGATCGGACCGGGATGCACGGTGGTGCGCGGGCCGTCCGGATACATATCCGAGGCGCTCGGCGCGAATACCAGCTCCACGCCCTCCTTGCGCAGCAATTCGACGTCTGCGTCGAGGGTTCGCGGGTATTTGTCCAGATCCTCGTTTGCGCCGAACTGCAGCGGATTCACGAAAATCGAGACGATGACCACCTGATTGGTCCGCTTGGCCCGGCGCACGATCTCGAGATGCCCCTCGTGCAGTGCGCCCATGGTTGGTACCAGGCCGACGGTACGTCCGACGCCGCGCAGGGCCTTGGAGACCGCGGCGATCACCTCGGGATCGTGGTGCACCGTCAGCTCGCCGCGCCGATACGCGCTCTGCTCGATATGGCGCTCTCCGGGCCCTCCGTGGTTACGCACGCCGCCTCCTCCGGGCCCGTCGATCGCGCCGGGAAAACTTCGGATCCATCATCGGCCTCCCTCCAGCAGCTCGATCAGAGCCGGATTGGTCTTGGCGCGCTCGGCCGTGCGCAGCGACATGGCGCGATAGCCCGCGGCCAAGCGGGTATCGACGGCGGCCATGGCGCTCAGATGTGCGGCAACGGCATCCGCATCACCACGCGCCACCGGACCGGTCAGCGCGGACTGACCGCGGCGCAGGGCGTTGTCGAGGGCGGCCGAGGCCAATGGGGCGAGCAGACGTTCAGCCAGACCGTTCGGTTGATCGTCGACGATCTGCTGGCCGAGCAGGCCGGGGCCAGCGAGTGCGGCGCGTAATGCGTCGACCGCGTCCAGCACCACCGTGACCAGGTGATTACTGCCGTGTGCGAGTGCGGCGTGATAGAGCTGGCGATTCTCTTCCTGCACCCGAACCGGCTCGCCGCCCATCTCGATCACCAGCGATTGCGCGATGGCGAAGCCGATTTCGTCGGCGGCGGTAATGCCGAAGCAGGCATTGCCGAGCCGGGCGACGTCCTCGTCGTGTCCGGTGAAGGTCATGGCCGGATGGATGGCCAGCGGCAATACGCCACGCTCGGCCAGTGGAGCAAGCACGCCCACACCATTGGCGCCAGAGGTATGCGCGACGATGGTGCCGGCGCGGACCACATCCGCGGATACGAGCCCGCGCACCAGCCCGGGTAGTTCGGCATCGGGTACCGCGAGCAGCAGCAATTCGCTGCGTGCGGCCACCTCCTCGACCGGCAGGATTTCGGATTCGGGTAGTCGCGTGCGGGCCCGATGCACCGAGGCATCGGAAATGGCAGCCACGCCGAACACCACGTGTCCGGCGCGCTCGAGCGCCGCGCCGAGTGCGGAACCGACGCGTCCCGCCGAGACGATTCCCACCGTCAAGCGTGCAGGCGCGGGGTCACCCGAAGCAGCGTTGTCAGGGTTGACGCTTCTCGAGGTCAACGTTGTCCTCTCGATGTCGTTCCAG
This sequence comes from Nocardia sp. NPDC050412, assembly GCF_044458825.1. Taxonomy (NCBI): domain Bacteria; kingdom Bacillati; phylum Actinomycetota; class Actinomycetes; order Mycobacteriales; family Nocardiaceae; genus Nocardia; species Nocardia sp. NPDC050412. The sequence continues at coordinate 117,472 of NZ_JBITIJ010000008.1, forward strand.
TCCCGGACAGCCGGGTACCAGACGTTACGCACCGAGAATATCGGCCCATCCTTCGCCGATGCCACGGGGCACCCGCGTGATTTACACCGCAGTGTTGGATTTGCTCTGTCTTTTGGCAGCGCCTTCGGCGCCGCGTGTTCGCAGCCAGGGAGTGCGTGGCCCTCACCGCTCGCGCCGGATCAGCGTCCGGTACGGCGTCCGTTTTCTTCCGACTGCAGGTTGGCCATGATCTCGGCCACCGAAAGTCGACGCGACGAATTGCCGGAGTCGGCTTCCGGATCGACGCGGCGACGGCGGCGGGAGGTGGCGGTGCCCGGCGGCGGGACCGTGGTCGTCGGGCGTGGGGCGGGCTCCGGATTCGGGGTCGGCTCCGGTGCCGAGAAGTCCTGCTCGGCTTCGGACGCGGTCGGCTCGGGCTCCGGCAAACGCGGCGGCACGGTGTACTCGAGCGGCTGTAGCCGCGGCGGAACACCGGTCTTATCCGGATCCTCGGTGAACGCGTCGGCCCAGCCGCCAGTGGTGGCCAGCGGGCCGGTGTCGTGCATATCGTCGACCTCGGCGTCGGTGATCTCTGAATCGTCGAGATCGTCGAGATCGTCGAGATCGTCGAGATCGTCGAGATCGTCGATCTGGACGATAGCGGTCTCCGCGGTCACCGGATCGTCGAAGGGACTCGCGAAGCGTGGAGGCTCCGGATGATCCGAGTCGAAGACAGGGGTGAAGGTGCTAGGAGATTGCTGAAACGCCATGTCCAGCCAGCTGTCGGCATTCGCCGAGCTATTGTTGGCCGAATTTCCGGATGCGCTCGGCAACTCCTGAATCCGGGTCGCATCGGCGCGCAATGCGGGTCGATCCATCGGCAGATCACCGTCGAAGAGCCGCTGCAGGCTCTCCCGGAGCACGGTGAGTTCGGCGCGCAGGGCGGCCATTTCGGTCGCATCGGCACCCACTTCCGCGCGCACCCGCGCCTCGACGCCGAGCTCGTATTCGCGTCGGGCGGTCACCTCGCGTTCCAACTGGAGTTCGTACACCGTCTGCAGGTCACGGACCTTGGCCTTATCGATCGTGGCTTCCTTGCGGTACCGCGTCGCGGCCAAAGCGCCGATCACGGCCGCCCACAGCGCCGCCACCAAGCCGATCCGAACAAACTGCAGACGGTCACTGAAAACCAGGAAAACGCTGGCAACCAGACCGAGCAGAATCAATACGCCGATGAACAATTTTCCCGCGTCGTCCCGCCGTCGACGAGAGGTGCTGCTACGGGAGGGTGAAACCATGCACGCCAGGGTAGCTTGATCAGCCAGCCGCGCCCAGATTCTCGCGCAGTGATTCCGCCAGGATTATTTGCTATGTAGTTGCCGGATCATCTGAAGGATCCTCCGGAGCCCGACAGCAGTACTCCAGCCACAGTGCCGCAGCTACCAAAGCCACCCCCGCCAGCATCCCGACAATTGCGCCGGGGCTATCCGCCCCCGCCGCATTCAAGGTGTCGCGCTGTGGATAAACCCACAAAAGGAAACCCAGCCATACCCCGGCAGCAAGCGAGCCGACTTGCGCGGACGCCTTGGCCAATGCGACCGCGCGGGCCGCGGTGATCGGATGCAGCTGATGGCTGCCGTCACCGATCTGATGTTCATTGACCCGCGCGCGGATTACGAAACCGAGTGCCACTTCGATCGCGGCGACCGGATAAAGCGATGCGCCCGCGTAAATCGAGATCGGCGGGAAACTGCCATAGGCCATCCGCGTGAGCAACCAGGCGATGAGGGCCGCGACGACGACATTCGCGATGAGATCGAAAATCCGGGTCGGCTTCAGTTTCACGACGCCGATCCCTCCGCGGCTGCCGGCAGCACGAATTCGGTCGGTCGGACACCCGCGCGTTCGGCCGCGTCTAGTTCGGCGAGCCAGTCGCGCACCAGCCGCACGGTGCCATCGACCTCGAGTTCCGCGTCCGGCTGCACATCCAGCCACGGGATCAGTACGAAGGCCCGCTTGTGCGCCTGCGGATGCGGCAGGGTCAATTCCGGATCGTCACTGCGACTGACCGCGCCGTCCTCGGCACACCACACCACATCGACATCGAGAGTGCGCGCGCCCCAACGCACTTCGCGCACCCGACCGGCGGCCTGCTCCAACTGCTGGCCGAAGCGCAACCAATCGTGCGGGCCGAATTGCGGATCACCGACCAGCACAATGGCATTGAGATAGTCGTCCTGTTCGACACCGCCCCACGGCGCGGTCGAGTACACCGGCGACACCGCCACCACCCGCTCCCCCAGCCCGTCGACAACGCTGCGCAGATGCGCGAGCCGATCGCCCAGATTCGAGCCGATCGACAAGACGGCGTGACTCATGCCACCACTCCCCGCTGCCGCGAGGTGACCACGCGGACATCGGCGAAGGTATGCGGAATGGGCGCGGACGGTTTGTGCACGACGACCTCGACCGACTGGATGCGTGGATCGGTCATCACATCGTCGGCGATATCGGCGACCACCTTTTCGATGAGATTGCGCGGCGGCCCCTGGATGATCTGCACGGCCCGCTCGGCGAGGGCGCCGTAGTCGATGGTGTTCGCGAGGTCATCGGTGGCCGCGGCGGCGGCGAAATCGGTCCATACCGTCAGATCGACCAGGAATTCCTGGCCGTCGCGGCGTTCATAGTCGAAGCAGCCGTGATAGCCATACGCGCGCAGGCCGCGCAGCTCGATCCGGTCGGGCTGGTGCCCACCAGCCTCCCGGCCGCTATCCCTCATCGAATCGCTGCGCGATGCTGCGGTCATAGAACGGCTCCTCGGGGGCTCTGCCTCGCAGCGCGCTGCCAGGCATCGGTCACGGCAATGGCATCGAGCGAGGCACGCACATCGTGGACGCGGACACCCCAGGCCCCGTGCAGGGCGGCCAGCGCCGACACCGTCGCGGTGGCGGTCTCCCGGCCGTCGGGCGGCCGCGGGCCGGTGGCATCGGCGAGCAGGGAGCCGAGGAAACGTTTACGAGAGGCGCCGATAAGTATCGGCAGCCCGCGGCCGACCAATTCGGGCAGCGCGCCGAGCAGCGCCCAATTGTGTTCGGCATTCTTGGCGAAACCGAGGCCGGGATCGAGCACCAACCGGGACCGGTCGACACCGGCCGCGACGGCCAGTTCCACCTGCGCGGTCAATTCGGCGAGCACCTCGGCGACCACGTCGTCGTAGTAGTCGGCCGGACCGGTGTGCCGATAGTCCGCACCCGCCCGCCAGTGCATGAGGATCCACGGAACCTCAGCCGCCGCAATGACTTTCACCATATCCGGATCGGCGCGACCACCGGAGACGTCGTTGACGACCGAAACTCCGGCCGCGATCGCCGCCTCGGCGACACCGGCCCGCATGGTGTCAACACTGGTCGGCACACCCGCGGCAACCAAACCGCGAATGACCGGAACCACCCGCGCGGCCTCGGTTTCCGGATCGATCCGCACTGCACCGGGCCGGGTCGACTCGCCACCGATATCGATGATGTCGGCGCCCGCCTCGAACAGCTCGATGCCGTGTGCGATGGCCAGACTCGGATCCAGATAGCGGCCGCCGTCGGAGAACGAATCACTGGTGACGTTCACGACCCCCATCACCACACAGGAGCGGTCACCGCTAGCGATTGCTTGCAGGTCGCTCGAAACGACACCGCGCGGCGCGACACTGCTCCGGACGGCATCGGGGGCGTGGGTCGACACCGCGCGGGGCCTCACTTCCGCAGGATCAGATCGAGGGCCTCGGCCCGCGAGGCGGCGTTGGACTGCAGCAGACCGCGCACGGCGGAGGTGGTGGTGCTGGCACCGGGCTTGCGAATACCGCGCATGGCCATGCACAGATGCTCGGCCTCGATCACGACAATGGCACCGCGCGGATCCAGCTTGCGCATGACCGCATCGGCGATCTGGCTGGTCAGCCGCTCCTGCACCTGCGGACGCTTGGCGTACAGATCGACCAGCCTGGCCAGTTTGGACAGTCCGGTCACCCGGCCGTGCGGGCCGGGAATATAGCCGACGTGCGCGACGCCGTGGAAGGACACCAGATGGTGTTCACAGGTCGAGTACAGCGGGATATCGCGAACCAGCACCAATTCCTGGTGCCCCTCGTCGAAGGTGGTGTTCAGCACCGCATCCGGCTCGGTGTAGAGCCCGGCGAACATCTCCCGATAGGCGCGGGCCACCCGCGCGGGCGTATCGATCAGGCCGGGCCGGTCCGGATTCTCGCCGACCGCGATCAGCAGTTCTCGGATCGCGGCCTCGGCTCGGGGCTGATCGAATGGGCGGCCGCTCTCCAGTGCGATCAGGTCCGGCTCGGGGCCCGCACCGTTGTACTTGACCGGTTCATCGAACTCGTCGAAATTGCTGGCATTCGCAACGGCACCGCCGCTCCCATGCCCGGGGCCACCGACGTGATTGTTGGCCGACAATCGAGGACACCTCCAAAATCTCGGGTACGAGCAATCACCCCGCACCCAGATGGTCGAGCCTAATCGGCACGTGTCAGTGCCGACCGTTCGGTCCATCCCAATCGTGGTTCTCGCCCTCGTTATTCCCGGTGCCGTTGGCGGGCTCGTCATAGCCGTCGTTGCCCCGGCCCGGCTGACCCCATGGCTGTTGCGGCTGCGGGTAGCCGTGGCGCGGCTGCGGCTCACCCTGCCAGCCGCCGTAGCCCGGCTGACCCGACTGCTGCTGCTCGTCGCGCGGCGGCCACCCCGGGGCCGACCAACCGGCCGGAGCACCATAATCCGGCCGTGAGCCGTGCGTCGCGCCCTGTCGCGGATAAGCCGGGGAGGGGGCCTGCGGCAACGGGTAACCGGGCGCGGGCTGCTCGGGGTGACCGCCGCCGTAGCGCGGTTCCTGATAACCACCGTCCGGGTAGCCATTGGCCACGGCGGGTTCACGCTGCGGCAGCTTCGGCAGCGCCGGCGCCTGCGGGGGCCACGGCTCGCCGCGCTCGGCGGCCAGTTCGCCCGGGGTCTTCACCGGCGGCTTATCCGATGGCACGCGCTCGCCGAAATCGTTGAACGCCGTGATGCGCGGCCGCTTCTGCACCGCGGCGAGGATCTCCTCGAGATCCTTGCGGTGCAAGGTCTCCCGCTCCAGCAGTGCCGTGGCGAGCACATCGAGCACATCGCGGTACTCGTTGAGGATTGCCCACGCCTCGGTGTGCGCGGCCTCGATCAGGTTGCGCACCTCCTCATCGATGGCGCCGGCGACCTCGTGCGAGTAATCCGAACCCATGCCCATCGAGCGCCCGAGGAACGGGTCGCCCTGCTCTTGGCCGTAGCGCACCGCGCCCAGACGTGCGCTCATGCCGTATTCGGTGACCATCGCGCGCGCGATCTTGGTGGCCTGGTCGATATCCGAGGACGCACCGGTGGTCGGCTCGTGGAACACCAGTTCCTCGGCCGCGCGGCCGCCCATCGCCATGACCAGGCGGGCGATCATCTCCGAGCGGGTCATCAGGCCCTTGTCGTCCTCGGGCACCGTCATGGCGTGGCCGCCGGTGCGACCGCGGGCCAGGATGGTCACCTTGTAGACCGGCTCGATATCCGGCATCGCCCAGGCGGCCAGGGTGTGGCCGCCCTCGTGGTAGGCGGTGATCTTCTTCTCGTGCTCGCTGATGATGCGGCTCTTACGGCGCGGACCACCGACGACGCGGTCCACCGACTCCTCGAGTTGCTCGCCGGTGATCACCGCGCCGTTCTCACGGGCAGTGAGCAGTGCGGCCTCGTTGACGACATTGGCCAGATCCGCGCCGGACATGCCGACGGTGCGCTTGGCCAGACCGTCGAGATCGGCCTCCGGCGAGATCGGCTTGCCCTGCGAATGCACCCGCAGGATGGCACGACGCCCGGCCAGGTCCGGATTGCTGACCGGGATCTGCCGGTCGAACCGGCCCGGACGCAGCAAGGCCGGATCGAGGATGTCGGGGCGATTGGTCGCGGCGATCAGGATGACGCCGGTGCGATCGCCGAAGCCGTCCATCTCGACGAGCAACTGGTTCAGCGTCTGCTCACGCTCGTCGTGACCACCGCCGAGTCCGGCGCCGCGCTGGCGGCCGACCGCGTCGATCTCGTCGACGAAGATGATGCACGGGCTGTTCTGCTTGGCCTGCTCGAACAGGTCGCGCACGCGGGAGGCGCCGACACCGACGAACATCTCGACGAAGTCCGAACCGGAGATGGTGAAGAACGGCACCCCGGCCTCACCCGCGACGGCACGCGCCAGCAGGGTCTTACCGGTACCGGGCGGGCCGTAGAGCAGCACGCCCTTCGGGATCTTCGCGCCCAGCGCCTGGTAGCGCACCGGGTTCTGCAGGAAGTCCTTGATTTCGTAGAGCTCTTCGACGGCCTCGTCGGCGCCGGCCACATCCGCGAAGGTGGTCTTGGGCATGTCCTTGGACAGCTGTTTGGCCTTGGACTTGCCGAAGCCCATCATGCCGCCGCGACCACCGCCCTGCATGCGCGACATCACAAAGATGAACAGGCCCAACAAGATCACCATCGGCAGCACGAACAACAGGATCTGGGTGAACCAGCTGTCCTGTTTGACCACGGTGTTGAATGGTGCGCCGGACTTCTGTACGGCATCGAAGACCTGGTTGGAGGTCTCACTGCCACCGGGATACTTGGCGATGACCTTCTTCGAGCCCGAGGTGGCGTCGTTCCCGTTGTTCAGCTCGATGCGCAGCTGCTGCTCGCGATCGTCGATCTGGACGTTCTTGACGTTGCTCTTGTCGTTCAGCTGACTCAACGCCACCGAGGTATCGACGCTCTTCCAGCCGCGCGTGTCATTGCCGAAATAGCTGAACGCATAAATCACGAGCAAAATGCCCGAGACTATGGCCAGGGTGCGAAACACAGTCTTGCGGTTCATAGAGCTTAGGCCGGGCGGCCAGTCCTTTCCGGGTGTCTCCGGTGCATGCCTAGCGTGGCGTCGGGCGCGTCCCGTCCGGTGTTCGGATGCGGACATGCCACGTTACCGCGTACGGTCTAGTCGATACATCGCGCAGTTCGGCAGCTGGTGTAGTTCGACAGGTAAACGGTCGGGGAACGTCCGTGGTTCCCGAAGTCTCCGGTCGGGTTACGCCAAGTGGTCACAATCATGTCATGTTCGGCCTATCGTGAGCGACGACACATAAGAGCGCAGGGGGTATGGACATAGTTGAGCTACGGACACCCACAGCGATAGTGCGGCACGGCCGAGGACGACTTATCGTTCTACGCCCGGGCAGCGAGGGCGAGCGCGTCCTGGATGTGCCGGTCACCGACCTGCTCAAAGTTAGGCTGAACCGCCGGGCCGACGATGCGGTCGTCATCGAGATCTATCTGCGTTATCCCACGCCGGTGCTCACCGGCGTCCCCGCCGACCGCACACCATTACCGGTATTGATAGCCGAACACGATTTCCCCGCGGCCGCCGAAATCGTCGAGCGCATCAACGATCAGATCCGGGCCAGCCAGCGCATCGATGTGGCCGCACCCGATCTACAACCGCCCGCCCCGCAGTGGGGTAAGAGCGGGCCGACCCGAGCCGATGTCGATCGAGCCGTGCGGCGGATGGCGCCCAAGCGCGAAGCCAAGGCCGCGATAGCCGCGCTGCATCGCTACGTCACAATCGACGAATACGTGCTGGAGACCGCCATCGTGGTGGCCCATTCGCCCGCGGGCAGCGGTCCTGGCCTGCTGGCCGCGACCACCGGACGGCTGCTGTTCATCTCCATCGGCCCCGGTGACAGGTACGCGCACGAGCTACCCATCCCGGTCGTGATGTGGGCGCGCACCACCGACGGCGCGTTGACCACGCCCGGTGAGATCGGCTCGGTGCGCGGTGAGACCGGCATCGATGTGCACGACGGAAACGTCACGTTGCATTTCACCGGCACCGATCGGGCCGATACCGAGCGCGTCACCTGCGCGGTGAATTTCGCCGTCCGGCGCGATTCGGCCGACGGTGCGGCCGGTCCGTCCGATCCGGGTGTCGCCCAGCTCTATTCCGAGTGGGAATTACTGGTGGAGCGACACTCCCTTGGCATGGTCGATGACGGACAGTTCCAGCGCTACGGGCGCGGGATCCTGCGCTCACTCCCCGACGGGCACTGATTGCAATGTGATCCGCCGCCACGGGCTGGTCGGACGCAACCACAGGCGCAGCAGTTCCATGCGCCGATCCACGCCGCCGTTCTTGAGTTCGGCCAGATCCTCACAGGCCTGCCAATAGGTCCAGCCGGTCAGGTAGGCATCACCGAATTGGCGCCAATTCTGGTATTTGCGCTGGGCCAGCGGCAGTGCCCGCATCAGATAGTCCCAGGCCATCTCGGCGTCGAGATAGCCCGCGGTGAAGGCCATTCGGGCCACCGCGACCACCCGGGCCAGATCCCAGGCATGGATATCGCTGGGCAGCGGGCGGGCCAGATGTTCGGTGAAACCGATTTTGATCGCCTGCGACCAGATGTCGTAATCGCGGACCAGCGCCTCCGGATTGTCCATCCCCCGGAACGAACCGACCTGCCGCAGGAAGGCCCGATGTCGATCGGCCCGCTCACCGAACCGGTCGCGCTCACTGGCATTGATCGATGCCATCACCAACGGGTGCACCATCGCGTACAGCGGCGCGTGCATCCCTTCGAGCAGCTGCTCCATGGAGGCCTGCGCCTCGGTGCCGTCGGTGATGCCCCACGCGCCGGTGAGCGTGTCGATGGCGAGTTCGCGCCGGTCACCGAGCGGATGATCGCGCTCTGGGCCGAGCAGCAGCGCATCGTGGAAGGCATCCCAGCGCGCCGAATAGAACCCGCCGAGTGCGAGCGCGCGCAGCTCGTCATCCGATACCGCCGCGCCGGACCAGTGGTCCTCTTCCCTCTTGTCGAGCTCGTCGTAGGGGAATGTTGTCAAGGTCGGTACACCGCGGGCAGGCATACCCCCGATTGTTCACTATGGATCTTGGATGGACCTGTGTAATCGCTCGGCTTCATCGGATCTGTTTCTTGGCCTGCCTTACCTCGACAATGGGCAGTAGTGTGCTCCCATGAGTAGCAACATCACCCTCCTTCGTGGCCTGGATCCTGCGCCTACCGAGCAGGAAATCTATGCTGCCGCACTGCAGTACGTGCGTACGGTCGGTGGCGTGTCCGGCCTGAGCACCACAACCAAGGCGGCCGTGGACAAGGCGGTGAACGCCATCGCGGCAGCGACCACGCAATTGCTCGCGGATCTACCGGATGTGCGGGTCGCACCGGCCACCGAACCGCCGCTACGCCGCGATCGCGCGGTCGCGGAGAGGGAGTAGTTCGTAGCGTTTCAAGGTAGGGCGTCTGCGCCGTAGGTGGCGACGCAGGCCAGTGCGATCTCCAGCGGCAGACTGCGCGCTTCGATCGGATGGCCGAGCAGTTCCTCGATCCGCTGGATCCGATAGCGGACCGTGTTCTTGTGCACACCGAGTAATTTCGCCGTGGCCTCCGGGCTGCGATGGCTTTTCAGATATGCGTGCAGTGTTTCGCGCAGCCGTGTGGCATTGACATCACGGCCAGCCAGCGCGCGAATTTCGCGCCCGATCAGACCGCGCATGGCCGCGTCGTCAGCGCCCACCAGGTAGGCGATCTCCACCTCGCGATATGCGGTGACCCGCGCTCGATCCGCCGGAGCGCGCTCGGCGACGTGCCTGGCCGCGACGGCCTCATGATGGCTGCGCCGGAACCCGGCGGTCTGCGGCGCGGGCACCCCGAACGCGGCCCGCACCGGCGACTGCACCTGACCGAGCACCATTCGCTCGATCTCCCCCGGCACCGCCAATTCGGCGGCATGCGCGTCGTCGTCCAAACCCACCCAGGCCCACATGCCGCTCGCGCCGGAAGCGACCGAGAGCACCTGGTTACTGCCGAGCGCGGTGCCCAATCGTGTCGCCACCCGATCCAGCAAGCCGCTCGACTCACTGTCCGGCTCGCCGGTGGTCTCATCGGTCCACAGCACAAATGCCAAGTGCTGCTTGGCAAGTCGGTAGCCGAGCCGGACCGAAGCCTGGTCGATATCGAGTTCGTCACCGGCGAGCAGCGCACGCACGATTTCGGTGCGGCGGTTGAGGGCGGCGCGCATTACGCGCTCGCGTTCCTCCATGTAGGTATCGGTGAGCGTCTCCACGGAAATGCTGACCCATCGGGTGGAACGCTCGAACAGCCGCAGCATTACCGCCCGCTCGATTTCGGGTGGCGGCTGGCGTTCGTCGACGGCGTCGGTCATGTAGTCGAGCACTGCCTCCTGCCCGACATGATAAGTCCGCAGTAGTAGCCGAAGGTCGTAGCCGCGCCGGGCGAGGGTTCTGGCGAAGGCGTGCGCCTCCTCCGGCAGGGCGAATTCGATGGTGTCGCTGGTGAGGTTGGCCAGCACCACCCTGGCATGTGCGCGGGTGCTGGCGGCCAGGTCGCGACGCATATCGCGATCGGCGAGTTCCGGGATGTGCGCAATGATCGCGTTGTCGAGGCGGTCGACGACCTGTTCGAGGGCCTGGGTGCGCATGGTCTCGTAGACGTATTGGGCCAGCCAGTCGCGGACCACTGCGCTATTGGGGCTGATCCGGCCGGTGCTCATGCAATCTCCGAATTGTGCTTCGAGAACAAAAACGGCCTCATTCGTTGACAAATCGGGCCAAGAAAGTCCACCAACCTTGTGTCACGATCATAGGTCAGTGAACTGATTCACAGCGATCAGCGGTGCACAGCACAACGTAGTGGGAGAACAGCGTGACCGATACCGTGCCCGGCGCGGCCGAGAAGAAAACTGCGCGCAAGACAGCCGCCGAGAAAGCGGATCCGGAACTCATCGAGGTGCGCAACCCGGGCACCGGCGCGGTGGTCGGCACCGTGCCGAACGAGAGCGCCGACGCCGTCGCGGCCAAGATTCGCGAATTGCGCCTGTTCCAGCCGGAGTGGGAGGCCATCGGTCCCGACGGGCGCAAGAAATGGCTGCTCGCGCTGCAGGACTGGATCATCGACAACACCGAGCACCTGGCGGATGTACTGCAGGCCGAGGCGGGTAAACCACGGGTGGACGCGCTGATCGACCCGGCCTTCTCCACCGATCTGATCGGCTACTACGCGCGCCGGGCGGGCAAATTCCTCGCTGATGACCACCCCTCACCGCACAGCCCGCTGGCCCGGGTCAAGAAGTTGACCACGGTGTACAAGCCGTACCCGGTGGTCGGCGTGATCACGCCGTGGAACTTCCCGCTGGCCATGCCGGTCATCGACGTGATTCCGGCGCTGGCCGCGGGTGCCGCGGTGATTCTCAAGCCGTCGGAGGTGACTCCGCTTTCCGCGGTCGAATTGGCAAGAGGCTGGGCCGAAATCGGTGCGCCGCCGGTTTTCGCGGTGGTCACCGGTGCGGGCGCGACGGGTGCGGCAGTGGTCGAGAATGCCGACTACATCCAGTTCACCGGTTCGACCGCGACCGGGCGCAAGATCGCCGCCGCCTGTGTCGAGCGGTTGATTCCCTACAGCCTGGAATTGGGCGGTAAGGATCCGGCGATTGTGCTGGCCGACGCCGATTTGGATCGGGCCGCGCACGGCATCGCCTTCGGCGGCATGTTCAATTCGGGCCAGGTCTGCATTTCGGTGGAGCGGGTGTATGTCGAGGCTCCGGTCTACGACGAATTCGTCGCCAAGCTCACCGACGCGGTCAAGAATCTGCGGCAGGGTCTCGACGGGCGCGAGTCCAAATCCGACGTGGGCGCGCTGGCCAATGAGAACCAGGTCCAGATCGTGCAGCGGCATGTCGACGAGGCCGTCGCGGCGGGTGCCAGGGTGACCACCGGCGGTAAGCGCACCGGTGTCGGCACCCTGTTCGAACCGACCGTGCTGGTCGATGTCGACCACACCATGTCCTGTATTACCGAGGAGACCTTCGGCCCGACCCTGCCGGTGATCAAGGTCGCCGATGAGGCGGAAGCCGTTCGGCTGGCCAATGATTCGATCTATGGCCTGTCGGCCTCGGTGTGGACCGGCGATAAGGAACGCGGCGAGCGGGTGGCCCGTGCCCTCGAGGCCGGTGCGGTGAATATCAACGACGTCTTCGTCAATCTGTTCAGCTTCGCGCTGCCGATGGGCGGCTGGGGGCAGTCCGGTGTGGGTGCACGTTGGGGCGGCGCGAACGGGATCCGCAAATACTGCAGGCAGAAGGCGATCACCACGCCGATCCTGCCGACCCAGCAGAAGGAACTGCTCTGGTTCCCGTACCAGATGCCGAAGGTGCTGTTCGGGCTCGGCGCCATGCGTGCCGCCGGCGCTCGCGGACTGCGGCGCATCGATATCGCGGCAATCCTGAAACTCAAGGGAGACAACAAGTGACCGGGGACCGAGACGCGGCGAAGATTCGCGGCAAGGTCGTCGTCATCACCGGCGGCGCGCGCGGCATCGGACTGGCCACGGCGACCGCGCTGCAGGCGCTCGGCGCCAAGATCGCGATCGGCGATATCGACGAAACCACGGTCAAGGAATCCGGCACCGCGCGCGATTTCGAGCTCTACGGGCGGCTCGATGTCACCGACCCCACCTCGTTCGAGAGTTTCCTCGACGAGGTCGAGCGCACCATCGGCCCGATCGACGTGCTGATCAACAATGCGGGCATCATGCCGACCGGCAAATTCGCCGATGAGCCGGATCAGATCACCCGCCGGATCCTGGATATCAATGTCTACGGCGTCATCCTTGGCTCCAAACTCGGACTGACGCGCATGCTGGCGCGCAAAAGCGGGCACATCATCAACATCGCCTCGCTCGCGGGCGAGACGCATATTCCGGGCCTGGCGACCTATAACGCCAGCAAGCATGCGGTGCTCGGCTTCACCGACACCCTGCGTGAGGAGTACCGGGGTTCGGGTGTCGCGTTCTCGTCGGTACTGCCGACGCTGACGAATACCGAACTCGGCTCCGGTGTGAGCGGCCCGAAGCTACTGCGTGCGGCCGAGCCGGAGGAGATCGCCGATGCGATCGTCGCGCTGATCGCCGCGCCGAAATCCAAGGTCCGGGTCACGGCGGTGGCCGGATTCCTGTCGCAGCTGGTGAATCTGCTGCCGGAGCCGGTGGCCGATGGGCTGGCCAGGGCGCTGGGTTCGAGCAATGCCTTCCTCGAGGACGTGGACGCGGCCAAGCGCCAGGCCTACGAGGATCGGGCACGCAGTCTCTGAGCGATCGATGAAGGCGCCGTGGTCGGGTCATCGACCACGGCGCCTTCGCGTTGAACGGCCTCGGGACGGCGGTTTCCGAGCCGATCGAACGAGATGGCAAACATAACAGTGACGAACATCACTATCTGCCCCGGTAGCAGCAGCACCCCCGTTGCGGGCCGGTTTCTCGACAGTGACCGACCACACTTCAGCACTCGCACGAACACATTCAGCGCCACATCGTTGCTGGTCATACGCCCAATTAACTTTGCACGCCGCGGCGCGAGTCCAGGGTGCCGGAGATTCGCCGAGTCGATGATGCAAATGACCATGACAAGCCATATGCTGTGTCTAACAAACCTGCCGACTGTTTCGGCTGCCATATCCAGACTTTCCGGCCTTAATAGGCTGGAAATTCAGGACCGATTCTGATAGCAAGGGGCTATGGACCCGCATTTGCGCGACCTGCGGTATTTCGTCGCCGTCGCTGAGGAACTGCACTTCACCAACGCCGCCCAGCGGCTGCACATCGCTCAACCCACCCTCTCGCGTCAGATTCGTCAGCTGGAACGCCAGCTCGACGTGGTCCTGTTCGACCGCAACCAGCGCAGTGTCGCGCTGACCGTCGCAGGTAAGGAACTGCTCGAAGGCGCCCGCAAGATCCTGGAGCTCTGGGAGGTCACCAACGTCTCGCTGCAGGAAGCGGGCGAGGTGCTGCGCGTCGGCATCCAGTCCGCGCTCGGCCGCGGGCTGCTCAACGATCTGGAGAGCGCGAGCGGACACCGCCTCGCACTGCACGCCGCCTCCTGGACCGACCCGTCCAGCGGTCTGGCCGGCCGACAGGCCGACCTGGCATTGGTCTGGCTTCCGCTACCCGACTCGAACCGCTACCGCTGGCAGGTGCTGCGCACCGAGCCGCGGTGGGTGCTGCTGCCGGAGAACCATCCACTGGCCGAGAACGAGACCATCGACTTCGCCGACCTGCTGGACGAGCCGTTCATCGCACTGCCCACCGAGGCCGGTGCGGTGCGCGACTTCTGGCTCGGCAACGATGCTCGCAACGGCCGTCAGCCAAAGATCGGCGCCGAGGCGGCGACGCCCGAGGACAAGCTGGAGGCCGTGAGTCTGGGCCTCGGCGTCTGCCTGCTGGCCGAGAACAATGTGCCGATGTACCGCTGGCCGGGTCTGACCGCCCGCCCCCTCGCCGGACTCGCCCCGTGCGAACTGGCAGTGGCCTGGCGCGCCGACGACAACCGACCGACCATCCTCGAATTCGCCGCGCGCGCGGTGGACGGTGGTTTCGCGGTGCAGCATCAGCCCGCGGTCGCGAGTTAGTCGCTCGTCCCGTTCACACTCCTCCCAGCCCGACGGAGCGAGCTTACGAGCGACGTTCGCGGCCCGTCTCGCGTCCGAGCCGTCGAAGCGCATGCGACGAAGTCGCGAGTCTCGACGGCCTTCGCTAGCGACTGCTTGCAGGTCGCTCGAAAGGGTCGGACGCGCGACACCAGGGGCCGCGAACACGCAGCGCCGCAGGCAATGCAAATCAGACACAGTCGTTTACCGTTCGCTTCCAGGGGTGAATCGACTCGAGTTGCGCCGCGAGGCGCAGCAGAATCGATTCACTGCCGGGCGGTGCCGTGAGTTGAGCGGCGACCGGAGTTTTGGATCTGGGGTGCATGCCCATCGGGATCGACGCGGCGGGCCAGCCGACCAGATTCCACAGCGGTGTGAACGGTGAATACCGAGCGCTGATAACAACATTCGCGAGCCAACCCAGCATGTGCCAAGCCCTGGCCCGCGGTGGTGGCGCGGCGAGCGTCGGGGTGATCACCACGTGGTAGCGCTCGAAGAAATCCAGCAGTCGCGCCTCGACCCGGTCCACCTGGGCCGGGCGCACCAGCCGAAACCGCTGGACGAGCCGACCGAGTGCGACGTGACGGCGGGTGCGCCGCTGCAGACGTTCGGGGCGGACGAGATTCGCCGCCTCACGCGCAGCGAATGCCAACCAGCGCAGGCCGACCGAGACGAGCGATTCGCCGTAGGGCAGTGTCACCGATTCCACCAGGTGCCCTGCCGCGGCGGCGGCCGAAGCAGCGGTACGGGCCGCCGCGGTCCAGTGCCGATCGACCCGGAACAACCGGGACGGGGGCGCAACGGCCAGCCCGATGCGTAGTCGGCCCGGCGGTTCCAACTCGGCTAGGTCCGGGCGCGCGGCCAGCACGGACAGCGCGAGCGCGGCATCGCCAACCGTCGTTGCGAGCACACCGTTTTCGACCATCCCGGACCAGGAATCGACGCCTACCTCGGCGGGCACGGTATACCGTCCGGGCTTGATCCCGAAGACCCCGCAGCAGGCCGCGGGAATGCGCACCGAACCGAGACCGTCGTCGCCGTGCGCCACCGGTACCAATCCGGCCGCCACGGCCGCGGCCGAACCGCCGGAGGAGCCACCAGGGCTGCGCGCGGGATTCCATGGGTTCCGGGTGATGCGGCCCTCGCTCTCGGTCGTGCCCCACAGGCCCAGTTCGGGGACCGCCGTCAGCCCGACCACCACCGCGCCCGCGGCCCGCAGTCTGCGCACCACCGGATGGTCGGCGGTTGCCGGGCGGGTATCGGTCGCGGTGGAACCGGCGAGCGACGCTTCACCCTCGACCGCGATGTTGTGTTTTATCGCGATGGGCACACCCGCAAGCGGCAGCAGATCCAGATCGGAACGCTGTTCGAGCGCGAGCGCCTCGGCCCGTGCCTTAGCGGAGCGGACGACCGTGAACGCATTCGTCTTTCGGTTCCCGGCGGCGATCAAATCCAGGGCAATATCGACGGATTCGATCGGCGTCAGCGAGCCATCGCGGACACTCGCCGCGATTGCCGCCGCCGGACCTCGTGACAGGCCGGATTCGCGTGGCATGCTGGAGTCCATCGAAGCATGTACGGCGTCGGTCTCGCCCACCGCAACCCCATGGGCGGCCTGCACCTCCGGGGCTTCAGCAGCCTCCGGAGCGGTGGAATCCGTCGGCGTCGGCTCCGTGGCCGCGACGCCACCGGTCGTCACGGTATTCGATTTACGGCGCTCCCGGGTCGTTCCGTGGTCGCGCTCTGCCACTTCAGCGCCCGCTACTCGCGCCGTGTTGTTCATGTGCTGGTTCTCCCCCGTCGCATGGTTGTCGAATTCGGGTGATCCGCTGTTGTGGCGCAAGTTATCATTTCGATTACTGCTCGGGGGACGATGTCGTCGGGTGTGGCGGAAATTCACGGGCACATCCACCGAACGGCCACTGCGGATACTCGACATCCGCTCAGTAGCTAGGTCCGAAAATGAGTGCTGATCCCGAAAATACGCGCCGAACCGATCTCGACGCCGAGCCGACCAGAGACTGGGGTGGACCGTTGTCGCGCACCGAGAACGACGTGGTCGGGGCCTTCTCGACCGCATGGGAATCGTCGCGGCGACCACCGGAGATCGGCGACTTTCTCCCGGATGCCGAATCCTTGCGCCGGGCCGCCCTGATCGAATTGATCCGCGTCGACCTGCGACATCGCTGGATCCGCCGAGCGCCTGCGGCGCGAGCGACGGACGCGGAGGCGGTAGCGGAGCATGACCACGAAGCGCCCCGGGAGCGCCGCGAATCCAATACTGCGCCGTCGCCGCGTAAACGGCTTTTCGACTACTGCGCCGAGTTTCCGGAACTCGAACCGAGCGGCATTCCGGCCGGTTTGGTGTACGAAGAGTTCGTCATCCGACGGCACAGTGGTGAACGGGTCGATCCCAAGGATTGTCTGCGGGAATATCCGGAACAAGCGACGGAATTGCGTGTGCTGCTCAATGCCGACGATCTCGACCAGAGCACCCGCCGAGCGGCGCTCGAGGATTCGGTGCTGACGGAGTTCGCCAATACCCGCGCGGCGGCCGAACTGAGCCGAACGGTGCGAGCCGATCAAACCGTCGGACTGAACCAAACCCGGGAGTCCGATCGTAATACTGATGTGACTCGCGCCGCCGTCGATGCAACCGAGGCCGCGACCGCCATTCCGACCACGATCGGTACCGGTCCGGGGAAATTCGACGCCCTCGACCGGATCGAGGTCGGCCAGTCCATCGACGATTTCGACCTGCTCACCGGACTCGGCAGCGGCGCCTTCGCCCGGGTGTTCCTGGCCAGGCAGCGATCAATGCAGCGCTTGGTGGCGGTGAAAATCTCCGCCGACCACGGCACCGAACCGCAGACCCTGGCCCAGCTCGACCACGACTACATCGTGCGCGTCTTCGATCAGCGGCTGCTCGGCTCCGATGACGCGCGCGATCCGGCCATGCGCCGACTCCGGCTGCTGTACATGCAGTTCCTGCCCGGCGGCACCCTGCTCGGGGTGCTGCGCTGGGTGCGCTCGACCCCACCGGCCGAACGCAGCGGACAACTGCTGCTCGACGCGGTCGACGCGGCCATGGAGGAGAAGGGCGAAATCCGTCCGACCGATTCCAGCGTGCGCGCCGAGATCGCCGGACTCAGCTGGCCGGAAACCGTGGCCTGGCTGGGCCGCAGAGTGGCCGAGGCGCTGGAATACGCCTCTGCGCACGGCGTGCTGCACCGCGATGTGAAACCGGCCAATATCCTGCTCACCGCCGAGGCGGTACCGAAACTGGCCGATTTCAATATCAGCTTCAGCCGCAATGTGGCCGGCACCAGTCCGGTGGCCTATTTCGGCGGCTCACTGGCGTATATGTCGCCCGAACAGTTGGAGGCCTGCCATCCCGGCCGCGAGCGCACGGCCGAGGATTTGGATACCCGTTCCGATATCTACGCCCTCGGCGTAGTGCTGTGGGAATTGCTCACCGGTGCGAAGCCGTTCGACGATTCCACCGCGACCGACCACGGCGACGATACGGCGCTGGAGGGGATGCTGGAACGCCGCACCTCCGGGGTGGATGACGCTGCGCTGCAACGAGTTCCGGCGAACTGTCCGGCGGCTTTGCGGCGGGTGCTGCTGACCTGTCTGGAATCGGATCGGACACTGCGCTGGGCCAATGGCGGGGTGCTGGCCAAGCAGTTCGACCTGTGCATGGACCCGAGGGCCAGGGATCTGGTCGACCCGCCGCCCGGCAGTTGGCGGCTGAAGTTGCGGTCGTGGCGGCTGGTGATCGTGTCGCTGGCCATCGGCATCCCGAATATCCTCGCCTCGGCATACAACATCCAGCACAACCAGCATCTGATTGTGGACCGGCTCCCCGAGGACGCCGGACGCACCTTCATGATCATCACCACCGTGGTGAACGGAATCTTCTTCCCGCTCGGGGCGACGCTGATCCTCTATCTGTCCCGAAGAATGCTCACGGTGCCGCACGGGCTGCGCCGCCACCGCCGCTACGATGCCGAGACGCTGCGGCTGGCCAGAGCGGATTCCCTGCTGTTCGGCGACCGAGCGGTGTGGGTGGTCTTCTCGCTGTGGGTGATCGCCGGATTCACCTTCCCGATCGCGCTGCAATTGGCGGCCGGGGACGTGCCCGCCCGCGCGGTGGTGCACTTCCTCACCTCGATCGTGGTGTGCGGCGCGATCGCGATGGCGTACCCGTTCTTCCTGGTGTGCTTCTTCATGGTCCGCTGCATCTATCCGATCTTCCTGCGGCACGGGGAGATCAGCACCGAGGACGCGGTATGGCTGCGCGGCCTGGATCGCCGCGCCAACGGATATCTGGCGGTCGCGGCCTCGGTGCCGCTGCTCGCGGTGGCGGGCGTCACCTTCCTGCCGCCCGAGGATATTTCGATGGTGATCGCCGCGGTGCGGGTGCTCTGTGTAGGCGGCATCGTCGCGTTCATCGGCTCCTACCTGCTCTTCCGGGCGCTGGAGGCCGATCTGCGTGCACTGGAGCGGGTGGTCGCGCCGGTGGATTCCCTCGACCGCGAACACATTTCTGCGGACCGGGAGCGCGGTAAGCCCGCCGTGCCGGAGCCGCGATCGTGACAGTTGCCGATTTCGCGGATCGAGGCGAGACCGACCCCATAACCAGATTTACCGAAGATTGGCAGCACTGCCTGCGTGGCGAACGGACCGACCCACCTCCGATCGCCGAGTACATCCCCGACGGCACCCAGGTGCGGCTGGCGGTACTCACCGATCTTGTCCGCATCGACCTGCGCCACCGCTGGGATCGCGAGGGCCTCGGCAAACGCATCGCCGAGTATCGCAAGGAATTCCCCGAGGTCGAGCAGAGTGCGGAACTGGTCGATCTGCTCTGCGAGGAGTTCCTGGCCCGACGCCGGTACGGCCCGCTGGAACTCACGGATTTCCTCGCCGAATATCCGGAGCTGGCGCAGCAGGTGCGCGCGCGGCTGACGGTCTACGCCGACGATGACGATTCGGCCGATACCGAACGCGCCGCCGCGCTGGTCGCCGGGCTGACGCCGGGTCATCGGATCGATGACTTCGATCTGCTCACCGATCTGGGTACCGGCGCACTCGGGCGGGTCTTCCTCGCCAAGCAGCGGTCCATGCAACGCCTCGTCGCCGTGCGCCTTTCGGCCGGTTGGTCGGCCAGTGGGCACAGCATGGCGAAACTGGACCACCCAAATGTGGTGCGGGTTTTCGACCAGCGACTGGTCACCGCCACACCCGCCACGGCACCGGAGGCCATCGCATCGACCCGTCTGGTCTACATGCAGTATCTGCCCGGCGGCACCGCAGCCGGCGTGCTCGCACAGCGTCGGCGCGGCACTGCAGCCGACGGCGGCGCCCTGCTGTCGCGCGCGATCGATACGGCCATGGAGGCGAAGGGCGAGATCCGTCCGGCCGATTCGAGTGTGCGTCGCGAAATCGCTGCGCTCAGCTGGCCGGAGACGGTGGCCTGGATCGGCAGGCGACTGGCGGACGCGCTCGATTACGCCGAGCAGCATGGCGTACTGCACCGGGAAATCAAACCCGCCAATGTGCTGTTCACCGCTGAGGGCATACCCAAACTCGCCGATTTCGCCGTGCGTACGGCCGCGCCGCGATCGCTGACGAATACGATTGCGGTAGACCCGGATTCGCTGCCGTACCGCTCCCCCGAACAACTGGCCCAACTGCTCGACCCGGCTGCCCCCGCGCCGGGCCCGCGCAGCGATATCTTTTCCCTCGGCGCATTGCTGTGGAAACTGCTCACCGGCGCAGCGCCTTTCGACGATCCGCCGATGCCTACCGATCCGGACGCCCGCGCCGAAACCTTCGCGACCATGGTGCGCCTGCGCGAACACGGCATCACCGACGCGACGCTGGCGCGACTGCCCGCGGACACCCCCAGCGCCCTGCGCCGGGTGCTGCTCGGATGTCTGCAGGCGGATCCGCATCAACGCTGGAGCAACGGCAAAGTACTGGCACAGCAGTTGGATCTGTGCCTGGATCAGCGAGCCCGCGACCTCATCGACCCGCCACCCGGGAGCTGGCGGCAACGGCTGCGCGCATGGCGTATCCCGCTCGTCGTGTTGGCCGTTCTGGTGCCGAATGTGCTTGCCTCGCTTTACAATATCCAGCACTCGCGGCAGTTGATCACCAACCGGCTATCCGGGAGCGGCCAGCATCACCTCGACATCGGTACCGGAGTGGTGAACTTCGTCGGCTTCCCACTGGCCGCAGTGGTGCTGGGGTACCTCGGCCGATATCTGATCACCGTCCCACATGGGTTGTATCGCGGTGTCGATTACCCGCCGCAGACGCTGCGCCATGCCCGCACTGACACAATCCTGTTCGGTCACTGGGTGGTGCTCGTGACATTCACCTTGTGGATGCTCGCGGGGATCAGCTTCCCGGTAGTGCTGTACGGCTCCGCCGACAATGTCACCGCCGCTGATTACGCCCATTTCGTGGCCGCGCACGCGGTGTGTGGCGCAATCGCCGTGACCTACCCTTTCTTCCTGGTCACCTTTTATGGCATCCGGTGCCTCTATCCGATGTTCTTGCGGTACGGCGAGGTCGGCGATGCGGATGTGCTGCGTTTACGCCGAGTGCGGCGTCGGTGCGGCCAATATCTGACCGTTGCAGCGTCGATCCCGCTACTTGCGGTCGCGGGTGCGACGCTGCTGCCCCCCAGCGAGCTTGCACAGATCATCGTTCAGGTGCGCGTTCTGTCCATCGGCAGCATCATCGCGTTTGTCATCAGCTACCTGCTGTTCCGGGCAATGGAACGCGACTTGGATGCCTTGGAGCGGGTGATGACACCGAGCAACGTTGAGCCGTAAGAGATTCCACTCGCCGCCTGCATCACCGACCGCCGAAATCGGCGACGCGAGAGCCAACCTCACCTTCGGCTCCATCATCTTCATGCTCGAATGCCAAGCGCGGTACATCGCCGCACTGCTCACCCGAGCGGCACCGCGGGAAGCCGACACAGTCGAAGTGCGCCGAGAAATAGCGGACAGATTCGACGAGTGGCTACGCGGCCGTCTCGCCGACTCGGTCTGGTCGCGCGTCCGGAGCCCGTATCGAGATGCTTCCGGATCGGTGACCGCGCTCTGGCCTGCCACGATGACGCGCTATCTGGCGTTGACCCGGCGGCCACGGACCGGCGACTACCTGTGGAATACCCTACCGAGCCGATCCCGCCGGTCCGCCGCGGAAGGCATGCGAACGGTATGAGAACACTCATGGGCGCTCGGTCGGCTGATACCTACGGTTTGCGACTACTCTTCCTGGATGACCGCACGGCCATTCGGACGCCTGGTGAGCCTGTCACACGTACACGACCCAGCTACTACGCCGCTGTTTCCCGGGGATCCCGAATTCCGGACCGATATTGTCGCGACCGTCGCGAACGACGGTTATTACCTGCGCTATATCCAGCAGGGCGAGCACACCGGAACCCATTGGGGCGCACCGATCCACTTCCATGCCGACGGACTGGCCGCCGACGAATTGGACCTCGACGATCTGCTGCTGCCCGCGGTGAAGATCGACGTGCGTGACCAATGTGCGAACGATCGGGATTACGCGATCGATATCGCTGATCTGCGGGAGTGGGAGGGTAGACACGGGCGGATACCCGACGGGTCGGCGGTGGTGGCCTGGACCGGGTGGGACGAGAAATGGGGTACGCCGGAATTCATCGGAACCGGCGAGAGTGCCGATCATCAACCGGGATTCGCGGTCGAGACGGTCAAATGGCTATTGCGGACCGGGCGGCTGGGGCGCCGTGGCGCGCTCGGCATCGATACGTTCGGACCCGATTTGGGGACCGACAACACCTATGAGGTGTCCAAGCTGCTGTATCGCGAGCATCGGATCAGCTTGGAATGTCTGGCCAACCTCGCCGAACTGCCCGCCACCGGCGCCTGGGTGCTGGTCGGCAGTGCGCTCTACAGCGGTGGATCCGGTTCGCCCGCAACGATATTCGCAATGCTGCCCTGATTACGCGCCGCCGTAGACCTTCGGGTCGAGGGTGCCGATGTAGGGCAGGTCACGGTATCGCTCGGCGTAGTCGAGACCGTAGCCGACGACGAATTCGTTCGGAATATCGAAGCCGACGTGCGCGACTTCCACATGGGTGCGTAGCGCGTCCGGCTTGCGTAGCAAGGTGACGACCTCGAGTGAGGCCGGATTGCGGGTGGACAGATTGCGCTTGAGCCACGACAGCGTGAGACCGGAGTCGATGATGTCCTCGACGATCAGCACATTGCGGCCCGCGATGTCCTTGTCCAGGTCCTTCATGATGCGCACGACACCGGAGGACGAGGTGGACGAGCCGTAGGAGGAGACGGCCATGAATTCCATCTGGGTGGGAATCGGCAGCGCCTTGGCGAGGTCGGTCATGAAGAAGATGGCGCCCTTGAGCACGCCGACCAGCAGCAGATCGCCCTCGGGGGCGTCGGCCGGATAACGCTTGGCAATCAGCTCGGCCAGCTCCTGGGTCTTGGCCGCGATCTGTTCCTCGGTGATCAGCACCGACGCGATATCGCCCTCGTACACGTCAGTTGGTTTCCCTTCCGGTGTTGTCCGCGGCGCTCCCGGGACCCTTCGTGGTCACGCTTCGCTACCGCCTTCGGGCCCGTCGCTCGCGCCGCGGGTGCCTCCCCCGGCCGATCCATTATGTGTCATCGGCTCCCTTGTAGACGCAAAGTCAGCCTGCCATGTTCGCGCGCGGCGACCAACCTGTGTCCCGGTGTTGCGCCGCCCACCGCGACACCGCCCTGCCCGCGCCATGCGGTAATCAATTCGTCAACCGCCTGTAAATGCTTGTTGGTCAGGGCTTTAGCGCCACCGGCCAGCAACCAGGCACGGATTGCGCGGCGACGCAAGGCCGCGGGGGCAGTGGCGAGGGTCTCTATCGAGAGGGTCGGGTCATCACTCGTCGGACCGGAACTCGCGGCTCGCAATAGCTCGTCGGCCAGCGCATCCAGTACCGCACCGTCGTCGCGCAACTGTTCGGCCGTGCGCGCCAACGCCCTCGCGACCCCGCCCCCGAGCACGTCCTCCAGCAGCGGCAGAACTTCATTGCGCAACCGCACCCTGGTGAACTCCGCCGCCGAATTATGCGGATCCTCGAACGGCGTCGTACCGATATCGACACACAACTGCCTGGTCACCGCCCGCCGCACCCGCAGCAGCGGCCGCCCCCACGGATCCGCGAACGCCGCCATCCCCTGAATCGACCGCCCGCCCGAACCCCGCCCCAACCCCAACAAAACGGTCTCGGCCTGATCATCGAGCGTGTGCCCGAGCAGCACCGGCAATCCGCCCCGCGCAGCGTCGAGCGCCGCATACCGAGCTGCCCGCGCCGCCGCCTCCATCCCCCCGTCCGCACCGACCTCGACCGCCAGGACATGTGCCGACCGACACCCCAGCGCCAACGCCGCAGCCGCTGCCTCAGCCGCCACCCTGTCTGATCCCGACTGCAACTGATGATCGACAACAAGCGCGTCGACCTGATCCGCCTCCACCACGGCAGCGGCGGTCAATGCCAACGAATCCGCGCCCCCGGACAACGCGACCGCCACATCACCTGTCGGGTAATCGGCCAGCCACCCCCGCACCGCCCGCCGCACCTCGAGCACCGCCTCGGTTTCCGGCAGCCGCCGCGCATTCCCGGGCATCGCTCCCGCCGTACGGCTCATATCCGGAGACTACCGATGACCAGTGCGCTCGATCCGCCCGGCAAGCGGCCCGGCGCAGCCGCCTGACCGCCACCACCACATTTCCGCACTCGCCCAGGCGACCCGTGCCGCCGCCAGTGATCGCCTCGCAAAGGTTGTGTGACTTGTGCGAGGCGCTCACTGGGTATGCGACGCCGCATCGACCGAAGGTTGAGTTCATCGCCAGGGCCCTCGCGTTTGCTCGAGACGCCGACTGGTGCGAACCGAAGACCTTCGGACGCAACGCATAGACGATCGAGAACCGCTGCGAACTATCCGAGAACGCGAGCCACCCAGCGCTCAGGGGCCTCGATTTCCGTTGCGAGAGGCAGGGTCTCGGGATTGGTCCAGATGGTGTTGAACTGGGCCATGCCGACTTGGGCCACCACGGCGTCGACGAATTTCTTGCCCCGGACGTACTGGGCCACCTTGGCATCAACGCCGAGCAGAGCGCGCAGCAGGCGTTGGAGAGGATTGGTGGGGCGTTTGCGGCGCTTATCGAAGGCGGCGCGGATTTGTTCGACGGTGGGGATGACGGCCGGGCCGACGGCGTCCATGACGTGGTCGGCGTGGCCTTCCAGAAGGGTTCCGAGCATCAGCAGGCGGTCAAGGGCCTCGCGTTGCGGTGGGGCCTGGGTGGCGCGCAGTAAGCCGACGACGCCACGGGAATTCGGGTCCGCGGGGCCGGCGCCGCGACGGCGGTCGCGCACCTCTTCGACGAGGCGGCCGAGCATATCGGCGAGCGGTTCGTCGCCGACCTCGCCGAGGGTGTCGACATTGGCGCGCATGTAATCGGCCAGCCACGGCGCGGAGGAGAACTGCACCCGGTGGGTCACCTCGTGCAGGCAGACCCAGAAGCGGAAGTCGGTCGGCGAGACGCCGAGTGCGCGCTCGACGGCCATGATGTTCGGCGCGACCAGCAGCAGCGTCCCATCGGGTCCGGTGAACGGGTCGTATTGGCCGAGGATCGCGGTGGACAAGAACGCCAGCATCGCGCCCGCTTGCACGCCCGCGGGTTTGCCCGCGAGCAGGCCCTTGTCCGATGCCGGTCCGGTGCCGGTCAACTGGGCCATGGAATCGGCGGCCGCGTTGATCCAACCGGGCCGGTCGACGATCAGGGCCGATGGCACCGGCTGATCGTCGAGCAGACCGCTCACCTCGCGAACCGGCCGCTCCGCCCGCACCGATGCCTCGGCCAACTCGCTCACTACCTGCTCGGCCGAATATCGCGAGGTCCGCGGGCCTGACGGCACCAGCGCGGCACCGGTGCGCGCGGCAAGGCGCCAATCGACGGCACCGGAAAATCCGGAACGTCTGCGCTCGGCCGGAGCGTCCGCACCCGAATTCACGGCGGGCGCGGCGCCCGATTTATCAGTGCCTTCGAACATGGTCAACCACCCGTCACGAGCATCCACAGTTACGCAGCGTGCCGGCGATGGCGTCCAATGCGGGCCGGCTCAGCTCCGGTGGCCGATCGTTCGACATCAATGCGAAGGTCAATACCCGCCCGTCGCTGTCCAGCACATAACCGACCAACGTGCTTGCCACCGAGAGAGTTCCGGTCTTGGCCCGCACCCATCCCGCGCCGCCCCGGTTCTGCGTAACATAACGGCTGCTCAGCGACCCCGTCGCACCCGCGATCGGCAAATCATCGAGCAGCGGCGCCAGCGTGGTCGCGACTCGGTCGGTTTCCGGCCTGGCCTTGGTGTTGCTCGGCTGCACGGCATTGGCGCCGCTCGGCTTCGCCGCGGTCGCGATGATCTTGTCGAGCAGTCGGGCAGGCACCCGGTCCTCGGTCGACAGGCCGCTGTTATCGCGCATCGAAAGACCGGTGAGATCGAATCCGCCCTTGCCGAGCGCGGTTTCGAGGGCGGCGACAGCCCCGGTGAACGATGCCTCGTTACCGGACGCGACCGCGATCTCGCGGCCGATGGCCTCGGCGAGCACATTGTCGGAATGGACCATCGTGTCGCGCAGCCGGTCCCGCAGCGGGGCGGATTGCACGCTCGCCACCTCCATCGCATCGGCGGCCGCATTGCCGATCCGCACCTTGGCAGGATCGAGTCCGAGCTCGATGGCCAGGCGCTGCCCAGTCGCCAGGGCCGGAGTCGGGGTGCGCGGCGAGTACTCCACCAACGGGTCGAGGCGGCCGCCGTCGAGCATTACCGGATCCATCGGCGCGATCGAACCCTCACCGATATCGACCGGATCCCAGCCGGGCGCCATGGGCGGGCCGGAATACGCGGAAGTGTCGACCACGATGGTGTCGGCGATCCGGCCGGAGTCCTTGATTTGCGACACCAGATCCGACAGGCGCGGCCCGTTCGGGTAGTACCCCTTGCCGTCGGGCTGCGCGGTCAACGTGGGATCGCCGCCGCCGACCAGCACCAACTCATTGGGCGCGGAACCGGCGACGACGCGGGTGGTCACCCGATGATCGGAGGGCAAGGTGAGCAAGGCGGCCGCGGTGGTGAGGGTCTTGGCGGTGGACGACGGGATCATCGGCTTATCGGATTCGGCGCCCCACAGCACGGTCGCGGAGTCCGCGTCGGTCACCTCACCGGCGAACGCACCGAGATCGGGATTGGCGACCACCCCCGCGAGCGCGGCGGCGACACCGGCGGGAGTCGGCGCGGGCGCATTCGACGGCGCGGGCTCAACCTGTGGAAGCGGTTTCACCGGCGCGGGCGGTGCGGCAATGGTGAGCCCGCGGTGCCGGAATGCCTCGGTCCACGGCTTGACCGCGATCACTACGCCTACCCCGGTACCGAGCAACACGGCCAGCATGAACGCGACGCCGATCCAGATAAAGCGGCGTCGCTTGGCGGCCGAGCCACCGATATTCCTGTTGCTGCCACCCACCACGTGCCCGCCGTCTCTCCGTCTCGTTTCGCCCGACCGTCGCACAGTCGCCGGGGCGACCCACCTACCGCACCCAAGTGCCCGCGGACCACACTATCCTCGTTCCGGCACCGTTCCCCCCGAACACCTGTCGAGTCGGCGTTCCGACGACCGCACGGCGACAGTCCCACAGAAGCATCAGTAAGGAGATGGCGTGGAGTTCGACGTCACCATCGAGATCCCCAAGGGTTCTCGGAACAAGTACGAGGTCGATCACGAGACCGGTCGGGTCCGGCTCGACCGCTTCCTTTACACGTCCATGGCCTACCCGGCCGACTACGGCTACATCGAGAACACCCTCGGTGAGGACGGCGACCCGCTGGACGCGCTGGTCCTGCTGCCGGAGCCGGTATTTCCGGGCTGCCTGATCGAGGTCCGTCCGGTCGCGATGTACAAGATGGTCGACGAGGCCGGCGGCGACGACAAGGTGCTGTGCGTGCCCGCGGGCGATAAGCGCTGGGACCACATCCAGGATCTGGCCGATGTGCCCGAATTCGAACTGGCCGCGATCAAGCACTTCTTCGAGCGCTATAAGGATCTGGAGCCCGGCAAGTACGTCAAGGGCTCGGAGTGGGTCGGTCGCGCCGAGGCCGAGGCCGAGATCGAGGCCTCGCTCAAGCGGTTGCAGGAAAACGGCGGCCACTGAGTCTCGTTGAGGTGGTGGGTGATTCGGCCCACTACCGACGAAAGCGGGAAGTCCGGGTGTTCGGACTTCCCGCTTTTTGTTGTGACGGACTTGCGTTGCGGATCGCGACGGTTTGTCCAGCCGATCAAGCACCCTTCAAAGTGCGAATCATGTTCACAAGCACTGGCGCGGCCGCTTGCGTCCCCTGTTCATCACCCCCTGCGAATTCGAGTTCCCCCTCCCATCCGTCGATACGGGCAGTCAGTTTGTAGGAGGGGCGCGAAGTGGCGGGATCCTTAAACGAGTCCAACGGCTCCACAACTTCAGAGACAGCCACACCGTCGACAGTCACGACCCGGGATGCGGGATAGTGGGTTTTAGAGTCTGTCGCACCCTCGAACAAAGAAATATATCCAAGATATTTTCCTTCGGGATTACGATAGTCGCAGCCATTTCCACCGTCGATCTTGTCGGTCATCGGCTTGGTAGCCCCCAGACCAACTTTAAGACTTGTCGCATTATATCGAGTGGAGAAGAACTGCTTAGGAAAGTCGCACAACTCCTGGAGCGTATGAACACTTAAATGCGCTGTTGGATCCTCGGGATGAGTGCGCGTCGACAACCCGCAGCCCGCGAGGAGTATCGCGAGAACAGGAATAGTGGCGAGCATTCGTCGATTCACGTCGCCTGCCATTCGGTTGAGTTCGGGTTATTGATGTTGAAGGCGTCGGATCTGCTATCCGGCCAGCGGTCGTCGTGGAAACCCTTGGCATTCTCCGTGGCCGAAACTATTGTGTTGATATTACGTTTTTCGGTAAGCAGAGCACTGGCGAGTTTTTTGCTGTAATCAACCGCGTTCTTGATAATCTTGGCTAGGAGATCGATAGCGTCTGAAATCCCAAATGGAGTTGCCACTCCGGTCGCAATCTTCCCCAAAGCAGCGGCGAAGTCAACCAGAAATCCCGCTATATCGTTGACGATGTCAGAATAGAAGTCCCAAGCGGAATTCGATACCGCGCCAAGACTGTCACTCAATTTGTCGCAGATTGATTTAGCCGTATCCATGGCGGTGTCCTGAAGGGTGCGTGCCGCCGTGTATTTGAGGGCTGCAGCCCCCGCCCAGTAGCCGGTCAAGCTCCCATTGACCACCTCATTGTTCTGGGCCTCGCCGATCTTTGATTTGAGCTTCAGCCAGTCCTCGCTGGTCTGCAAGAATGCGATGGGCGCCTTCAAGCCGTCTACGGCGTTCTGCAGCTTCTCCAGCAACTCTTGAATCTTCTTCTTTATCTCTTCTTTGTGATCCTGCAGGTAGCCGGTCATGTCGTCTTCGGTCATCGAGCCGTAAGCTGCGCCGACTGCCGCGCCGATGATGCCGAACACGGACCCGCCTTCAGCCGCCGACATCGCTATGGCCGCCTGGTTGAATTTCTTCTCTACCTCGTCGGGCTGAGTCCTGATCTGCTCAATCTGCTGCGAGAACTGACCGAGTACATCGTTGAGCTCGTCGAGAGTTTTCGTGGCGCCCATCAATATCCTTCGTCAAGTTTGATCACGGCATTGGCAAAGTTCTGATCTTGCTCTTGATAAACTTTGGCAACATGTTCGAGGACCGCTCCGATCGAATCCGTTTCAGTGGCCCCCTCGGTTAGTCGGTTGTACATGTATTGCGCGGCTGCCACCTGAGCATCCCATGCGTCCTGAAACACTGCCCAGACAACCTCTTTATTGCTGTTCTGGATGTTCTGCGCCTTTGTCGCGGCCTCGCCCAGGCTGTCGGACGCATGACCCCATGCCCGCGCAGCGGAAATCAATTCATTCAGATCTACCGAATAATTGGCCATTACGATTTCCTCATCAGGTAGTCTTTGTATTCCGCGAGTTCGTACTCGAGTTCTTCGTCGGATCGGGCCGCCCATGACCCGTCTTCACGAAAAGGCGGGCGCTGCTGGCGAACCTGGTTCGCGCAATCCACGATATCGTAGGCCAGATAAGAGGGGTCGACCGTTGCCGCCCATCGTGGATTGATATTGATATCACTGATCCGCGCGATACTCGCCGTGACAGTGACCGAGGGCGTGCCGAAATCGGTGATGGGTCCTCGACCGACGAATTCGTCACGCAGATGCAGTGCTCGTTCGACTGCCTCGAATTCGGCGAGCGACTGCGTATCGAGAAGCGTGATCAATTCGGCACGGCGGGACGGAGACGTGCTCAGCGCGGCCCAGTTCCCGGATTTGATGATCGGCGCGTCGTGACGCCACAGCGCGACGTAGTATCCGGTCATTGCCGCTGCCGAGAAATCTTGCGGATCCAAGCGATTATGGAGATTGCGGTTCACGTCGATATTTACCGGAAGGCGACCATCGTCGAGATTCATCTCGAATAGTCCCACCCCGATCAATCCAGTAGTCACTCGCTCATTCACTTTCTTTGTTTCTATGAAGCATCTTTGTGCACGGCGTAGCCGGTCGCGAATGAAGCACCATCGATTTATTACCGCCGACTACTCGACGGACTTCCGCGACGATATCTAGAGTGATACCCCCCTGTTTTGCTGATTCCCCTGCACAGTCGTTGCGCACCAAACACATTCGGCATTTGGCTACCCCGACTGTCGTCTGAGCAAACCCTACCGTCCGGTGCACACCCCGGCAAGCCAAAGCAAAGCGGGAAGTTCGAACACCGGACTTCCCGCTTTGCGTTCTATTACGGTGCGGTGCCGCCGATTTCAGTTATCGGCGGATCGGTCAGTAGTAGATGTGGAGATCCCAGCCGCGGTAGGTTTTCGACGCGCTGCCAGTAGTAGCCGCCGGGGGCGGCCACCGCTGAGTGCCCTCCCCCTGCCAGTTGCGGGCCGCGCGGCCGAAGTCGCTGCCGGACTGTGGAACGCGCGCCTCAGCGACGCCTTCCAGGCCGAGCTCACCGCGCTGGACGCCATCCGATGGTGCCGCGACCTCCCGTGCGACGAACTGTCCGGAATCATCGGCCCTGACACACCCGAAGAGGATGCCGCTAGCCTCAGCGACCTCGAGGAACTCGCCCGACATTGAATCGCCACGTGGGCGATCTGTCTGCTCAGCCGTCTTGACGACGACTGGATGGAAGTCCGGGACCCGACTCGACGAGGCCCATCGGCAAGGTTTGCGGCCGACGGATGCGGTGGAGCACCGGATCGGCGCGCCCGAAGATCCGGTCGGCGGTCACTGAGCACAACGAAAAGCGGGAAGTCCGGTGTGTTCGGACTTCCCGCTTTCGATTACGCTGCGGTGCCGCTGATTTCGGTTAGCGGCGGATCGGCTCAGTAGTAGATGTAGAGATCCCAGCCGCTGTAGGTTTCGACGCACTCGTAGTAGTAGCCGCCGGTGGTGGGTGAGGCGCCGTCCGCGGCACATGCGGCGGAGGTGGCATAGGTGCCGTAGTAGTAGCTGGGGGCTGCGGACGCGGTTGCTGCCGTCGACACCCCGGCGACGGCAGCGGTGGCGAGAAGACCGGCCGCGATGAAGGACTTGATTCGCATTTCACTGCTCCTGAAAGCGAGTTGATTGATTACCTCGCTTACGTTAAGGACGATTCGCGCCCTGAACAGCCAACCCTAGGGCTCGAAGGATCGCCCCCTTGGGCAATACCACCTTCCCCACCCCGCGTCCGTTCGACGGTGTGCCCGAAGGATTTTCGGCGAACCCATCATTCGGCGATCGGTATCGGAATGCCAGCCAGCCCGGGTGGCACGATCGACTCGCCACCGATTCCGCACGGCCTTCGACAGCCCAAACCCACCAGCACACGAACACTCAGCAGCGGCAAGGCAGATCCACGCGCCACCAGACAAGCAGCACGAATCAGCCGCAGTCGATCCTGCGCGCGCCCCTCGACAGCCGAAACAGCATTGGTACCGGTGTCGGCGTCGGCGATGGGGAAGACATTGAGGGCGTTGATCTCCTCGCGCCGCTGCTGCAGGCCTTCGAGGCGGATTCGGCCCCAGCGCAGTAGACCCGTGCCGTTCAGCTCATTCGGCCCGGCAACGGCAGGCAGTCCCGCGTCGGGGCCATCACCCATCATGTCCCCGTACTCCGGGCACCGCCACCTCTCTCCGCGATCGTTCACACCGCCATCCCACCCGGACCCAAGCGACTGCTGGAAGTACGGGCACCAGTCGTCTGGCGACGCGCCCGTCCGGATGGTAATTCGGCGTCTCCGCTGCGGAATTCAGCGATCCCGCAATCGCTCGGCCCGCGGAGTTCGAGAGTGGTGGGATATCGTCATGGGCCGCCGGGGAGTCGGCGACGGCCCGCAGTGACTTCGGCTGCCAAATCCTCGTAACCGATCGACAATTCGGCCAGCGACTCCCAAGCGTCGCCGAGGGCGTCGTCCGTGGCGCTTGCCAGGGCGGCGTATGCGGTGGCGGTGTATTGGGCGAGGCGGTCGAGTACCGCGCCCAGCGTTTCGGTGTGCACCGAGGCGCTGCCGTGCGCGGGCGGCAGGTGCGCATGCACCCAATGATTGATCTCGCGCACCAATTTCACTCTCCGGCAATCGATGTCATCGGTACGGCCGCCATCGGCGAGTCGACTCTCGTGCAGGCAAGTGAGTTCGTAGGCCGCGTATAGCAGCGGGTGCGCGGTGTGCTCGACGCCGCGGCACGCCCGCAGCACCGCACCCTTCGTCGGCAACGGTTCGATCAGCAAGGTCGCGTACACAGCTGGGCCGCGGCGGCGACCGCGATGTGGTCCATAAGATTTCCGATTCGTCCAAGGCCTGCTTCGAAGTCCCTCTCCGAGGCCATCCGGCGTCGAACCGAGTCGAAAGGCGGTTCCGGACAGTGCGCGGTACCACCATTCGACTCGACTCGATGGACGCCTGCCACTTCGAGACAAGACCTTTGCGTTTTCGGATGCGCCCGGCCGAAGCTCGGGATGCATCGCCATCCCCGTTGATCCATCGACTGCCTCGATTCGTCTCGGTGAATTCGAAAGCGCCCGGCCGAAACTGCGGATACGCGGCAATCCGTTGTGATCCAATAGGTTTCTCGAGTTTCCTACGGCTCTCCGACCGGGCGCGGCAACAGCACAGCACGCGACAGGCGGAGGAGTCAGCGTCTACATGGGGTCTGCATTCGAATCGCGCCGAAAGGCGAGGACAAGTTCCGTGTCCGCGGATCGGTACATCCGCGGACACTTCACACTCGTTTCCGAAAACTGAGGTAGGGGGCCATGACGGATTCAGGAAGTACGGTGCCACGACGACAACTGGGGCGCCATCTGCGTGACCTGCGCTTACAGGCCGGGATGACCATGCCCGAGG
This sequence comes from Nocardia sp. NPDC050412, assembly GCF_044458825.1. Classification (NCBI taxonomy): domain Bacteria; kingdom Bacillati; phylum Actinomycetota; class Actinomycetes; order Mycobacteriales; family Nocardiaceae; genus Nocardia; species Nocardia sp. NPDC050412. The sequence goes on from NZ_JBITIJ010000008.1 coordinate 150,556, forward strand.
CGGCGCAGTTGATCGAACGCGGTAAGACGACCTTGCAGCGGTTGGAGACCGGGCAGGCGAATCGGATACGGCTGCTCGATATTCGAGAGCTGTGTGCGGTTTATGACGCAGAAGAGGTGGTGACGGCGGGGCTGCTGGGGTTGGCGCAGCAGGCGTCTGGGAAGTGTTGGTGGCATGAGTATGGGAGGTTGATCCCTGAAGACTTCGATGTGTACGTGGGGCTGGAGGCTTCGGCGCGGCGGTTGACTTCGTATGCGCCCGACGTCGTGTTGGGATTGCTGCAAGCGCCAGATTACTCGCGCGCAATGCTGCGACGCGGTTTCCCAAACGCTTCGACCGAAGAAATCGAGCAGCGCGTCGAACTGAAACAGCGCCGCCAGCGAATCCTCACTCGTAAACGCAAACCAACCGAGTTGAGAATCGTGCTGCTCGAGTGCGCACTCCGCCGCGTGGTCGGCAATCGTAAAGTCATGGCGGCGCAGATGCGGCACCTTGCCGACCTGTCAACGCTGCCAAACATCACACTCCAGGTTCTGCCGTTCTCAGCTGGCATCCCACTGGGCGACCCGGTCGGGCTGTTCACCATCATCGAGTTCGGGATGGACAAGACGAGGCAACCAACCGAGCCATCGGTTGTATATCTCGAAAACCTCACTGGCGATTTGTATCTGGAACAGCAGAACGACGTCGAGCGCTACCATGTGGCTCATGTAGCGATCCGGCGCGCAGCGCTGGATGAGACAGCGAGCCGGAGTTTTCTTCGGCAGCTAGCAAGGGAGTACGCCACGTGACCCACAAGCACGACGTCGACCTGTCAAAAGCGTGCTGGTTCAAGAGCACTCGCAGCTCGGCTGCCAAAGACTGTGTCGAGGTCGCATTCCTTTCCAGCGGCACTGTTGGCGTGCGCGATTCAAAGAATCCCGACGGCACTGCACTGGTGTTCAGCGGCGGCGAATGGGATGCCTTCACCACCGCCATCGCCGTTGGGAAGTTCAGCCAGTCCTGAGTGATTGATACGAAACCTCCCGCACGATGTGAGTGAGTGCGGGAGGCTTTCGGCGTCTGATCATTGCCTCGTCGCATTGCCGGTCTCCCACGCCAGACGGTAGGGTTGCGGGGCAATGGGGGATGCGCGGGGCCCCTCGGGACGGGTGGCAGCGAAGGGGTTCGCAGATGGTCGGTACAGCGAAGATGCCGCGCGCTGCGGCCCTGATCCTCGGCGCGGCGCTGGCGCTTGTTGGATGCAATGACAACTCAGGGGATAGCGCGCCGCCGCTGAGCAGCACGAAAGCATCGGCAAGCACGACAGCCGCTGCGACTACATCGAAAGACCCCGAAGCAGCTATCTGGAATCCCTGCGACATACCCGATTCCGCGATCTCCGCCCTCGGACTGAACGCCGCCAGCAAGGACACCAAAGTCGCCGGAGTCGACCCGACTGGCTGGAAGGTATGCAGCTGGCAATCGGTGCCGAAGACGTACACGCTCGGCGTCTTGTCGTCAGACCACACGCTGGAAGAGAGCCGGCAGCGTTCCGACTACACGGACTTCGAGTCAACGACCGTCGGTTCGCGTCAAGCGCTCCAGTATCGCAGCGTCGGAAGTTCGCACGACCTCGGTTGCTGGCTCAGTGTCGAGGTGCCCCACGGGATGGTCGATTTCAGTGTGCTGAACCGGTATGGCTCTGCCGGTGCCAGTGCCGGCGAACCCTGTGGCGAAGTGCGCCGTCTCGGCGAAGCCCTGGAGAAGTATCTGCCTGCGCGATGAGGAGGGGGAATGATCAACGGTGTTGATCCTGACCAATGGAAACGCTTGCTCGACAGGGCGAATGCCGGTGAGCTGTCTCTGGACCCAGAGGTCGGAAAGGGCTTGGACAAAGTCTGTGATGATCACCTCGACCGGCTGAACACAGCGCTCGACAACATTCGGTTCATCAGCCGTGTCACAGGGTTCGGAACCTTCAATTCAGGTCAGATTCTTGAGAAGAAATTCTCAGAAACCGCCAGCGGGACCGAACGGTCCCTGGATACCGTGATCAAGCAGCACATCGACTCAGTTGAAACCGTGAAACAGGTTGTGGCGCAGGCGATCGCTAACTTCGTCGCGCAAGACCAAGCCCGCGCCTCCCAGTTCGAGCAGGTGACTCCGGAATGACCTACGAGGACTACCAGCGCCGGGTCATCGAGACCCAAGAGCAATGGAACCGGGACCGCGACTGGATCTACAAAACCGAGTCGGGTTACAACGGTTTCGACGGCGAGACGCAACCGCCGCACATCACGACTCCGGACAGCTACGACCATCTCACCCTCGAGCAAATGCAGACCGCCGTCTCGGCGATGAAGCCGAAACTCGTCGATGACGCGGTCACCATGTGGGCGAATATCGGCGCGGACCTGACCGGCACCTTCGAGGTCTTCAAGCGCGAATTCGGTCGCACCATCACCGGTCAGAACGGCCACACCGGATGGACCGGTGCCGCAGCGCAGGCAGCCTCCACGGCAGTGAACAACTACTACGACAAGTCCGTTCCGCTCGCGCAGGCAGCCACGCTGACCAGCCTGAAGCTCGCGGAAATGAAGACCGGCTTGGAGCAGACCCAGGCGTTGATGCCGGGTCTGACCGAACGCCCGGATATCGCGGGAAAGACGCTGCCCAAAGATGGCGTCATGAAGACCGACGAATACACCAGCACCGAGGCCGAGCAGGAGGGGCGCAGAATCCTGCGCACGGTTTACGGTCAGGTCGCGGGGCAGACCGATGTCGGCCTCCCCTACATGCCCACCGCGCCGACGATCGTCGACGGCCCCGGCCCGGTCACGCCAGGCCGCGATGCCGGTGGTGCGCAAGGATCTTCGGGTCCCGACGACGGCTCCTCGGGTACCGGTGGCGACGGTTCGGACGGCTCGGGCAACCAGGGCCAGGATTCGGGCAAACCGACAGGCACCGAACAATCCACGACCCCGTCGACGACAGCACCGGATGCCACCACCCCCGCCAGCACCATCCCTCAAAGCACAACCGCGACAACGCCATCCGCTTCCACCACCACCGCGACCCCGAGCTCATCCACCCCGAGCACATCCACCCCGAGCCTCAACACACCCGGCATCGGAACCAGCACCGGCCGCCCGACCAGTACCGGCCTCCCCGGCACCACTCAGGGCAGCCCCGGCCGCACCGTCGCAGGCACACCCGCGACCATCACAACCACGGCCGCCGCGACCACCCGCCAGAGCACCGGAACAACGGGCCGCTCCGGCATGTCGGGCATGGGTGCGCCCGGGCAGAGCAAGGGCAACGACGACGACCGCAAGAAGGGCGTCCCCGACTACCTCATCACCGCCGAACACGGCGAAGAACTCACCGGCCTGAACTCCCACCCCAAAACCGTCCCCCCAGTAATCGGCGAACCCCCCACCAGTGACCCCGCCTACTAACCCTGCCCCACCAACAACGCACCCAATACCCCACCGCCGCGCACCAATTCGCACGCCACGCACGAATTCGCCAGGCAAAACATGCGCGCCACACAAACCGGTGCGCACCAGCAGCCCAACCCAGACAACACGCGCGCCGCACGCGTCCGTGCGCGGCAGCGGCCCATGCGCGGCAAACGGATCGATGCGCGCGATGAGCGTGAGCGAGGCTGAGCAGTGGAGGGGTGAGCGCAGAGAATGACAATTGATGAAGGCGGCGGAGTGGGTATGGGCAGCGGGACGGCGGGCGGGCGTGTGGATGGGACGGGTAGTCACAGGCTCACGGGTCTGGAGTTCGAAATCCTCTGGGCCGCATACGGTCGCGACCGCTTGCCCTATCCGCTGCACTATCGCACCGACATCGCCGACTTCGATGAGCTGAAGCGGCACCGCGAGGCCGCCGTCGATTCCCTGCTGGCCAAGTACGCGCCCGAGCTCGAACGTGCCGTCGAGGTTCTGCTCGAGCCGGATGTCCGTGTCGAGTCGAAGGGTTTCGGAGGTGTCGATGTTTTGCGTGCCTACCGGTTCCACGGCGCGGTCCGCGCTCAGGCCGGGGCAGCGCTGCAACAATTCCCCGGCTCGAGTCCGGACACCGGCGGCGATATTCTCGTAACCTATTGCGCCGCAGAGCGCGTCGCCCGACTCGCGGTGGCCGCGCTACCGGCGTGCGGACCCGGCGCCCACCCACCGCTGGAGATCCGCCGCGCGGAAATCGCCGCCGAGCGCGAGCGCCACATCCGCCGCGCCCACGACGTCGGCCCCATCGACCAACTGGACCGCATCTTCCAGCGCCCCCGCTCCGCCTTCGGCGAAATAACCATCTGCCCCGGCCCGGCCCTCGACGCCCGCCCCACCCCGTCCCGCGGTTTCTGGTGGATGGACTACCCCGACGGCCGCTACTACGTGAAAACCGGCGACCCCATCGTCGCCAAACCCATCGAACCTCATGCCATGGCCGCCGAAATCCACCGCCTCACCACCCTCACCCAGCGCTATCACCGCGAAGACCGCGAACACGACGAATACCTCCGCACCCGCCACTGAACATCCCCACAACCGGCACCCGCGGCCAGGTTCAGAATTTGATGCGTTCGAGCCAGGTCGCGAGCACGGACAGGTCTCCGGAGGTCTCGAGCCGTGGGCTGTCGGCTGGGATCCGGCGCAGCAACAGGAGATACAGATCCACGGCGGTGCCCTTCACCGTCAACGATGCCGGTGCCTCGCTGTCGCCGCTGGTGATCGTGTCGCCGGATCGGAGGATCGTCCAGGCGTCATCGGTATCGACGGCGCGCAATCGCAGGCTGGTGCCTTCGTCGAGCGGTGTTTCGAAGCGCGGGCCTCGCTCGACGATCTCGAGAAACTCCGACAGTCCATCGCCGCCGAGTTCGGGGGCGATGGCCACCTCGCGGTCCAGGGCGAGCAGGGCGTCGGCGCGGTGCGCGGTCGCCTCGTGCAGGCGTCGGCGCACCCACCATTCGGCCGGGCGCGGGGAGCCGAACGGCGTCCAGACCGGGACATCGGAACCGACTGTGTCGATGTTGTCGATCACCGCTCGGGCGCCGGCTCGCAGCCAGCGGTCTGCCTCGTCCAAGTCACGTGGCCGACGGATATCGGGAACCTGCTGGAATTCCAGGAATTCGGTGGCCCGGTCGGCAATCATCGCTGCGGCCCAACGGTTTCCACCGCCGACGTGCGCGATCAGGTTCGACAGGGTCCAGTCCGGGCAGGTCGGTATCGGCGTCTTCGGGTCGGCGGACCGGTAAAGGTCGGCGAGCAGATCGGTCTCAGTCAGCAATGCTTTGCGCAGCGCCGATGTGTCGAGCGAGGTCACGAATTCGACTCTAACTCAGCGCAACTCGATTCGATGGGCACGCTGAGGTTCGATGAGTTGGAATACGACATCATCACCTCGACGCAGGGGCGATTGGTGGTGAACAAACGATGTTGTGAGGTGGTTCGCCGAGGTGTTCGACGACATCGACGGGCGCACGAGGGCGTCGAGCGCGAGAGGGTATACCGAGCACCGCGACTCGACCATCGACCTACACCTAGGCGTCGCTGAATCGTCGGAGAGCACACAGATCGAGACGCGCGGCTCACGGCGGATGTCGGCGCGCCCGGAGGTAGGTGGAAACGACGATTCGCACTGCTGATCCGGTCCGCAGGTTACCGGCCGCGGGCTGCCATCGGCATGGACGGTGACGAGTGCCCCGTAGTGGCGGGAATCAGGAAGTAGGGCGGCGCGGTCGACGATAGTGGCGCTGGGCTGACGCGACATCAAAATGTCACCAGTCGACACTGCCTTCGGGACCAGCGAATGGGCCACATCGAGAGGAAATAGCTTTACGCTATGAAAGGCTCGCGTGCTCAGTTGAGTGCCCGGCCCTTCTCAGTCCAGTGAATCCGCGTGTCAATCGACCAGTCGAGGAGCAGGACGATGCCTGTTGTGAACATCTGGGGTTCGCTCAGTCCCGCGGCGCGCGCCGCGTACCCCACGCCGCAGGAGCCAGACGATGAGTGGCCCCTCCGCGGTGGAACCGCATGGGTCTACTACAGCCCGCTGAACCAGCGGCAACTCACCAAACCGGTCATCCTCGCCGACGGGTTCTCGCTGGGCGCGAGTGACCTCGGCGAGCTCTGGGCCGGTCTGGAGAATAACGGGCGATACCGCTTCATCAGCGAGTTGCACGCGATCGGCCGGGATGTGATCGTGCTGGGCTACGACAACCGGGCGGCGTCGATCCCGGACAACGCGAACACAGCCATCGAGTGCATCCAGACCGCCATTCGCAGGCGTGCCGGTAAAGCGAAACTGGCGGTGGGTGGTTTCAGTATGGGCGGGATGGTGACCCGCTACGCGTTGGCCAAGATGCAGCACGATCCGGACCTGCCCGACCCCGAGACCAGCATGTACCTGTCCTACGACACCCCGCATCGTGGTGCATGGCTGCCGATCTCGATGCAGGCTTTCGCGCATTTCCTCAAGGACAAGTGGGGTGCGACTTCGCCCATCTTCGGCCAGTTCTCCGACCTGATCAACAGCCCGGCCGCGCGGCAGATGTCTCGCTGGCACCTCAGCAAGATCGGCGACCAACCGGACCAGGCGTTGGAACGACGCACCTTCCTGCAGCAGTTGGATGCGGTGGGTGGATGGCCGCAGGGTATCCGCAAGATCGGTGTCGCCAACGGGGTCAGGACCGGTAACGGAAACGGGATCGGTCCCGCGCTGACGGCGGTGAGCGGTGGCGGCGACCTGCTGATCGACGCCACACTGCGCACCCAGGCACCGGGTCAGCAGGCCGTGGCCACCCTGCACGGGGCAGATCAGCCCCCGATCGAGATCCGCACCGACGGACTGCCCGATATCGATGGCGCTCCCGGCGGCCTGTTCCCCGAGAACCCGGTATTGCCGGGCAACCCAGCCAGTTTCGGGATGGCCGCCATACTTATGGGGTTGCTCGGATCCGAGGTCGAGTTGCAGTTCAACACCTCGTGTTTCATTCCCTCCATCAGCGCCGTCGCCGCAGGCGAGATCGACAACCGTGACGCGCTGTACAGCGAGATCCGCGACGGCGGTAGCGAACTCGACGCTTTCGCCTGCGCCAGCAGGAACGAGGGACATACCACTATGACCCAGGAACTGGGCACGTGGCTCGTGAACGAGATCGACGCTCATTCCTGAGGGCACGGTGAGCAGATCCACCCACCGCTGAACGTGGCAGCCGCACCGATACGCATCACGGTGCGGCTGCTCCGTCTCCACCATGGATCTTCATTCTCGAACGCCATGCCCCCAACTTCCTCGGCGCGGTACGGGTCGTTCCGGGCGAGGCCACCGGACTACCCCGCTGCCTGGCGAACGCTTCTATCCAGACCGTGAAACGGGTCGCGCCCGGCCCCGGCAAGTGCCGGAACCGGGCGCGATTCGGCCGGGTTCACGCGGAACCGGCACCGCCGGACCTCGGTCCGGCACCGTTGGTCGAACCGGCCGTGCCCGGCACGGATTTCGCCAGCTCATCCAAAGCGTCCTGGGATGGGCTCACCGCCTCGCCGCCCGCGGTCAACAGGCCCGTGCGCTCCACGACATCGGGTCCGGCACCATTGGCCGCCGCCGCACCCTTGGCCGCCTCGATTCCGCCGACCGTCCGCAACGGCACTTCCTTCCAGAACAGCACCAGGATCAGACCGAGCAGCGCGAGACCGGTCACCCAAAGGAACACCGTCGACATCGACTCGGCGAACCCGACCTTGAACGGCCGCGCCAGCTCCGGACTCAGCTGCTGCACGATCGAGCTGTCCTTCAGCACCCCGCTGGCTGCCGAAGTATCCTGCGCGAGCAGGCCTTTCGCGAGCGCGGCATCAGCGGGATTGCTGCTGTGCGCGGCCTCGACCACGGCGTGTTGGAACGCCGGATCGGTGGCCGCGGACTTCATCTCCGTGGAGATATTCGGCGTCAACTGCGCGAAGAGGATCGAGAGGAATACCGCGACACCCATCGTGCCGCCGATCTGCCGGAAGAATGTGGCCGCGGCGGTGGAGACGCCCATATCCTTGGGCGGCAACGCATTCTGCACCGCTATGGTGAGCGGCTGCATGAGATTGCCGAGTCCGAATCCGGTGCAGGCCATGAAGATCATCGCGACCCACAGTGGGCTGTCGGCATTCACGAAGTGCAGCAGGAACAGGCCCAGCGTCAACATGCTCGCGCCGATGAGCGGGAAGATCCGGTAACGACCGGTACGCGAGATCAGCTGACCGGATACGATCGAGCCGGTCATCATCCCGAGCACCATCGGCAGCATCTGCAGACCCGCCAGCGTCGGACTGGATCCGCGCACCACCTGTAGGTACTGCGGCAGCAGCGAAATACCGCCGAACATCGCCGAGCCGACCACGACCGAGATCACCACGCCGAGCGCGAAGGTCTTATTGGCGAACATCCGCAGCGGAATCAGCGCCTTATCCTTCATCGACTTCTCGACCAGCACGAAACCGATGACACCGAGCAGTCCGATCACATAACAGAGGATGGAACGTCCACTGCCCCAACCCCATTCGCGACCCTGTTCGGCAACGATGAGCAGCGGCACCAGGCCGATCGCCAGCACGAGCACACCCCACCAGTCGACCCGGTCGGTGGAATGCGGCCGCTTCGGCAGCTTGAGCACCTTGGAGACGACGCCGAGCGCGATCAGGCCGATCGGCACGTTGACGAGGAAGACCCAGCGCCAGCCGCTGATCCCGAGGATGCTGTCCTGTCCGGCCAGCACACCGCCGAGCACCGGGCCGATCACACTGGAGGTGCCGAATACCGCGAGGAAGTAGCCCTGATACTTGGCGCGTTCACGCGGGCTGACGATATCGCCGAGGATGGTCAGCGCCAGCGACATCAAGCCGCCCGCACCGAGTCCCTGGAATGCGCGGAACGCCGCGAGCTCGTACATCGACTGCGCCATCGTGCACAGCAGCGAACCGACCACGAAGATCGAGATCGCGGCCATGAAGAAGGGCTTGCGGCCGAACATGTCGGACAACTTGCCGTACAGCGGTGTCGCGAGCGTCGCGGTGATCAAGTAGGCGGTGGTCGCCCACGCCTGCATCGAATAGCCGTCGAGATCATCGGCGATGGTGCGGATCGCGGTGGAGACGATCGTCTGGTCCAACGCCGCGAGCAGCATGCCGAGCAGCAGACCACTCATGATGGTCAGGATCTGTCTGTGGGTGAAACCCGTGGGCTCCGCCACGGTGGCCGGTGCGGTCACGAATCGTTCTCCGTATCGAGGTCGAATTGGTGCTGGTCCTGGCGGATTGCCGCGACCATCGCGGGCTTGGCCCGCTCGAAGTCGTCGACGAACTGCCGCAGCAGTTCGGCGAATGCGGCACGGTCCTGCGGAGTCCAGGCCGCCATCACCCGGGTCAGGTTCTCGCGCCTGCGCCTGCGTATCCGCTCGGCGATCTCGCGGCCTCGTTCGGTGACGACGAGCACGGTGGCGCGGCCGTCGTTGCGATCGGCTTGCCGTTCCACCAAATGTCGGTCGACGAGGTGGGCGACATGCCGACTGACCGTCGACGCGTCCGAATGCACCGCCTCGGCGAGCGCGCCCGAACGCATCGGTCCGTCACAGAGCAGCCGGAACAGGACCGCGAACGCCGCTGGATCCACGCCGTCCTTGCTCCGCATTTGCGCCGCGGTCCGCTCCCGGATCCGTTGCAGCCGGGTGAGCTGCATCGCGATCGCGTCGACCGACAGCTCGTCCTCATCCACCCGACTCGCACCTTTACTTGCGTCAATCAATTAGTTGCGTGATACAAGTATGTGCGCGGACCAAAGGCTAGGGCAAGTGAATAACCGGCCTTTACCGGCCCTTGAACTCCGGAGCTCGCTTCTCGAACACCGACTGGATGGCCTCGGTGAGATCCTCCGACGGCAGGAATGCGGAGTTCCACGCCGAGACATAGCGCAGCCCGGCCGCCACCTGGTCCTTGGTGCGCTGCTCGAGCACATCCTTGGCACCCTGCACCACCAGCGGCGGATTCGCGGCAATCTCGCGCGCGATGGCATGCGCCGCGTCCAGCGTCGCCTCCTGATCGGCGAATACGTCGTTGACCAGGCCGATCTTCTCGGCACGCGCCGCGTCGATGTCCTTACCGGTGTAGGCGAGTTCGCGCAGATGCCCCTCGCCGATAATGCCGGGCAGCCGGTGCAGCGAGCCGATATCGGCGACGATCGCGACCTTCGCCTCGCGCAGGCTGAACTTCGCATCCGCGCTCGCGTAGCGGATATCCGCGGCGGCGATCAGGTCCAGCCCGCCGCCGATGCACCAGCCGGAGACCGCGGCGATGACCGGCTTGCGGCAATCGGCCACCGCGGTCACCGCGGCCTGCATCCGGCGCACCTCATAGAGGAAGTCGGTACGCGGCGCGGCCAACGCTTTATCCGCCATCAACGGACCGAAGGTCCCGGCCATCGCGGGCAGGTCCAGTCCGTAGGAGAAATGTTTCCCGGAACCGGTGAGCACAATCGCACGAACCTCGGGATCGGCATCCAGTTCCCGGAAGATCTCCGGCAGCTCCCGCCAGAAATCCGGACCCATAGCATTGCCCTTGCCGGGGCCGGTCAGCGTGACCTGGCCGATGTGATCCTTGGTTTCGACGGCGAAAGCCTGCCAATCAGTCATTCGTATAGCGTAAAGCAGAAGTGCCCCGGCCAGCAGACCAGTCCGTACTGCCTGCAAATGCTGTGCAAAGCCGGTGCGCCGCAGTGGTTCTCCCGCCTGGCTATCCGACCACTGACTGAGAACTAAACCGGCACACTGCCCGCAATCGCTCTACTCTGGTTCCATGCGCAGGTCGCTTCCACCAGTCGCATGCCGGGTCGCGGATACCCTGATCGCGCGCGGCCACCATGGTGTCATCGTCACTCAGCCCGCCCCCACGCCCACCGCCGCCGATGCCGCACGTGCACTCGGCATCGATGTGGGCGCCATCACGAAATCACTGGTGTTCCTCCTGGATGATGATCCGGTGCTGCTGCTGGTTTCCGGCGCACACCAGGTCGACCTCGGGCGCACCGGCGAACGGCTGGAAGGCAAACTCACCCGCGCGCCCGCCGAGATGGTGCAGGAAGTGACCGGTCAGCCCATCGGCGGCATCGCACCCGTCGGCCATCCCACCAACCTGCCGACCTGGGTGGATAACGCGCTGTCCACACACCGGGAGGTCTGGGCCGCGGGCGGACATCCGAATACCGTGTTCCGCACCTCGTTTCGCGAACTCGTGCGCATCACCGCCGGGCTACCCATTGATGTGGATTGAACGCCACACCGGCACACGGCGTAGTTTCGTCATGTGAGCGCGCGAACCATCAACACCGCACCAACGGTCGCAGCGCAGCCGAGCGCTAGCGAGGCGCAGCTGTGACCGAAGCTCGACCCCCCGCTACGGATATCCAGATTCCCGATGATCTGAGCGGTATCACCGCCGAGCTGTACCGCGCTTCCATGCGGCACTATCCGGCGGGCGTCACCGTTGTCACCCTGGGCTCCGCGAACGGCCCGGTCGGCTTCACCGCGACCTCCTTCGCCTCGTTGTCCCTCGAACCCCCGTTGATCTCCTTCAATATCGCCCACACTTCGTCGAGCCTGACGGCATTGCAGGCGGCCGACTCCGTGGTGATCCATTTCCTCGGCGAACATCAGCACGAGCTGGCCAAGCGCTTCGCCCGCACCGCCGATCAACGCTTCAGCGATCGCTCACTTTGGACCACCCTGGACACCGGCGAGCCCGTGCTGCACGGCACGCCCATCTGGATCCGCGCCACCATCCAACAGCTGATCCCCATCGGCGATCACACCTTCGTCGTCGGGTTGGTCACCCGGGTCCACGACAGAACCGACGAACAGCCCAGCGCCGCTCCGCTGCTCTACTACCGCGGCCGCTACTACCGCCCGACCTCGCTCGAAGACTGAGCGCGGCCGGGCGGATTCGCCTGCCCGGCAACGCTGCGAAGTCCGAGGGGGATCCGATCAGCCGATCGAGCAGGGCGCGGCACCATCTGTGGAATCGGGGCGGGCGAAGGGGCGGGTCTCGGGTGTCGGATTCCAAACTCCGTCGGTGCTGGCGTAATTCCACGACGCACCCTTGTCGACCAGAGTCGCGATGGCCTCGACCAGCCGATCCACATCGTCGGAGCTGGTGCCGAGGCCGATGCTGGCGCGCAGGGCACCGTCGAGGCCTAGGCGCTCGAGCAGCGGGTGGGCGCAGAAGCGGCCGTCGCGAATGCCGATTCCGTGTTCGGCGGAGAGGTAGGCCGCGACGTGGCCGGGGATGAATCCGTCCAGGGTGAAGGCGACAATGCCGACGGTGTCGGGGCTGTCGTCCCAGATGCGCAGCAGGTTGACACCGGGAATTTCGGACAGCCCGGCGCGCAGGCGATCAGCGAGCCGTCGCTCGTGCACGGCAAGGGTTTTCGGATCGATCGCGCACAGCGCGTCACATGCGGCGGCGAGTGCGGCCGCACCCAGGACATTCGGCGAACCGGCCTCGTGACGCTGCGGCGCGGCCGCCCATTCCGCATTGGTGGTGGTGACCTCGCGGACCGCACCGCCGCCCGCCAGATACGGTTCGGCGGCATCGAGCCAATCCCGGCGTCCGACAAGCACTCCAGCGCCGAACGGTGCGTAGAGCTTGTGGCCGGAAAAAGCGAGGTAGTCGATTCCGGTGGAGCGCAGACTGATTCGACGGTGCGGTGCCAGCTGCGCGGCATCTACCAGGATACGGGCACCGCACTGGTGTGCGATGGTGGCCAGGCGCTCGAGCGGCAGCACCTCACCGGTCACATTGGAAGCACCGGTCACCGCGAGCAATGCGGCTGGCTTACTGCACAATTCGGCGATCAGCTGGCGGATCGTCTCGTCGACGGTCGCCGCGGCCTTGACGACGCGACGGCCGTGGCGGGTCCAGGGCAGGAAGTTCGCATGATGTTCGATATCCAGCACCACGGTGTCGCCGGGTACGCAGGCGGCGAGCAGATTCAGCGAATCGGTGGTGTTGCGGGTGAACACCACGACCTGGTCGTCGGCGGCGTCGAGGAACCGGGTGACCGAACCGCGCGCGGCCTCATAGCACTCGGTGGAGATCCGCGAAGCGTAACCGGCACCTCGGTGCACGCTCGCGTAGAACGGCAGCAACTGCTGCACCCGATCGGTGACCTGCGCCAATGCCGGTGCGCTTGCGGCATAGTCGAAGTTCGCGTAGGTGGTCTTTCCGCCCTGTACGAGCGGCACCTGGAGGTCGTCGCCGGAGACCCGGGCGAGGGCGGCACAGCTCTGATCGATTACAGCGGTCATCACAAAATCCCATCGGCTTTGGGACCCGAAATCCGGTGATCATCCGAGTCCGCGCTTGCCGCACCCGGTCGGGCTGCGGCCCGGTCGTCACCCGGAGCACCCCACCGCGGAGGAGGGTTGCCGACCAGCTAGCCGGGGCTTGACGCTGGTACTCATGACCTGAACCGAGATTGGCAGATGTCCCACCGCCCTGTCAACCGCGTCTTGGCTGCATACACATGCAGTAGAATAAATAACCTTGCAATGCCGAGTGATGTGCGGTCTGATCGAGAGGTGACGCTCTCCCTGTTGCTCAGCTTTGTCGGCCTGTGCATCCTGCTGTCGATTACGCCCGGCCCGGATTCGTTCCTGGTGCTGCGATTCTCGATCGTGGACGCGCGACCCGGCATCGCCGCGGCGATCGGCTCGGCACTGGGCGGGATCGTGTGGGCAGTCGTGGTCGCGGCCGGCGTCGCCGCACTGCTGGAGCAATCCGCGACGGCCTACCGGACGCTCAAGGTCATCGGCGGAATCTATTTGGTGTACTTGGGAATTCGGGCGCTGATCGATCACCGCAGGCAAGACACCGCCGCGACGTCCGGACAGTCGGCCACACAGGCTCCGACCTCGATTCGCTCAGCATTCGCCGCTGGCTTGGTGTCGTGCATGTTCAACCCGAAGGTCGGACTGTTCTATCTGGCGGTACTGCCGCAATTCCTCACCGATGTCACGTTTTTGAACACCCTCGCGCTCGGGGCCATCGAATGCTCCATTGCCGCCGTCGAAATGATCCTGCTGGCCCTGCTGGCGTCCCGGGCGGTTGCCATGTTGCGGCGCCCCCGGGTTCGCGATCGGCTCGAGCAGATCAGCGCGGCCATCCTCGCCACGCTCGGCATCGGGACCGCCGCCTCGGCCGCGTAACGCGCCGGGCCGGATATCCACCGACCCGGCGCACAGCATCACAGCTTAGGCTGAATCTCCTTGCGCCACAGCAATAGCGACGCTACCAACGAAATGACGGAGGCGGCGGTGAGCCACCAGAACGCCTGCCGGAATCCGGCATCCACCGACAATCCGGCATCGGCCGCACGGTACAGCACCACCGCGAGCAATGCCGCTCCGATCGACCCGCCGACCCGCTGCAGAATATTCACGAACGCTGCCGCATCGGGCAACTGCTCGGGCCGCGCCGAGGCGTAAGCCGCGGCGACGATCGGCACCCCGGTCAAGCCGGTCGCCATGCCGCGGATCAACAGAAGTACCTGTACGACAACAGGATTCATAGAGGCATCGCCGAGCGCGAACGGCACCGTGACCGCTACGGTTACCGCACTGCCGACCACCGCGACCACTCCCCCGCCGTACCGATCTGTCAACCGACCGCCGACGGGCAGCGCGATGATGCCACCGATCCCGAAGGACATGAGCAGCAACCCCGTCGCGATGAGACCGTCATGATGCAGTACCTGAAAGTACAACGGCAGCAACAGCATTGACCCGAAAAGTGACGCACCGGCGAAGGAATTCGCCACATTCGCCGTCGCGAATACCGGATGCCGGAACAGTCCCACATCGAGCAGGCGCCCACCGCGCACCGACCGTGCCACGAACAGCCCGAGCGCCAGCACCCCGACCACCACCGACACCGACACCGTCGGCGCGGAAATGCTACCGCGACTACCGAATTCACCCAGTCCATAAACCAACGCCGATAGCCCGACCCCGATCAATGCGAACCCGATGGCATCGAATCTGCCGCCGTTGCCCGACGCCTGCGCCCGCGGCAATACCCGACGCCCCAGCACGAACGCCACCAGCCCGAACGGGATATTGATCAGGAACAACCACTCCCAATCCAGATTCGCCAGCATGACACCGCCGATGGTCGGCCCGATCGCGGGTGCGGCGACCACCGCGATACCGACCACACTCATCACCCGGCCCAGCCGCTGCGGTCCCGCGACCTGACCGAGCAGCGTCTGCCCAGCGGGCACCAATAGCCCCGCCGTCAGGCCCTGCGCGATCCGAAAACCGATGAGCCAGCCGATATTCGGAGCCAGCGCACACAGTCCGGATGTCACCGTGAACCCGGCGAGCGCGGTCAACCAGACCCGGTCCATTCCGAACTGCCGCCCCAGCCAACCGCACAGCGGCAGCGTGACGGCGAGTGCGAGCAGATAGCCGCTCGCGATCCACTGGGCACTGTCCAGTGCCGCACCGAGATCCGTCGCGATCGAGTTCAGCCCGATATTCACCAGCGACGTGTCCAACATGCTCATGACGGCGCCGAAGACCACCACACCGGCCACCCGCCATACCCGCGCGGGAATGGGTTCGAGTGCGGGTGCGGTGGCGGCGACGGCCGTTCGAGTATCCGACATGGATCCTCCGCTATTTGTAGACAACCTAGATTGCGGAGGTTATCAACAATCTGGCACCTCAACAATAGATATAATTACCGAATGCCCGCTGACCACATTTACCCTCGCGGCCTGCTCCGCTTCCCGACGTACGCGCTCGGCAAGCTGCACAAGGCCGTTCACGCCGAGATGGGCACGTCATTGCGCGAACACTGGGTGCTGGTCTGCCTGGAGGAGTTCGACGATCTGTCCCAGCAGCAGGTCTCCACCGCTCTCGGCATCGACCGCAGCGAGGTGGTCCGGCTCATCGACGGCCTGGAGGAGGCCGGATTCGTCATCCGCACCCGCGATTCGATGGACCGGCGCAAATACCGGCTGTCTATCACCCAGTCCGGGCGCGCCGAGCGCCGCAAGACCGATGAGCTCATCGAAAAGGCCGCCGAGCGGGTGCTGTACCGACTCGACGAGGACGAGCGGCGCACGCTGCACCGCCTGGCGCTGAAGGCGCTCGGCGAAGAGGTTTGAGGCGATAGGGCGCAGGTACCGTAGAAAGTTGGTCACCGTGGCGTTTGCCCACTGGTAACCCTGCTGTGAAACAACAACGAGGAAGCGCTAGGCAGGTCTATGAGAGGTGGGCACGACGTGATGCTGCGGCCGCAGGTCGACACCGCGGCGGGCACGGACCCCGTGAACGGGCTCCGCACACCCGATCCCTTGCTGTGCGGCGCACTCGCGCCGCAGGCCAGGACCCTTGTCGACATCCTGAACAGCACCGCGGCGGCCCATCCGGAGGCGCCCGCCATCGATGACGGTCGGGTAGTGCTCAGCTACACCGAATTGCTGACCGAAATCGACGCCGGAGTCGTGCGCTTGACCGCGGCGGGTGTGCGCCCCGGCGACCGCGTCGGCGTGCGCCTGCCGTCCGGCACACATGAGCTTTACGTCACTATTCTGGCCATTCTTTTCGCCGGTGCGGCCTACGTCCCGGTGGACGCCGATGACCCGGAGGAACGCGCCCGACTCGTCTTCGGTGAGGCCCGCGTCACCGCGATCGTGACCGCGGCAGGCATCGAGCCGATAGCCGTCGAACGGCCCGAGTCCCGCGAGGCATCGACCGTTCGTCCCACACCCAACGACGATGCCTGGATCATCTTCACCTCCGGATCCACCGGAACCCCGAAGGGCGTCGCCGTCACCCACCGCAATGCCGCCGCCTTCGTCGACGCGGAAGCGCGCCTGTTCCTGCCGGATGCCCCGATCGGTCCGGACGACCGGGTCCTGGCCGGACTCTCGGTCGCCTTCGATGCTTCGTGTGAGGAAATGTGGCTGGCCTGGCGCAATGGCGCCTGCCTGGTCCCGGCACCGCGCGCCCTGGTCCGCACCGGCGCGGATCTCGGTCCCTGGCTGGTCCGACACGAAATCAGCGTCGTCTCGACGGTCCCCACCCTTGCCGCGACCTGGCCCGCCGAGGCACTCGAGCCGGTCCGGCTGCTGATCTTCGGCGGCGAGGCGGTACCGCCCGAACTCGCCGAACGCCTTGCCGGAAGCCCCGCGGCGCGAGCGCCGGGCCCGGAGGAGGTAGCGGAGCGTGACCACATAGGGCCCCGCGAACGCCGCGAATCAGATACCGAACGTGAGGTCTGGAATACCTACGGCCCCACCGAGGCGACAGTCGTTGCTTGTGCGGCACTGCTGGACGGCAGCTTCCCGGTCCGGATCGGACTGCCGCTGCACGGCTGGGATCTGGCCGTTGTCGACGCCGCCGGAAACCCGGTGGACGAGGGCGAATCCGGTGAACTCGTGATCGGCGGAGTCGGCCTGGCCCGCTACCTCGATCCGGCCAAGGACGCCGAAAAATACGCTCCACTACCGTCACTCGGTTGGGACCGCGCCTACCGAAGCGGCGATCTGGTGCGCAAAGACAGCGCTGGTCTCATCTTCCTCGGCCGCGCCGACGATCAGATCAAACTCGGCGGCCGCCGCATCGAACTCGGCGAACTCGACAATGCCCTACAGCACCTACCCGGCGTCACCGGGGCCGCGGCCGCGATCCGAACCACCAAGGCGGGCAACAAAGTCCTGCTGGGCTACCTGACCGGCACCGCACCCGATTTCGACCTCAGGGCCGCGAGAGCTCAACTCGCCGAACAACTTCCGGCACCGCTGGTTCCCCGACTCGCCATCGTCTCGGACCTGCCCACCCGCACCTCGGGCAAGGTCGACCGCGATGCCCTGCCGTGGCCGCTGCCGAACACCTCCGAAACCGACACCGTGACCGGCGAACTCACCGAAACCGAGCAATGGATTGCCGGACTGTGGGATTCGATCCTGGGTGCCGAGGTCACCGGTCCGGATATCGACTTCTTCGACCTCGGCGGCGGCTCGCTCTCGGCGGCACAGCTGGTCACCGCACTGCGCGAACGTTATCCGCGCATTACCGTCGCCGATCTCTACGACCATCCACGTCTCGGCGCGCTGGCCGAACTGCTCGATGAGACCTCGCCGAGCGCCGCTGTCGAGGAACGGATCGTGCGCCCGACGCCACTGCGCGCCCAATGGGCCCAGGTGTTGGCCACCGTCCCGCTCACCACGCTCACCGGCCTACAGTGGCTCACCTGGTTGGCCATCGTCGGCAATATCGCGGGCTGGTCCGGCTCGCTGCCCTGGCTGCCGCATCTGTCCTGGTGGTGGACGCTGGTCGCCTTCCTGATCTTCATCTCACCGCCCGGTCGCATGGTGATCTGCGCGAGCGGCGCTCGGATTCTGCTGCGCGGCGTGCGGCCCGGCAGTTACGCGCGCGGCGGATCGGAACACCTACGACTGTGGGCGGCGGTCCGGCTCTCGGAGGCCAGCGGTGCGGAGAGTCTCTCCGGTGCACCGTGGATGGTGCCCTTCGCGCGGGCACTCGGCGCGAAGATCGGCAAGGGCGTCGATCTGCATAGCCTGCCGCCGGTCACCGGCATGCTCGAACTCGGCGACGGCTGCAGTGTCGAGCCCGAGGTCGACCTGTCGGGCTACTGGATCGATGGCGATGTGGTGCACATCGGCCCGATCACCATTGGTGCGGGCGCGGTGATCGGTGCGCGCTCGATCCTGTTACCCGGCAGCAAAATCGGCAAGAATGCGGAGATCGCGGCCGGATCGTCGGTATCGGGCAAGGTGAAGGCCGAACAGGAGTGGGCCGGCTCGCCCGCCACGAAAGTCGGTAAGGCCCAGCATCGTTGGCCGGCACACACTCCCGCGAGGGCCGCGCACTGGGTCGCGATTTTCGGCGTGACCTCGATGGCATTGGCGGCCATGCCCATTCTCGGTTTGGCCGCGGGCGGTGCATTCATTGCCTGGTTCATTCGCGATGCCCGCACACTCGCGGGTGCACTCGCAGAGGGTTTCGCCATCCTGCCCGTCGCAACGCTGCTCAGCCTCGCCGTCTACACCGTGGCCACCCTCATCGCAGTCCGGCTGCTCAGCATTGGACTCATCGAAGGACATCATCCCGTCCGCAGCCGGGTCGGCTGGCAGGCCTGGGCCACCGAGCGGCTGCTGGATTCGGCGCGCACCTTCCTGTTCCCGCTCTACGCCAGCCTGCTGACCCCGGTGTGGCTGCGCCTGCTCGGCGCGAAGGTCGGTAAGAGCGTCGAGGCGTCCACGGTGCTGCTGCTACCGAAATTCACCACGGTCGCCGACGGTGCATTCCTCGCCGACGACACCATGATCGCCAGCTACGAACTCGGCGGCGGCTGGCTGCACATCGGTGATGCGAAGGTCGGCAAGCGCGCCTTCCTCGGCAATTCCGGTATGACCGCACCCGGTCGACGAGTGCCGAAAAACGGCCTGGTCGCGGTGCTTTCGGCGGCACCGTCCAAGGCCAAGGCCGGTTCGTCCTGGCTCGGCAGCCCCCCGGTGCGACTGCGCCGCGCCTCCGAAACCGGCGATACCGAACGCACCTTCGAGCCACCGCTGCGGCTGAAGGTGTTCCGCGGCATCGTGGAAACCTGCCGACTGCTCCCGGTGCTCGTGACCTTCGCCATCGGCCTCGGCGTGCTGTTCACGCTGGCCTGGATCGCGGAATCGGCCGGATACTTTGTCGCCGGACTGCTCTGCGGTCTGGTGCTGATGGCCGCCGGTGCGATCGCGGGGGCAAGTGCGGTCACCGCGAAGTGGTTGCTTGTCGGGCGAATTCGCGCCGAGGAGCATCCGCTGTGGAGTTCGTTCGTATGGCGCAACGAGGTTGCCGACACCTTCGTCGAAACCGTTGCCGCGCCGTGGTTCGCGCGCGCCGCGACCGGCACCCCCGTACTGAATCTGTGGCTTCGTGGACTCGGCGCCAAGATCGGCCGCGGGGTATGGTGCGAGTCCTATTGGCTACCGGAGGCGGACCTGGTGACACTCGGTGACGGCGCGACCGTGGAACGCGGCTGCGTGGTGCAGACCCACCTTTTCCACGATCGAATCATGGCCATGGACACCGTGATCCTGGACGCGGGCGCTACCCTCGGACCGCACTGCGTCGCCCTGCCCGCCGCGAGCATCGGCGCCGGCGCGACCATCGGCCCTGCCTCGCTGGTCATGCGCGGTGACACCGTGCCGCCGTCCACCCGCTGGTGGGGCAATCCGATCGCGCCGTGGTCCAGTCCGGTGCCGAGGCCGAGCGAGGCCGGAGCGGCCAGCTGATGCGGGCCAAGTTCTACGAAGAGCCCATCGACGAATACCTACCGCAGAACGGAAATCGCGGCTATCGGGTATCGCGGTACGAACTGGAGCTGACCTACAAGCTCGCCAGCAACCGACTGGCGGGCCGCGCCGAGATCACCGCGGTGACTACCGCCGTCCGAGAGCGTTTCGCATTCGACCTGTCCCAGTCGCTCACCGTCGCCAAGGTCTTCGTCAACGGGAGCAAGGCCGCGAAGTACACCCATCAACACGGCAAACTCGTGATCACCCCGCAGCAGCGGATTCCGGCGGGCGGGGTACTCGGCCTGGTCATCCAGTACGCGGGCATACCGAAGCCGGTGCGCGGGCCGTGGGGCGAGGTCGGCTGGGAGGAACTGACCGAGGGTGCCTTGGTCGCCAGTCAGCCCAATGGCGCCGCATCCTGGTTCCCCTGTGACGATCACCCGAGTTCCAAAGCCAGCTACCGGATTTCGATAACCACCGACACCCCGTACTACGCGCTGGCCAACGGCACCCTGCTGCGCAAGCAGACCAAGGCCAGCCAGACCACCTGGGTCTACGAACAGCCCGAACCGATGTCGAGCTATCTGGCCACCATACAAATCGGGCCGTACCGCAAACACCGCATCGGCAGCCCGCGCGGTTCGGTGCCGATGCAGGCCGTGGTCCCGCCGCGACTGCGCGCGAATTTCGAACACGACTTCGAGCGCCAGCCGAAGATGATGGAGCTGTTCACCGAGAAGTTCGGCCCATACCCGTTCGAGGCCTACACCGTCGTGATCACCGATGACGAGCTGGAGATCCCGATCGAAGCGCAGGGCATTTCCATCTTCGGCGCCAACCACTGCGACGGCCGCCGCGGCGCGGAACGCCTGGTCGCACATGAACTCGCGCACCAGTGGTTCGGCAATAGCCTGACCATCCGGCAATGGCGTGATATCTGGCTGCACGAGGGCTTCGCCTGCTATGCCGAGTGGATCTGGTCGGAGGCAGCGGGCGGGCCGACCGCCGATCAGCTGGCGCGCGCTGCCCGGCACAATCTGTTCCGGCAGCCGCAGGACATCATCGTGGGTGATCCGGGCACGCAGCGCATGTTCGACGATCGCGTCTACAAGCGCGGCGCGCTCACCCTGCATGCGCTGCGGTTGGAGATCGGGGAGCTTGCCTTCTGGGATCTATTGCGCGAGTGGACGATTCGCTATCGGCACGCGTCGGTGAGCACCGAGGAGTTCACCGATCTGGCCGGCCATTACAGTCTGGTGCCGCTACGGTCGCTGTGGGACGCATGGTTGCTTTCCGAGCCGCTGCCGCAATTGCCGCCCTCCGGTGGGCAGGCTAATTCGACCTCGCGTTAGAAAACCAGGTAGCGCGCCGCGAGTTCTTCGACCAGCGGATCGTCTTCGGCGACGCTGTCGAGTGCGTCCAGATCGGCACCGACCGAGATCTCGCGCGGGTCGTCCTGCTCTTGGTCCCGGATGCCGTCCTCTTCGAGCTGGCGCAATAGTTTCGCCCGCACGCGTTCCTTCAACGAATCACTCATATATGAAGCCTTCCTGAAAAACGGCTAGACCGGCGTGAGCCAGGTCCCCCACGGCGTATTTCGCAGCACCGAATACCCGATGAGCAGCGCGAAGAAAAGCCACATCGTGGTGCGGCTGATCCGAGGTAGTCGCATCCGTTCGCCGCGCCAGGCGCGGATCGACCAGTCACCGATCCACAGCACGAAGGCCAGCACCAGCGGCAGCACGAGCAGATTGCTGTGTACCGCATCGAGAATTCGGCCGTCGGTCAGATTGTGCATGCCGCGCATGCCGCCGCAGCCGGGGCAATACAACCCCGTCAGCGCGTACACCGGGCAGATTCCGTAGGAGCCTTCGCCGTGCGGATCGCGGAAATGCAGCAGGGTCGCGACTCCGATACCGACGCCCGCCGCCACCAGCGGCCACCCCATGGCGCGCAGCCCGATACGCCTCGGCTGTTCCGGTCCTTGATGTGCGACCGATACCGCATGCCTCATCTCCACAAGCACCAACGGTAGCCGCGGCCGCCCCACCCCCGCCACAGCTCGTCCCCGCTACACGGTGGACCGCTGGTACGCCGGACAGCGATTTCTCCGGCTCGGTCGCGGTCGAAATGGACGCCGGAGACCGTTCATCCGTGGTCGTTTTCGTTCGCGCTCCCAATCGCCGCGATGTCCCGGAGATTTCCACCCGGACGATCCGGTCCGCCTGGTGATGCCCGAGGTTATCGCCGGCTTCCTCGCCTCCAGCCGAGCTTCGGCCGCCGCAGGCTGGCGCCAGCTGCACCCGTCGTCGACGCCCGAGAACCGGCGACCGTGGGTCGGACCGCGATTGGGGGCGACAGGGCACGACGGCGTGGGTAACGGGCGGCTCGGGCACCGGCGATATCCAAGAAGAAGCGGCTCGTGCTCATGTTTCTTCACGACAGACTATTGGCCGACCTAATTTCGGGTATCCACCCGATAGAGCCAGGATTCCGCCACTGGGAGCGCTAGCAGTAGCAAGCACTCAGCTTGCACTGTACTGTGGCGGCAGACACAAAGGAGTGCTCAAATGCTGGTCAAGTCGATGAGGACGCTGGCTGAAGTGCGCGGAGACGAACCGTTGACCGCCGCCTACCGTGCCGGACTTCGGTCCCGGACATACCGGACCGCGTCGCTCAACAAGCCCGCCGCCACCCCCGAGATAATCCCGGTAACCACCGTGGACGGGGCCAAACTCAGGGTCCATGCCTACGGTCCCGCCGACGGCGATGTCATCGTCTTGATCCACGGCTGGAGCTGCTGCATCGAGTACTGGAATCCGCAGATCAACGCCTTCGCCGACCGCTACCGCGTGCTCGCCTACGATCAGCGCGGCCACGGCGAGAGCACCCTCGGCAGCACCGGCCCGGGCGCACAGACGCTGGCCGACGACCTCGAAGCCGTGCTCGAGGCAGCTGTCCCACTCGGCAAGCGCGCCGTCCTCGTCGGGCACAGCATGGGTGGAATCACCTTGCAGGCGTGGGCATCTCGCTATCCGGAACAGGTCACTCGACGCGCCTGCGCCGTCGTCATGGCTAACACCGCGGCCAGCGATATCCGCTACGAAACCGATCTGCTGCCGCTGTTCAACAAGCCGCTCATGGTGGCCAAGCGGCCGTTGACCGTACTCGGGGCCAGCGTCCGCGTGCCGCTCGTTATCGCGGAAACCGCACTCAGCGCGCCGATTCCGCTGCCGGGCGGCTGGCCGGTCAGCGCGGTCTTCAAGGCCCGGGTGATGTCCAAGCCCGCCACCCGTGACGAGGTTGACTTCGCGCTCGGCATCGTCCGCTCGTGTCGCCCGCTCACCCGCGGCCTGCACGCCGCCGCCATCGGCAGCCTGGACCTGGGCGACGCCGCGAAGCACCTGACGGTGCCGACCACGGTCATCGCGGGCGCGGAGGATCACCTGCTGCCCGAACGCATGTCCCGCCCGATCGTCGAGGCCCTGTCCGAAGCGGGTCATCTCGCCGACTACCAGGTCTGGCCGACCGGCCACCTCGGCAATATCGAGGCCGCCGACCGCTTCAATACCCTGCTCGCCGACGTGGTCCAGCGCGCCAACCCACGCACGGCCGCCGCGGGCTGACCCGAACCTCTGCTGGGGCTGGTCAACGGCGCCCGGCCCCAGCAGAAAATTCCTTGAACGCCACTGGTCACGGTTGTTATCTTCGACGGGTGATCACCATTCGACGGATCTGGCGTCGGCTGCCTCAGCAGCCCTGATCAACCATGTCCACGGGCTGTACGCGGCCCGTGAATGTTCCTGCGCGGAACGAGGTTTCGTACGGCCCTCGATCGTCCAGGAGCCCCACGTTGAATTCCTACTCCGCCACCCGCGACCGCAGTGACGCACTCGCAGACGCCATCGCGGCCAATCCCAGCCGATACCGGGTCCTCACCGGCGAACGACCAACCGGCCCGCTGCATCTCGGCCACTACTTCGGGACGATCGCCGAACGAGTACGGCTGCACAATCTCGGCGTCGATACCTTCGTCATCCTCGCCGACTACCAGGTCATCACCGACCGCGACGGCATCGGCCCCGTCCGCGACAACGTCTACAACGCCGTTCTCGACTACCTCGCCGCAGGCGTCGACCCGAACCGCGCGACGATCTTCACCCATTCGGCAGTCCCCGCACTCAACCAGCTGATGTTGCCCTTCCTGAGTCTGGTCACCGAGGCCGAACTACATCGAAATCCCACGGTCAAGGCCGAACACGCCGCGGCAGGGCGCGCATTGAGCGGACTACTGCTGACCTACCCGGTCCATCAGGCCGCCGACATCCTGTTCTGCAAGGGAAATCTGGTCCCCGTCGGCAAGGACAACCTGCCGCACATCGAATTGACCAGGGTGATCGCCCGCCGCTTCAACGAACGCTACGGCCACACCTTCCCGCAGCCGCAACCTCTGCTGACCGCGACTCCCGAAATTCCGGGCCTCGACGGACGAAAGATGTCGAAAAGCTACGGCAATGCGATCGCCCTCTCGATGACCGCCGACCAAACCGCCGCCGTCATCCGCCGCACCCAGACCGACGCCGACCGGACTATCACCTTCGACCCCGAACACCGCCCCGGCATCTGCGCCCTACTGACCACCGCGGCACGCTGCACCGGCATCGACGAACAAACCCTCGCCGCCGATATCGGCGATGCCGGAGCCGGAGCCCTCAAGAAATTCACCACCGACGCGGTCAACGACTACTTCGCCGCACACCGCCGACGTCGCGCAGACCTCGCCCGCGACCCGGAGTTCGTCCGCACCGTCCTGCGCGCCGGAAACGAACGCGCGAACGAAATCGCAAACCACACCCTCGACGAGGTCCGCGCCGCAACGGGAACCAACTACTGACGCACAACCACCGACATGCCCACGCCCGAAACGAACACGCCAACGAAATCGCAAACCACACCCTCGACGAGACCCGCGCCGCAACGGCAACAACTACTGACGCACAACCACCGACATGCCCACGCCCGAAACGAACACGCCAACGAAATCGCAAACCACACCCTCGACGAGACCCGCGCCGCAACGGCAACAACTACTGACGCACAACCACCGACATGCCCACGCCCGAAACGAACACGCCAACGAAATCGCGAACCGCACCCTCGACGCCGCAATGGGACCAATTACTGAACAACTGATAGGCAGCGGTCAATGCGCGGGCCCCGGGATCCGCGCCACGTGACGACCGAATCAGAAGCTGATCTGCACATACGGTCGACGTCGACGATCTCGCTGCGGCCGAATCCGGCTGGACTCCGCAGCGCGCCGCCGACATGTGCGGCATCGACGCAGATGATCTGCGGCACACCCGCCGCCGAACAACCGCTGTTCAAACCGCCGCCGCGGGCATCCAGCTCACAGAATCGGCCGGCCACCGGTGACCGCGACACGCGCTCCGGAGATGTAGCTTCCGTCGTCGCTGGCGAGCAGCACATAGGTCGGGGCGAGCTCGGCGGGTTGTCCGGCACGGCCGAGTGGGGTGTTGTCACCGAAATTCGCCACCTTCTCCGGCGGCATCGTCGACGGGATCAACGGGGTCCAGATCGGGCCCGGTGCCACGCTGTTGACCCGGATTCCCTTGGGGCCCAACAGCTGTGCCAGACTGGCCGACAGATTCGCGATGGCGGCCTTGGTCGCGGCGTAGGGCGCCAGCGTCGGCGAGGGCATATCGGAATTCACCGAGGAACTGCCGATGATCGACGATCCCGGGGCCATATGCGGCAATGCGGCCTTCACCAGTGCGAAGTAAGCGTTCACGTTCACCCGGAAGGTGTAGTCGAATTCCTCGTCGCTGACCTCCTCGACCGTCTCGTGGGTCATCTGGTAGGCAGCATTGCTCACCAAGACATCCACCTTCCCGAATTCCGCGACCGCGGCGTTGATCACCGCTCGGCAGTGTTCGGGCTCGGCTACGTCGCCCGCGATCGTGACGACTCGGCGGCCGGCCTCGCGGACGAATTCGGCGACCTCGCGCGCGTCATCGTGCTCGTTGAGGTAGGAAATCACCACGTCGGCGCCTTCGCGGGCGAATGCGATCGCCACCGCTCGGCCGATACCGCTGTCCGCGCCGGTGATGACCGCTGCCTTCCCGGTCAACTTGCCGCTGCCGCGATAACTGCGTTCACCGCAGTCCGGCACCGGTTTCATCAGTGTCTGCACACCTGGGACGTCCTGCTGTTGCTCGGCGAAACCCATCGTCCGGCTCCCTTCTCGTCGCCCTCGAAAGCCACCGGTCGGCAGCGGTGACATCCCCGGTAATTGCCCGACCATCCCGGGCCAAACTCCCCCGTCGGGTCAGCCCGGCTTGATATTGGCGTTGCGGTGGAAGACGTTCCCTGGGTCGTATTCGGACTTGATATCGGCCAATTTCGCGTATTTCGCAGGTCCGTAGGATGCGCGAACCCGGTCCTCGCCCGCCTCCGCCATGAAGTTGACGTACCCGCCCTGGTTGGAGGCGAAGGGGCACAGCGCTTCCCAGGTCGAGCGCACCCACGCCCGGTCGGCGGCCAATATCTCGGCGTCGGGGGCGGCGGCTTCGATATTGCAGACGTAGTGTGCCGAGCGCGCGCCGCCGAATGCGGTGTCCTCCTCGCCGACGGCGGTGAAGGCGCCGTCGAGTGTGAAGATCGGCATGAACGACAGCGGCGAAGTCTTCTTCCCGGCCTGCTCGGCCAAGACCGCGATCACTTCGTCGGAGTAGTCGTCTAGATCGAGCGCCTTCTCATATCCGTGAATGCCCCACGGCGCCGACGCATCGAGCATCGACTGCAATCCGGTGAAGGGCATCGGGGTAATGAATTCGAAGAGTGGGGTGAGCGCATCGCGGATCGGCGCCAGCATTTCGGCGTGTTCTTCGGCAGAACCGCAACCGGCGGTAATAAGGGCATGGCCCGGCACGAAGTGGTACTGATCGGGCACGAAGGGCTCCGACGGCGCGGATAACCCGACGGCGACCAGCACGCCCGACCTGGGCGGCATCGCAGGAATGAAATCACGAATCAGACGGAGTGCCTCAGCCCCTTCCGTCAGTGGCCAGAAGAAGAACCCGACGTGCACTTCGGGCCCGACCTGATGCGCGCGATATTCGAATTCGGTGACGACGCCGAAGTTCCCGCCACCACCGCGCAGTGCCCAGAACAGATCCGAATTCTCGGTCTCGGACGCCCGCACAATGCGGCTATCGGCAAGTACGACCTGCGCCGAGATGAGATTGTCGATCGACAGTCCGGCTACGCGGGTCAGCCAACCCATGCCGCCACCGAGGGTGAGGCCACCGACGCCGGTATCGCTGATCACCCCGCCGGGCACGGCCAGTCCGAACGCCTGGGTCGCGGCATCCATATTCGCCATGGTCGCGCCGCCACCGACCCGGGCGCTACTGGTCGCCGGATCCACAACGACGCTGTTCAGCACGCCGAGATTGATCATGATGCCGCCGTCGCCGACGGCCGTGCCGCTATAGGCGTGGGCACCGCCGCGCACGGCCACCTCGAGGTCGTGGTCCCTGGAAAAAGCCAAGGCCGCGGCCACATCCTCGGCAGATAGACATTGCGCGATCACCGCTGGACGCCGGTCGATGGCACCGTTCCAGATGGATCGGGCATGGTCATAACCCGCGTCGGCAGGAGCGAACACCGGACCGCCCATCGCGGATCGCAGTGCTCTGAAGTCGGAATTCATTGTTCGGGTCATGGCATTTCTCCAGCCACCGGGTCCCCGACCACTCGTGGAAGAGCGGGTCACGCGGTCCGCGTCGCCGACTCTTGCTGCGGCACCGACACAGAGGTGGTGCGATCCCAATGCCACGCACACAACCAGCCATCCGGGTGATGTGGCGCGCTTGACATATTAACGCTGGTGCACCGCGGCCGTACCTGGTTCGGACCCGTCGGCGACGTGTCGGTCCGGCACCGGCCGGAAACTCGATGCTAAAAGCTTGGGTATGAACAGGGGCGAAATCGGAGGAGTATCCAGATCGGTAGTCGGCATCGCGTTGGTGGGGATGCTTGTCGGTACGGCGCTAGGCACGCCGACGGCATTTGCCGACCAGGTCACCATGTCCGCGACGATTTCCATCGATACGGTTTCGGAGGATGGTTCGCGCATAACCGACGTCGAGTACATCGACGACCGGAATACCCGACTACAGGTTTATTCCGCGGCGATGGATGCTGAATTCCCGGTCGAGGTCCAACGTCCCACGGACGGCTCGGTTCCACGGCCGACTTTGTATCTGCTGAACGGCGCGGGCGGTGGCCAGGACGACGCGTCCTGGCAGGCGCAGAGCGACGCTCGGCAGTTCATGTCGGATAAGAATGTGAATCTGGTCCAGCCGATCGGCGGCAGGTTCAGTTACTACACCGACTGGCGCGAGGACGACCCGGTACTGGGTCGCAATAAATGGAAGACCTATCTGACCGATGAATTGCCACCGCTGATCAATGCCGCACTGGGCACCAACGGAGTCAATGCGATCGCGGGAATTTCCGCTTCCACCGCAACAGTGTTGGCATTGCCCATTGCCAGACCCGACCTCTACCGGGCGGCTGCCGCATATAGCGGCTGCGCGCAGACAAGCGATCCGATCGGTTCCAGGTTCCTGAAGCTCGTGATCGCCTGGGGTGGCGGAAACGCCGATAACATGTGGGGCCCGGTCGATTCGCCCGAATGGACGGAAAATGATCCATACCTGCACGCCGATAAATTGCGTGGCATCGACCTCTATCTTTCGTCGGGCAATGGCCTGCCCGGAAAATATGACATGCTGGACGGGGCGCATGCCGAACCCGGCCTCGACGGACTGACAAATCAGGTTCTGCTCGGTGGCGTGATCGAAGCAGCCGCCAATTACTGCATGAAGAATCTGCAGGCGAAGCTTATATCACTCGACATTCCGGCTACCTACAACTTCGATGAGGGAACACATTCCTGGGGTTATTGGGAAGATGAATTGAAGCGATCGTGGCCGGTCCTTTCCCACGGACTCGGCTTGACATAGTAAACCCGAACGCGGGCCGGAGGCCTTGTCCGACCCGCGTTCGGCTGTAATGGCTAGATGGCGAAGATCGAACCGAGCAACGCACCGATAACCGGTACGAAAACGCTTCCGAGACGCAGCAGCAGCTCGGCTTCCTCCTATTGTCGGCGGTGTGGCGATGGGTCGGTGCGATCCTCCCGAGCGGTGCATAGTCGGTAGTTCAACGTTCTCCGCGCGTCGGCGAGTTGCCCGGCGTAAGCATCGGAGACATCGACCGGCGCGGCTACCGACACGCTACGTAAGCAAATAGTCCGTTTTGTGGCGCATGTGACATAGCGTCATCGAATACTTCGGCGCGTAGTCAGGAGACGGCTCGGTGATGTCGAGTATTCGCAGACGGCGATCAGCGCTCGACTGCTCTGCGGCATTGGCAATGGCGGGTTCGATCGCGTATCCGGCCGCGGCCGCGCCACAGCCCGCCAGCGCCCCGCTGCCGCCCGGATTGATCGCGGCCGTCGAGAGTGACCTGGGAATCGATGCGCACGAATATCTCGCACGCGCCGAAAGCGCCCGGCGGCTGGCCGAATTCACACAGCAGGCCCGCCCCGCATACCCGGACATATACGCCGGAGTCCGGATGAATGACGACCGCCCCATCTTCTCCAGCACCGACAGCGAGCGCGCCGCGGACACCGAGTCCCTCGCCGAAAAGGCCGGATTCAGGGTGGAAATCGTTGCCGAGAGTGAGCGCACCCTCGATGCCCGCCGCGTGGCCTTCGACCGTTGGCTACCCGGTCAGCCGAGCATCGTCGTCGATTCGATTGTCGGTAATGGCATCGACCTGGTGAACGCGAGCTCATGACACCCATCGATACGGAAGGCAAACACAACTAAGGAGCGAAATCGATGCTGCGCGTTGCCGCGGCCGCCATTGCGGTCGGTGCCCTCATGGTTTGTGCCGGTCCAGCCGTTGCCGAGGGTTTGGGCGACAGCGTCGTTACGTTCGCCAATGCTCCGAACAGTGCCCCGATCTCCGCCGACGGTCCGGGCGACAGCACCACCACTCCCACCGACGGACTGAGCCACAGCGCCACCACTTCCGCAGACGATCTGAACGACGGCGCCACCACGCTCCCCGAAGGGGTCGCCACACAGGCCACCCCGCCCGTCAGTAACCCGAACAGCGGCGTCCCCACATCCGCCAACGGGCTGAACGGCAACGCATCCGCCAATGCCGCTGACAGCAGTGCCATCACGCCCGCACACGGTCCGGGCGACAACGCCGCCACAACCGCCGACACCCCCGACAACGCCATCACGCCCGCAGACGCCCCCGACAGTCCCATCACCCCCGCAGACGGTCCGGGCGAGAGGGTCACCCCTTCAGCAGACTCGTGGGACGACAGCGTCACCACATCCACCGACGGCCTGGATGACGCCCTTGCCACGCCCGTCGAAGAGAGCGACGACGATACCGCCGTCACGCCCGCGGCCAGCTCACACGACACTGTCACAACCACTGTCGGACTCGCGGCCTCACTGATCCGCTTGGGCACCAGGGCCCTCGCCCTGACAGTCGTCCCACTCCACCAATTCCCGGCCTTCGACGCCGTCATCACCCACGAAAGCGGTTGGGACGTCTTCGCCATCAATCCGAAAAGCGGCGCCTACGGCCTCGGCCAAGCACTGCCCGCCGAAAAAATGCAAACCCACGGCGCGGATTGGCGCATCAACCCGCTCACCCAAATCCGCTGGACCTATGACTACATGAACGACCGTTACGGCAGCCCTGATGGCGCGTGGGCATTTTGGCAGCAACACCACTGGTACTGACCATCAGCTCTTGGCTGGTGCGCGGTGCAGTTCTTTCCGGTCGTAGTAACGGGTGACGACACCGCCGAGGACGAGCCCGATGACAAGGCCGAGCAGCGTCATCCAGATCGCGCGGTTCAGTCCGGCCGAGCCGTCGGCATTGAAGTACAGGATTGCCCTGATCCCGAGGTACACCTGATGCATCGGTTCGAAATCGGCAAGCCAGGCAACGGATTTCGGGATCGCCTCGATCGGAATGGTGCCACCGGAGGAGGGCAGACCGAGCACGATGAACAGGATGAGGTTGACCAGCAGCCCTGCGGTGCCGAGCGCCGACACGATCGACAGCGCCGTGACGCCGACCGCGATGATCGCGAAGGCGCTGTAGAGGAACAGCAGCAGCGGCCGCTCGATCGGCATACCGAGCCAATGCCCGACCGCCATGAATATCCCGGCCACAACCGGCGCGCTGCCGGTGATCACGCCCCATTTCAGCAGCAGCGTTCCCAATCGGGAAATCGGCGTCGGCGGATAGTGCACGTACCAGGGACCGAATTCGGTCGGTGTAAAGCCGAGCGAGGAATCGACCATCCCATTGATCACCATGGCGCCGGTGAATCCGGCCAACAGCACCAGCATCGTGTAGAAGAAGGCCGTCAGACCTCCGCCCGTACCCGAGGGCAGTGGATGGAACGGGGTGACGACCACATCGATCGGTTTGGCCAACATCAGCCGACTGAGGCCGACCAGTTCCGGCGCCGATCCGGATGATCGCAGCTGGGTCTGCACGGTCTCGGTGAGCTGCTTGCCGACCGTCTGGTTCGCCTGCGTGAGTGCGTTACCGGCGACCGTCTGCACGACCTGCGATGAGAACGCACCGGACCGCGGATTGGTGTACACCGTGATGATCGGCTGAGTGACATCGCCGGGCAGCACGCCGGCGGTGGCGAAAACGCCGAGCCGCTTGGTGAAATCGCTCGGAATGACGATCGCCCCGTACACATTGCCCGAATTCAACTGCTGCTGTGCCTCGTTGATGCCGAGCACCCGCAGATCGATCTTGTCGCTCGGAGTCTGCTGTACCAGCGCGTCGCTGATCTGTTTGCCCACATTGGTCGGCTTCCCGCCGATCACATCCCCGCTGTCCTGATCGACCAGCGCGATCGGAAAGCCGTGCAGATGCTTCGACGGATCGACGACATACGCGAGATACATCGTGGCCAGTAAGGCCATCAGCAGCGACACCACGACCGCCGGTGCGAGCCAGACACGCACACGCGACCGACGAGGACTCGCCTCTTCCGGGTTGGTCATGACAGCACCGTAATTCCCGGACCGAGATACCCGGCTTGATTACCGGACCGTGTCTGCGCGTCAATCCACGATCTGGCGGTGGAACTGCCCCAGGTCGTTGATCGCAGCTCGGGCGTCGGAGAGCAGATCCGCGGCGACGTGATGGACGTGCGGTGCACGGTCCCAGATCTGCAGCCGCACCGGGACGTTCGCTTCGGCACAGCGCAGGGCCAGCAGCTCCGCGTCGGGCAGCAGGCATTCGGTGGAGCCCACCTGGATCAGCACCGGTGGTAGACCGGTGAAGTCGTGGTTGACCGGCGACCACATCGGATCGAGTTCGCCATCGAGGGCGACGCCGCGGCGCGCGATTGTTTCCAGTATCCGAGTGGGTATGTAGGAATCGCGGTGCCGGTTGGGGTGCGCATTGCGGGTCGTCGGATCGAAGTCGGCCCACGGTGCGATCGCGGAGAGACCGCCGGGCATCGGCAACCCGCGTTCCCGGATTGCCAGCACCAGCGCGAAGGCGAGTCCGCCGCCTGCCGAGTCACCGGAGACGATGATGCGTTCGGGTTGGAATCCCTGTTCGAGCAGGTATTTATAGGACGCGACGGCGTCATCGAGAGTCTCGGTGAAATGCGCGCCTGGTAGGTGTCGGTAGTCGACATTGAATGCGGGCATCCCGCTGGCGCGCCCGATTTTGGCGACGAGGCGCCGATGGGTATTCAGGCCGCCGCTGATGTACCCGCCGCCGTGGAAGTACAGCAGTGCCGAATCTTGTTGCTGCCGCGGGTCGGGCAGATCGTTGTGCCACAACCATTCGGCGCGGAAGTTCCCCAACTGAACGGTCCGGCGTTTGGTGCCGTTCGGGGGGACGAGCGCGGCGGCCGGTAGCTCGATCAGACGGCTGAGCCAGAGCATTTGCTCGAATCGACCGTTGCCACCCAACAGCGCCAGGGTCGCCAACCCGAACCCGACGGTGCCGCGCAGCAGCGGATGGGCGACCCGAGTTCCGATACCGGCCCGATTGGATGGTTCAACGATCGGTGACGAGGCTTCAGGGAGCGCAGCAGTCGTCACGACCATTGCCATTGTCTGCCCTTATTCGGGCGTGGCGGAATGAGTGTGTTCCAGAAGTCGCGGCGAACCGCGTCCCACAACTGGGTCAGTCCCGGATGAAGTTCTCGTGCTTGCACGAGGTCCGGATAAGCGGCGGGACCGAACGAGAGAACCGGCGCGGCGTCGTATGCGTCGTGCACGGCGACGATCGAGATCAGCCGATTCTGGATCAACCGCCATGTCACACGCAGGCCGTCGACTTCGGTGCGGCATACGTTATCCATCGCCGACTCCTGGTTGTCTTGAATGTAGCTCGCGCTTTTGGCGACCCTTATCGATCGGGCACCCTCGGTGAGATGTCAAGGTCGACCTCCTGCTCACAACGGCTTTCCTGAGCGTCACAGATCCGCCGTGCACAGACATGGGTAGAAACACCCACTTCGCCACCCATATCCGCAGCTCGCGCATGCTCGGTACGCAAACCGCATCCCTCGCTGAGGTTCGATCAGTTAGCGATCGCTTCGGAGACGACCTTCGCAAAGCGTGCCCTCGCACCGCCCCGGGCACGGCTAGATTGGGTCTCATGGGGCGAAGTAGGCCCACTCGCGTGGTCGGTAACCTGCCATTCGCGGTGACAAGTTTCGTCGGACGGCAACGGGAGATCCGCGAGGTCCGGGAGCTGCTCGCGACGGCACGGTTGGTCACGCTCACCGGTGTGGGCGGAGTCGGGAAAACTCGGCTCGCCAGCGAGGTCGCAGCCATTTCCGGCCGGTCGTTCCCGGACGGGGTATGGCTGGTGGATCTGTCCGCCGTCGGCGATCCCGATTTGGTGGCGCGAACGGTGCTGACCAGCCTGGCGATCGTGGACGTATCGAACCGGACCATCGAGGAACAGCTCGTCGAGCACCTGGCCGATCTGCAGGCGTTGATAGTGCTGGACAACTGCGAACACCTGGTCGACGCGTGCAGCGCGCTCTGCAATCTGCTACTGCGATCCTGTGCCGGCCTGCGCATTATGACCACCAGTCGCGAGTTGCTGGGCGTCGCGGGCGAGCACGTATACACGGTTCCGACGCTGTCGATGCCGAGCCCGTACGATCCGGTGACGCTCGGCGCGCTGGCCGCCTACGATGCGCCGGCGATGCTGGTAGAGCGCGCTCGGGCAGTGCGCCCGGACTTGACCCTGACCGAACGTGACGCGGATGTGGTGGCGCGGGTCTGCGAGCGTCTGGACGGGATTCCGCTCGCGATCGAGCTCGCCGCGGCCCGGCTGCGGTCACTGTCGCTGTCCGCGGTGCTGGACCGACTCGAGGATCGGTTCGTGCTGTTGGCCGGCTCTATCCGAGCCGCTGTACCGCGGCAGCGAACGCTGCGGGCGCTGATCGACTGGAGCTACGAGCTGTGCCTGCCGACCGAACAGCTGCTGTGGGCGCGGTTGTCGGTATTCAGCGGCGGATTCACCCTCGCCGCGGCCGAGGGCGTATGCGCCGGTCCCGACCTGCCGCGTGAACGCATTCTGGACCTGATCGACCACCTGGTCGCACAGTCGATCCTGGCGCCGGTGCCGACCGACGGCCCGCCGCGGTATCGGATGCTGGAAACGATCCGTGAATACGGCTGGCAACGGCTGACCGAGCGGGACGCGACCGACTCCGTGTGCAAGCGGCATTGCGACCATTACCTCACGCTCGCCGAGCGGATCGCCGGAGCCTGGAACGGGCCAGGCCAAGCGGCCGGTCTGGCCGAGTTGCGCACCGAGTTCGACAATCTCCAAGCGGCGCTGGACTGGGCCACGAGCACACCGACCGCAGCCCGCGAGGCATTGGCACTGGTCACCGCACTGCGCTATCACTGGTGCGCCGACGGGTTCCTCGGTGAGGGACGCCGGTGGACCGATAGAGCGCTGCGCGTCGCCGATGACGTCTGCCCGGAGCGGGTCTCGGCGCTGTGGGTGGCGGGATGGGTGCGGCTGCTGCTCGGCGACACCGAAGCGGCCACCGAGGCGCTCGACGAATGCGCGGCGGGTGCGGCAGCGATGGGTGACCGCCACTCGCTGGGCTGGGTGAGCTGTCTGCGCGGCACGGCGGAAGCGTTCCCTGGACGTCTCGCACCGGCCATCGCGGCCTTCGAGAAGACCGTCGCGGACTACTCCGACGATGACGACGTGGTCTGCATGACCCTGTTCCAACTCGCCATGGCACAGGCACACGCCGGTGACCGCAGCGCGGGCGCGACGGCCCGCCGCGGCATCGAACTGGCCGACCAGCAGGATGAGCGGTGGACCAAATCCTATTCACTCTGGGCCCTCGGCCACGACCAGTACGTCCGTGGGGACTACGGCACGGCGGTCGAGTCGACGCGCGCCGCATTGGAGATCCAGCGCGAATTCAATGACCACGTGGGCGCGGCGCTGATGATGGAGTTGCTGGCTTGGATCGCCGCCGCCCGCGGCGAATACCGGCATGCGGCGCGACTGATGGGCGCGGTCGGATCGGTCTGGCGACGCATCGGCACCTCGATCACGGCGTTCGGACCACAGCTGGGCGCACAGCACTCGGCCTGCGAGCGCACTCTCACCCAGTCGCTGCGGCAGGCGGAGCAGCGCGCGGAAACAGCGCGCGGTGCGGCGCTGGACCACGCCCAGGCGATCGGCTACGCACTCGATCCCAACCAGACCGCGCAGGAGCCGGACGAGCAGCAGAACACCGAGCTCACAACCCGTGAGCGGCAAGTGGCCGAGTTCGTCGCACAGGGTCTGAGCAACCGGCAGATCGCCGAACGGCTGGTGCTGTCGCCGCGCACCATCGACCGGCATCTGGAGAACATCCTGTGCAAACTCGGCTACTCGTCCCGGGCACAGATAGCCGCATGGACGGCGCGGGCGCACCGAGTGCGATAACGCTCGACCTGGGCAAACGATGTCGGTCGGGATGGACCGCTCGGCAAAAATGGGTATACCCCGGGTAATTCTACCGTCGTATTCAGCCGTCGCGGACGGGACGCTCGGTGAGGACAGCATTCATGGCTATCACACCGAGGTTCCCATGTCCGAGCACAAATACGAGTCCAGCAACAAGCCCATCGGGGCCGAAAACACCATGATGATTCGGCGCTGCGGGCCCTGTAACAAGTTGTTTCCGCCGCTGACCGCCGAATGTTCGTCGTGTGGGTCCTGGGATCTCGAATGGTCGCCGTCGTCGGGTCTCGGATCGGTCGTGTCGTGGCGGCTCGTACACCGAACTGTGAGCCGTCCGCACGCCCAGGTGGTGCCGTTGACGATCGCCATCGTGGAACTCGACGAGGGCCCATGGGTGTACGCGACGATCGAAGGAGAGGTCGCACCGGTTTCGGATCAGCCGGTCCGCGTGCGATTCGAGCCCCATCCTCGGGTGGATCGTTTCCCGGTATTCGCTGTCTGCCCGGCGGAGCCTCATTCGGATGGCGGCGTCCGACCCGCGCCACAGCGTGCGAATGCTTCGATCGATGTGCGCTCGACACATCCTCGCGAGGTCGAGCATCGCTTCGACGCGTGGTGGGTGCGGACATCGCTGCGCCAGTGTGAACTCATGGAGGGCGCGAAGGCAGTCGACACGGCGGCGAAATCCCTGATCAGCTTTGCGATCCGATGGGCACCGTTCGGCGGGGCCTCCGCCGGGGAACTGCTGGTGACCTTCGGTGTGACCCGTCGACGGTTTCTGCACATGCTGGAAGAGGCGCTGGACCCGCGACGGACCGATAGCGTCAATGTGCGGGGGCTGAAGCGCCAGCTGAAGGACGCCCTGACACAGGCGTGGCAGATGAGTCCTGCCGCACTCCCCGCCGGTAGCGCCTGATATAGCCACAACTCGCGATCCGTTCACCTTCGTTGGCGATACGCTGGGCATTGTCGAAAGGTGAGCGCATGGCGCCCGGTGCTCGCGCACATGCCGAGTGGATTGCCCGCCGCTGATGACAACGGATGATCCACTCCGGACCCGCCGCGACGCGACCACACCCGTCACGGCTGATTCGAGCGCGTCCGGGTTCGAGGACGCCGCACCAGTCCGGGTATGGGCCCAGCCACCTATAACGGGAGGCCGCACCGGCGTGCTGCCGCTGGAGCTGACCAGTTTCGTCGACCGCCGCGCCGAGACGGCGGAGGTGAAGAATCTGTTGGCCACGTGCCGACTCGTGACGTTGGCCGGGATCGGTGGCGTCGGGAAGACCCGCTTGGCGCTGCGCGCGGCGGCGAACGCTCGACGCGATTTCGCCGATGGCGTCTGGGTTGTCGAACTGGCCGATGTGCACGACCCGTCGATGCTGGTCGAGATCGTGGCGGCCACCCTCGGCCTGATCGACCAGTCCGACCAGCCATTGCTCGACGTGCTGATCCAATTCCTTAGCTCGCGAGAAATGCTGCTGGTACTCGACAACTGCGAACAAGTGATCGCGGCTTCGGCGGAGCTGGTCGAGACGTTGCTGCTGGCCTGTCCGAATCTGCGGATTCTCGTCACCAGCCGCGAGCCGCTGGATATCGCCGGGGAAGCGACGGTGCGCGTGCTGCCGTTGGCCGTCCCGGATCCGGACCTCGAGCCGCCGTTGCGTGGACTGCCCAAATACGACGCCGTGACCCTGTTCGCCGACCGCGCCGCGGCGGTGGTGCCGGGATTCGAACTCTCTGAGGACAACAAGACCACCGTCGCCCGGATCTGTTCCCGACTGGACGGATTGCCACTGGCGATCGAACTCGCGGCGGCGCGGATGCGCGCGATGTCGCCGGAGCAGATCCTGCAGCGGCTCACCGACCGGTACGCGCTGCTCACCCGCAGTAGCCGCACCGCGCCGACCCGACAGCAGACGCTGCGGTGGTGCATCGACTGGAGCTACCAGCTGTGCACGCCGCCCGAGCAGCGAATGTGGGCCCGGCTATCGGTATTCGCCGGCGGCTTCGAACTCGACGCCGCCGAGCAGGTGTGCGGTGCCGACCTCGCGTCCGGGACGCTGCTCGATGTGCTGTCCTCGCTGGTGGACAAGTCGATTGTGATTCGGGAGGAGCCGGATGGCCTCGTGCGCTTCCGGATGCTCGAGACCATGCGCGACTACGGTCGGGAGAAGCTGCAGGAGACCGGCGAATACCGGGAGCTGCGTCGAGGACACCGCGACTGGTACGAGCGATTGGCCGTGGACACGGAGGCAGGGTGGATCAGCGACCGGCAACTCGATTTGCTCGCGCGGCTCGACCGCGAACAACCGAATCTGCGGGAGGCGCTGGAGTTCTGCGTGTCCGATGCGAGCTCGGAGTCGGCCGAGGCCGGGTTGCGCACCGCCGCCGCCCTCTACCTGTTCTGGAGCTTTCGCGGCCAGTACGGCGAAGGCCGACGCTGGCTCGACCGCACCTTGTCCCACCCCGACGCGCACTCGATACCCGATCGCGTCAAAGCACTACAGACGAGCACGATCATGGCGGCGGTACAGGGGAACCTGGAGCGCGCGGCCGTCATCGTGGAACAGGCATGCACACTGGCCGAACAGGACCCCGCTCCCACCACCAAGGCGCTGGCCGCATTCGCCGAGGGAACCCTGGCGCTGTATCGGGGTGCACACGATCGGGCAGACTCGCTGGTCGAGCCCACCCTCGCGGTATTCGAATCGAATAAGAGAGGACATCTGTACATCTCCGCGTTGTCCATACTCGGTTGGGCATGCGCACTCCGGGGAGATACAAAGCGATCGATCGAATATCGCGAGCAGCTACTTTCCATCACCGAAGCGTGCGGCGAATCGCTGTTCCGGTCGAGCACGCTGTGGGCGATCGGCATGTCCGCATGGCAGCAGGGCGAGCGTTCGCACGTAGAAGAAGTGCTGCTGGAATCGCTGCGAGTCAGCCGACACATACCCAGCCCCCTCGTCGCGGCGCCCGATATCGAGGCACTGGCCTGGACCGCCGGCAATGGTGAACGCTCGGCCATTCTGATGGGTGCCGCCGAAGCCCTGTTGCGCTCCGCCACAGGTGTCGCGACCTTCTTCAACGAGCTATCCCCCTATCACGACGAATGCGACCGCATCACCCGCCGCAGGCTCGGCGACCGAAGATTCGATGCCGCCTTCCGGCGCGGCCAGGCCATGGGGTTGAGCGCCGCGGTGTCCTACGCCCTGGGGGAACTGCCGCCCGCCACCGCACACGATTCCGGCATGGCATTGACCAAGCGTGAGCGGGAGGTTGCGCTCCTCGTCGCCCAAGGACTCACCAATAAACAGATCGCCGCGAAACTCGTGCTCTCCCAACGCACCGCACAGCACCACGTCGAACACATCCTGAGCAAACTCGGCTTCACCTCCCGCACCCAGATCGCCACCTGGATCGTGGACGAGGCCCAGCACTAGGCGCTGCTGACGCTCGGGCGTGTCGCCACGCTGTCGAATAGCTGGCAATCCGCCGAACCGCCATAGTGTGGCGCTATGACTTCCGGGAGCGGTTCGGTCTTGGCCACCAGAACCCTCGCCGTGGGTGGCAAGCGGGTCCTCATCACGATCGGGAGGCCCTGCCCAGACCAGTCGGCGGAGGATTCGGCATACATCTGTCGCATCGATATCGACGGGATGGCCACCGCCCCGATCCGACTAGAAAGCAGCGCGGACACCCCCGCGCGGACAGTAGCGATCGGTCTGCGGAGGACCGCCGAACACTTGGAAGTCGGCCTGGCCGAACTACTATCCGACGCCCACATCGGCATCGCCCCGTACCGGCACCCGGGGGCCGGTCGGGTCGGCGGCGGCCCGACATAACCTGCGGTCGCCGCGCATTCAAGCCCCGCCGCAGACCGTCGGGCACGAGTGAGTGGCAGCGGGTTCGCGATGCCTAGGCACCCTGACGATGTGATGGCACGCAGCTTCCGCGGCGACGATCCTGGATGACGCTGGGCATATCCGTCGACAATGTGACCACGCCGAACGAACAAGCGATTTCGAACCGAAAAGCCTGGCGGCGGGCCGCGGTCAGACGGCGGGGCGGGATGAGGGCATCAAGGCGCCGTCCATGACCTCGGTCCACCATTTTTGCAAAGGGCTGGGGTCGGGCCATCGCACGATGTCCGCGTCGTGACCAGTGGCCGATGTGGATGTCGATGTGCTGGTGGGTGTTTCGGTGTTCACAGGCGATCGTCTTTCACAACGGGCCGGTAGAGGCTCTTACCGGGCACGGTGATCAGTAGCGAGGCAGTCGTAGTCGTCGTCGGTGTCGGGCGGGGTGAACCAGGCTTGGTCGATCCGGTCGTACATCGCGGCGGAATCGAAGGCGGCGCGTACGCGTTCGGCGAGTGGGTGCAGCGTGGTGGCGTCCAGGCCGATGTCGGGGTCGCTGGCACGGACGGGGGTGTTCTGCTCGGCGCGATCGAGGTCGCTGCCTGCCGGGGGTGTGGGCATCGCGGTTTCCTTCCTCGAACGTGATCGTCAGGTGGAAGGGGGCCGGGTGAGCCCGGAAGAACGTGTGCTGACCGGGCCCACCCGTCGACGGAAGGAATCTGACTGACTGTTGTGACGCGCCCCGCGCGGGGCGGGGACGGTACCTGCCTGCTGCGCCACCTCGGGTGGCTGTGCACGCCGACCGGGGAATCCCCGGTCAGTCGGTGCTCGCGGCGCGGCCGGCGGGCACGTCCCGCCACCGGCGAGAACGTTTTCCTGCGGTAAGTACGGGCATCACCTCGCTTTCATCGATGCTGGTCGGATGCCGGGAAAACCCGGGTGCGGGCGGGCTGCGCTGGGTCGCCGGCATAGGCGGGGGGGCCGCCGCACATTGAGTCGGTGGGGCTGCTCCGCTCGCGGTCGGCTCGATGCGATGCTCAACGCCGAAGCGCTTTCGCCCGGGTCAGGCGTTGATCGCCTGGCGTTCGTGGTCGCCGCGGGCGATCTCGATCTTGCGGGGTTTGGCCTTCTCCGCGACCGGGATCGTCAACCGCAGTACCCCGTCGCGGTAGTCGGCGCGGATCTGGTCGGTGTCGAGGTTCTCGCCCAGAAACAGCTGGCGGCTGAACACACCGCGGGTGCGTTCGGCGGCGATCATCGACCGCCCCTGGTCGAGTTCCGGGCGCGAAGCGCGCACCGTGACCACGTTGCGTTCGACATCCAAATCCAGCGAATCCGGGTCGATGCCGGGCAGATCGAACTCCACAAAGAAGTCGTCACCCTCGCGCCAGGCGTCCATCGGCATCGCCGCCGGGCGGGCCGGCGTGCCGAACACCTGCTGGGTCAAACGATCCAGATCGCGGAAGGGGTCGGTGCGCATCAGCATGGTCGCCACCTCCAGTTCACTCCATTCTCGATCGAAGGGAAACCAGATAACCTATGTCATCTGACATAGATATTATCTAGCACTCGACCCAGGAGAGTGCAAGTACCTGCGAGAGGTAATCTGAAGTCGAAGACAGCGAGGAGCGAAATGTCATTAGGTGGACACGACCGGCACCTGCCCGGGTCGGGTCGGGCGGTGTATGCGATTTCGGTGGCCGCCGAACTCGCCGGGATCGGAATACAAACGCTGCGCCTGTACGAGCAGCATGGGCTGATCGCTCCTGCCCGCAGCCCCGGCGGCACCCGCCGCTACAGTGGCGACGATCTGGTGCGGCTGGCGCGCATCACCACTCTTGCCGGGCAAGGGATCAACCTCGCCGGGATCGCCCGCATCCTCGACCTCGAAGACGCAAACACCGCACTTACCGCAGAACGCGACCAGCTACGCGACAGCGGCAACCACCGGCTGTGACCACCGCCCCGGCTGCGGCGACAGG
The DNA here is from genome assembly GCF_044458825.1 of Nocardia sp. NPDC050412. Taxonomy (NCBI): domain Bacteria; kingdom Bacillati; phylum Actinomycetota; class Actinomycetes; order Mycobacteriales; family Nocardiaceae; genus Nocardia; species Nocardia sp. NPDC050412. The sequence goes on from NZ_JBITIJ010000008.1 coordinate 192,851, forward strand.
AATCCAGGCGGTCACGCTATCACCGAATCGAGCACCTTCTTCACTGCCGAAGGCCGCGCGGGCGAACGCGGAGCCGTCTTCCGCAACTCGATCATCTGCGCACCGATCTCCTGAAGCTGCTTGCGCCCCAACTGCTCTCGCACCTTCGGGAACCAGGCTCCCTCTTCCTCATCGATATGATGATCGACGCTTTCGATCAGAACGGTGACTTTGGCGGTGAAGCGTTCATCTTCGGGCTTCATCGCCGCCAACTCCATCACGAGAACATCGGCGACATGGTGCTCTTCATAGGATTCGAGGATGTCGTCTTCCAGTTCGGGCACGAGCTTGCGCACCGTCGGATACATGCACTCGTTTTCGAGGTAGGTGTGCACGGTCAACGCTTCGATGATCTTGTCGACCAACCGTCCCTTCGCGGCGTGCGCACCATCGCCCGCCTTCTCGAAATCACGGAACAGTTTCCGAATCTCCTTGTGGTCTTCCCGCAACAAGACGATCGCATCAGTAGTCACCGCAACTCCTCGAACTCGAACACTCACGGGTTGGATCTATGCCAGGCGTGCCCGCAAAAACAGAACCGAAACCGCCGGTGCAGGTGAGCTCATTGGCAACACGCATATGCGGATGCGCGACAGTCTCGCCGAGGAATTCGCCGCGACGGCGCGCTCGGCGCGGCGGCAACCCTTCGCCGATGAGGGGCCGCCGAGTCGGCCCGCCGTAGACCAGCGCGGGCCGCTCCAGCGCCGCGACGGAGACCGCGTGTCGGGCGCTCTTACACGCGTCTCGACCGGGCGGACTCGCGAGAAGAAGCCGCGCCGACTCTACCGCTCAAATCTCATCTCTTCGTAGGCGACGGTGACGCACTCACGCGCTGGCTCCGTATTGTCAGCGTCGAACGAAGGCTCCGTCCAACTGGTCGGGAAAGCGCGAAGCAAGCGAAACCGCTGGAGAGGCTTTTCTTCAGCGTTCATCACGGTGATGGTGATGTCCTGTCTGGGGGAATCCACGCCGCCGTCGACCAACGCGCACTCGATCCAATCGGTGAAGGCTTTGCTCCGGTCGAGCCCCCGGGTGATCTGCACCTCGCCCAGGGTGCCCTCCGACGGCTGGCTTATACCCATCACGTCCTGCACCATTTCCGCCCTGAACTCGCCCAGATCGATGGCGAAGGTGCGGGTGTCGGTCTTGTCCTGGATTTGCATGTCGACCTCCTGAATTCGTAACCGGTGGGTTTCTCTCTCATGAGGCAATGCCACTCGAGAGTACGGCGTGGCTGGGGCCACCGGAGTGGAAATTCGCTCAATCCCGGCCCAGCGCACCCGACCCGGATCCACAGTCGACGCAGAGCAGACGGATGTGCGCGGCGGCGGGTTTGAACAGGGGTTGTTTGGAGACAGGGTCCCATTCGGAGCGGGTGAGTTCGTTCGCCGCTCTCGCTCGGTCGGGGCTATCGATCCCTGTAGCCGTAGTAGAAGGTGGACATGGGGATATCGGGCGGTAAGGCCCGGTACCCCCGCGCGAATCCTGACATCAACGGTCCGGCCCGCCAACGTCGGTAGCCCGAGCGCTACCGGTTGTGGGTAGGCTCGGCGCGGCGGTGATCTGCGATATCGGGAGGCGATGTCACGGTGGCTGGATCGAGTCGGAGGTCGTGGGCGGAGCTGCTGGGTGCTGATGGGCCAGGCGCGGTGGTTTGTATTCGGATGGCGGTCGGGTTGGTGTTCCTCAGTGAGGGGATCCAGAAGTTTCTGTACCCGGACAAGCTGGGGCCCGGTCGGTTCGACAAGATCGGTATCCCCGCCGCGATGTTCTTCGCGAACCTGGACGGTCTGGTCGAAATCGTTTGCGGCACACTGATTGTGATTGGGTTGCTGACACGCCTGGCGGCGATCCCGCTGCTCATCGACATTATTTTGGCGATCCTGCTGACCAAGCTACGCGAGCTGCGTCCGGGTGGATTCCAAGGCGTGCAAGGATTTTGGGGGATGGCGCACGACGCACGCACCGATTTCGCGATGCTGTGCGGCCTGATATTCCTGTTGTGGATCGGCCCCGGCCGCTGGTCTATCGACGCGATCATCATCCGCGGTGCTCGGGCTAGGTCGTTAACGGCCGATGTTGCGGCGGAACAGGTTTCGTAGCCGTGTCCGGTCAGATGGTGTGCAGCAGAGCCATGAACCCGAAGTCCATGTGCAGTTGGCTGTGGCAGTGCAGCAGCGACAGGCCGGGCTGGTCGGCGGTGAAGTCGATATCCATCACCTGATAGCCGCCGAGCATCGCGACGTCCTTGCGTACTCCGGCGGTGGGTGTGCCTGCGGCGTGGGTGATTTCGAAGGTGTGCCGGTGCAGGTGCATGGGGTGGATGTCGTCGGTGGCGTTGCGCAGGTGCAGCCGGTACCGCTTGCCCTGGGTGAGGTCGAAGACGGGCTGTCCGGCCGCCATCGAGAATGGAGTGTCGTTGATCGTCCACTCGTTGAACCCGTTGCGGGCGGCGTTACGTTTGTCGATCAGCATGTCGATCACCTGATCCGGTACCGCCGCGGTCCGGTCGGGTGTGGTGAACAGCCGGTAGTCCCAGGTGAACGGTGGCGGCGTGACCCATTGCGGATCGCCGGTGCGGTTCGCGTACTCGACCACGATGCCCATGCCGTTCTCGCGGTCGTCGTCGGCGGTGTCGCCGAGCACCCACACGCCGGGGTTGGTCATCTCCACGATCGCCGAGATGCGTTCGGCGGCACCGAGCCACAGCACCGGCACCTGAGCCGGGTTCGGGACGGGGTTGCCGTCGAGGGCGATGACGGTGAAGGTGTGGCCGGGCAGGGCGAGGCTGCGGGTTTCGGTTGCGCTGCCGTTGAGCACATGGAGCAGGACCCGTTCACCGGATTCGACGCGGATCGGGTCACCATGGCCGAGGGCGCGGCCGTTGATGCTGAACGTGCGGTAGCCGACCTCGTAGCCGTGCGCGGTGCCCAGCGCAAGTGACGCGGCCATCGCGGCCTCGCCGCGGTCACTCAGTTCCGGTATGGGTTCACCGGCGAGGAAGTCGCCGGGCATGTCGTCCTCTCGGCTCAGGGCGGGTTCGAATTCCTTGAGCGTCAGGAAGATCTCCTGATCGTAGGCGCCGGGATGCTGTTTCGATTCGATGTAGACCGGGCCGACTTGGCCGCTGTACTGACCGCCGGACAGATCCGCGCCGGGAGTCAGGTGGGTGTGATAGAAGCGGAGCCCGGCCGGGCCGCAGGTGAAGACGATGCGGCGCATGCCGTGGGCCGGGATGAACGGTGTGCCTTCCTCAGCCGAGCCGTCGACATCGACGGACAAGTGTTGCCCGTGCCAATGCAGTTGCTCAGGGGTGTCGGTGTCGTTGTGGACATCGATGGTGGTCTGCTCACCTTCAGTGAATCTGAGCAGCGGGCCGGGGAATTGACCGTTGTAGGTGGTGGTCGACACCGTCCGGCCCGGGGCTACCTCGATCCGGCTACGAACGATGTGCAACGTGTAGTCGGCGTTGCTCGTTGGGCCCGACTGCGGGCGCGAGCACCCGGTCACCGTGGCGGTACTCGCCCCCGCACCACCCAGTACGGCCACGCCGCTCCATCTGAGAAAACCACGACGATCAACAGGCATAGTCGATGCACGTCCTTCGGCTGTCTCAGCAGATCGAAGTTGCGGCAGAATCCTGAATGCAGGACACGATATCGAATGCCGGTACCGTGCGGCTGTGAATCAGGGTGCGGCCCGGCCCGCGCTGTGGGCGCGCGATACGCGCAGCGTGCGATTCATCGTGACTGCCCGCTTGGTCCGCTACGGCACATGGGCGTGCGTGGCACTCGGGATCGCGCTGAGCATGCGCGGCATCGTCGGAGTCACCGTGTCGGGGCTCGAGATCGCCAATTTCACCGGCAGCACCCGGGCACACTCGGCATCGGTACGCGCCTGCCGATCTCCGGCTACTGGGTATCGGCGCAGTGCGATCCGTTTCGCATCAGCCAGCTGATAGCCATCGCCGCGGTAATCCTGGCGTTGCTCGGGCTGACCAATCTCACTGTCTCTCAGCGACCCACAACCCAAAGATCCGAAGCCAACAAGCAGGCGTTCAACAGGAAATTCTCCCGAACGTTGGCACACCGGGGTTCTCGAACAGTGGTCCTGAAGCCACCAAAAACACCCTCTGACCTGGAGCCGCCTGGGGGAATCGAACCCCCGACCTTTTCATTACGAGTGACCTCGGCAGCGAGCTCCGGCGTCCAGCTCGTGCCGTCCCGTCCAGGTCAGAGGCACTTTCGAGTCCCGCTGATGTCGCCGCGTCCGGCCGGTACCTGCCTGTCTTGGCACACTGGCGGCACACTGGAAATCGCTTCCTGACCTGCGCTGGTGGCCGAGAAAGCTGCCGCGTCGGCCCCGTGCAGGACACAAGCAACGTGGGTTGTTGGAGTCCCACCACATAGATCGGCATCCGGACGGAGTGCACCACTAGAACTGGCGGCGCTAGAGATGACACGGCGCAGGCTCCGTTGAGGTGCCGGCGATCGAGACCGCCGGGGCTGTCGATGAGCGAAGGCAGATGTTGATGCACCGAGCACTTGCTGTTCCGCTGTCGGTCATGGTTATCCACTGGCGTAGCGGCGTACGAGGGCGGAGAACCGGCTAGGGGTCGCGGATCCGGTGAATGCTCTGGACCACTTGCCGCGGTCGATGTTGGCGATGAGCAGATGGAGGGCCGTTGCGGCATCTTTTCGTGCGCCGAACAGGTTTGTGTCGGCCATTTTCCAGTTGTGGATCTGCTCATGGTGCTGGTGGACGATTTCGAACAGCGTGGCGAGGTCAGTAACGTCCTTGTCGGTGTATCGACTCTGCCAGGCGAGGGCTTTGAGAACGACTGCGGCCTCGACGTCGGGTACCGGGACAGTGAACTGGATGGTGTCGCCAGCGGCCAGGGTTGCGATGGCATGGGCAATGACCGCGTCGGCGGCGGCGGCGAAATGGAGACCGGGAACTGCGTCGAATGCGCGACCGGCGACTTCGCTGGTCTGTCGAGCATTGTCGTATGCGGGGACGAGGATGTCGACGTCCAGCCGCCCCTTCATCGTGGTCTTGGTGTAGCGGTTGCCTGATTCGAGTTCATAGCCCAGGCCGAGCATGTTCTGGTGTAGGTGTTCTACCGCGGCGATGAGTGCCTGTTTCTCCATCCCGGCGTCCGCATCGGCGGTGCCGCGCAGCTGCCAGCCCTCGAGTGGGTAGATGTGCTGCAGTAGTTGAACCATATGTCCGCCGATAACCCGGTAGGAGTTCTCGGGAAGCTGCGCGGCTGCGGCTGCGAGGTCGGCGAGTGCGAGGAAGCCGCGGTCGGCGGCGTTGCTTGTGGAGACCATATGGATGTGAGCGCGGCGCTGGTCAGACACCAAATGCTCCGGTCTCGATCGCGGCACGCAGACGCGTCGCCGCTTCCTCCGTGGTCGGTGTGGTGCTGGTGTTGAGCAGATCCCAAAGCGTGATGGCGGCATCGGCAAGTAGATGGCGGTCGCCGTAGCGCGCGCCCAGTGCGGCGGCGATGTGGACCACGGTCGGATCTTCGGGCACAGCCACCGTCATGGTCGCATCGTCCGGAGTGGCGGGCGAGAAACCGACAGGTGTGAAATCGACGATCTCGGGCAAGTACAGGCGCACGGTGCCGGGGAGCTGCCAGGGCGCGTACTTGTCGGCGGCGAGATCGCCAGAAACCACCGCTTGCAGTTCTAGTTCGTCCAATAGCTGCAGCGCTGTTGTCGCCTGAGACGCTGGATTGTCCAAGCCATACCAGTAACTGACAGTTCCGCCCGGACCGGCATAGCTATCCAGCCAAACGTCGAGCGCACCCTCGAGTGCCATCCATCCCTGCACGTTCCGAACGACCTCGGCGGGGATCCTGTGCAGTCCAAGGGAGACCGCCTGCTGGCTGATACCGACCGTCGCGGCGAGTTCAGACTGCTGCAGAGGGCGAGACGACAGTGCTAGGACACGCAGGATCGCCTGCCGTCCCCACCCGATTCTGCGATGTCCGGCGCTATGCCTGGGATCGGCGGGCTTCAGCAGTACTCGCCCGCCGATGATCACTTGTTCAGGCTGCTCGGTGACTAGATCGAACTCCCCGGCAGCCGCAGCACCCACAACGTCGGGCGTCGCTGAGGGCGCCACGTACAGTGTGCGCCGCCCCAGACCGGCCCTCCGCACGGTCACGCTTTTGCCAGAAAGCCGCCGCCGCGTTACTTTCAAATGGAGGTGGACAGTGCCCGTTTCTGGAACCTTCAGCAGTAGGTCCTTCTCGGTACCGGCAGCAACGTCAACGCCAGCGCGTCGCAACAGCGGCAGCAGCAGAGCTAGCAGATCACGTTCCAACTAAGCCGCCCTCTTACCTCACGTGATAGTCAATGTCAAACAAGCATACACGCACAACCTGCGTAACACTTGTTTGACAATCAGTACCAGACGGCGTAATGGCGAGCTTACACAGAACCCGCTCGGGGGGCCTCTTGCGTGTCGCCATGGTCTTCAAGCCTCCCTGCCCACTTCGTGGGCTGCAAGACTCTCACCAGCCCGGACCGAAATCACGCTGCCAGGTCACGTCCATGTGCGAACTACGGCCGAGATCGCAACCTGATTTGCTGGACGCTGATCGATTGGGTCGGGCTCCGCGTCCCACGCTATAACTACTGCCTGCCTGTCGCCAAGCCCGGCATCGTTCACGCCGCGTCACCTTCAACTAGGTAGCAGATCGAACCACCCCGGTCCCGACGCGTTCCACGCGTGACCAGACCAGTTCGCTCGGCTCGCGCTCGATGGAACCGAAGTTTATCCGGTGAGATGCGTGCACCAGCACTTCTTCGCCGACGTATCACTACATTTGAACGAACGCCTGATGGCGATCAGCTCATATCCGTATCGTCCGAGCTCGGCCAAGCGTCGAGCTTGGAGGGGACATACAGATGGTGACTCCCGCGACGAGCCAGTACCGCCAACTGCTTCAGCCGCACCGCCTGCTCACCGGACTTACTGGTGAGAAACCATCCTCCGCCCACGACGAACACGTTGCCCGCCGGCGCCCATACTGCTATGCCGGTGACCTCGAATACGCCGTATGGCGACTGCTCGAATGTTGCGCGGACCAGATCCCCATGAGCCACTGCATCATTCGTGATCGATCCATCCACCACGGTGGCGTTGTCGGTGTCGCGGACGGTGATCCCGAGGGTGAGTGCGCGCAGTGCTCCCACCGGCTTGCGCGGAGTGCCTGGCCGCGATCCACTGTCGAGAGGTTGTCCGCCTACCAGGAAGCTGCCGATGACCGACAACACCGCGATGCCTTCGAACAGGCAGATTCCGTACTCATCGAACTTGAACGTCGCACTGACGTGCATGCCGTCCTTAAGGTCTCCCAGAGCTGCTACCAGGCCCTGCACGTCTCGTCGACGGCTGACATCCAGTTCGCGCCAACTGGCCACTGCACTCCCCCTTGATGAACAGTAAACGGCCGCAACGGAGTTCGTCCGTACCGACCCGATGGCTCAACCTACCAGTTTGTCAATCTTGTTGTGGCTGTATTGATTTAGCCGCCCAGAGTCCAAACGAGGAATTGTTTCGCCGTGAAGATCGGCTTGCCGTAAGTGGTCGCCGTCTTGGCCTTTCCCGACTGCGATCCTGCCTCTGCGGTGATCAGGGCATCGCACTTGCTCTTGGTGACAGTCTTGACCGGTACGAGTCTGTTGGCTGCGGCGAGGTTTTCCATATCGCTTCGTGTCCGCTCGTTCCCCTCCTCGTCGATGCATGTTCCGGTGAAGCAGACACGGGCGCCCGCGACGAGAATGGTGTTGATGTCCTGCTCGATGACATCAACGTCGGGATCGACGATGGTGTGTCCGAGCCGGACCTCGAGTTCGCGGAGAAGCCTATGGGTTCGGTCATCCATGTGGACCTGCTGGGCTTTGGTGCGCAGATACCCTGCCAGGACCTGCTCGGGAGTCGAGGAGGAGGGGACAAGGCCACCAGCCTGGAAGCAGTCCGGCCCGGAGCCCCGTGAGAGGAGGTATCCGGTTCGGGGTTCCGCCGGGGGAAAGACGTCGGCGAAACTCATATCGTGGATCCAGTGCTCGGCCGGATAGCGGTAGAACTCGAGCAGCACGTCGGCGTCATCGACGATCTTCGCCACGGCTTTGGGATACTTTGCGCCGTAATCGATGTCGAATGCCTTGATCGCGATCTGGGCGCGATCGATGTCCTCGGCGTTGTAGATCTCCTTCATCGCCGCTACCGCGCCTGGATGCGCCGATTTCGGCAACGAGGCGAGCACATTCGCGGATTTGTGGAACCAGCAGCGTTGCTCGCGGGTCTGCGGGAACACATCCCGCAACGCCCGCCAGAACCCGAGCGCGCCGTCACCGACCGCCAGCACCGGCGCGGTCATGCCGCGACGACGGCAGTCCCGCAATAGATCGGCCCAGGATTCGGTGGATTCGCGATAGCCATCGCTGATCGCGACCAACTCCTTGCGGCCGTCGGCGCGGACGCCGAGCATCACCAGCAAACAGAGTTTCTCCTGCTCCAACCGGACTTTGGTGTGGATGCCATCGACCCACAGATACACGTAATCGGTGCCTGAGAGGTCGCGGGCGGCGAACGCTTTCGCCTCGTCCTGCCACGACGCGGTCAGCCGGGTGATCGAGGCCGCCGACAATCCGGCCCCGGAACCGAGGAACTGCTCGAGCGCGGGACCGAAGTCACCGGTGGACAGCCCGTGCAGATACAGCAGCGGCAGCACCTCGCTGACCTGCGGGGAGCGGCGACACCAGGCGGGCAGGATCGCCGAGGAGAACCGTTGGCGCTCACCGGTTTCAGCATCGACGCGACGGTCGTCGACCCGCGGCGCCTTCACACTGACCGCACCGGCGGCAGTGAGCACCTGCCGTTCGGCGTGATAGCCGTTGCGCACCACCAGCCGGTGGCCGTTCTCGTCCACGTGGCCGGCGAACTGGTCGATATAAGCAGCGACCTCGGCTTGCAACGCTGCTGCGAGCATCCGCCGTGCGCCCTCGCGCACGATCTCATCGATCGGCGAACCCGACACATTCGCCGACGCGCCGTCCTGATTGGACTCGGCGCCACCGTCGATTACCTTGAGCATGGGACGTACCTTCCCGCCCGGCGTTGGCGCGCCAGGCGATCGAAACCCGTTGTCTTTCAGATCATCCGGGAAGGTACTCCCTCCCGGTCATCCACAGGTTTCGATCATTGCTCGGCAACGAGTCTGCGTGCGGCAAGCCGAATTTCGTGAACTGCTAGCCAGCGCCCTGTGATTAGCTCTCCCATCGCCTCCGGTCAGCGAGGTATGCGGCGAGAGTGCGTTCGCTCATAGGCTCTCAGCCCCTAGCGCTTCCGGCGGAGGTGCCGGTCCGCCGCCGCCTCTTGTCCAGCCGTACCTTGGCGTTGCGGCAACCGATCACTGATGAGCCGACGGTCGGCGCGAATGAAATGCAGGCGGCTGCTATTCCGTCACTGTGACAGGCGACGCTGATGCTGGCGCGTGGCCGACTACACCGAATGCAGCCATGTCAGGACGCCCAGCATGGCAACGCCTTAGCCCCTGGCCCGGTCGCCGGGCTGGTTACCTCGGGTGTGCCATGTTTGGGACTGTGAGCGAATATTTCTGGCCCGAAGATCAGGAACTGGGGGAACGAACCCGCCAGGCATGGTCGGCAACTGTTGAGACCTTGCCAGTCAGCACCCGCGTGACAGGCAAGGTCATCGGTCGGCAGCCTTTCGGGGTCTTCATCCATATCGACCAGGTGCCCGATGCAGTCGGCCTCGTCAGGATCACCGCCTTACCGCCAGAGGCGCAACTTCCTTTTCGGGGCGAGACGGTAGTGGGCGAGGTGCTTTGGCACGTCGATGACAACTATCAGGTGATCGTGCAACCCCTTTGAACGAACTGCGGTGTGACGGTGACGGATACGCCATACCCCTAGCTCGCACCGTCGCCTCTGGCACGCCCGGGGTACTTCCGCCGGAGATCGTCCATCAAGGCATCGGCCTCCGAGGTTGCTGCCACGGCCTCGTGCGGTCGGCCCGCTGCCGTTGACCGGTCCGCAAGAATCCGCAGGCTATCGGCGAGAATTCGGGACACGGAATCACCGAGGTGTTCGAATCGCTGGCGATAGATGAACACGCACTGCGCCGCAGTGACATGCGCTTCCGCGGTTCTGCCGAGCACGGCGTACTCGGCGGAAACCTTGCTCAGGCTGTCTGCGAGCCCCATCAGGTGCTTGTGCTGGCGGTCGGTGGCGAGGTGCCGTGACACAGCGACACTCTCTTCGGCAGTCTCCAGTGCTTCATCGTGCTGCCCGGCCCAGGCCAGTTGGTCGGCGAGAAGGTCGAGGTACCAGACCAGATAATGCCCGCGCTCGGGTTGGATCGCGGTGAATCGGCGGGCGAGATCGACCGCGTCGCGGGCGGCGGCGAGCGCCCCGGCGTGCTGCCCAGCCGCATGGCGACGCTCGATCAGCACGCGCAGCGTGTCCGCGAGGATGAACAGCCGGTTCGAGTCCTGGACGAAGAGCCCAGCGGCCACAGCGTGCGATTCCTCTTGGGCATCAAGGGCTTCGGCATGACGCCCGAGTTGGGCGAGATTCTCGCTCAGCCGATCGAGCCGAAAGCTGAAATCACGGGTGTAAGCGTGCGGATCCCGTTCGGCCAGAGTGCGATACAGCGCGACGGCTTCTTCATCAGCGACCAGAGCATCCTCGTACTGCTTACACTCACGCAAGGTGCCGGCGAGGGCACCGAGGCCGACAGCCAAGACGGGCAGATAGGTCTGTGGATCGCTTTCTGCCAAGCTGCGATACAGCGCAACGCTTTCTACGGCAGGACCCGACTCTCGCTGATGCTGCCCCTTGTTGCACAGTGCGCGAGCGTGGGCACGGAGGCCCGCGGCAAGCTCGGGTCGATAGGTGTCAGGATCGCGCTCGGCGAGTCGACGCAAGTCATCGATGGATTGTTCTACATCAGTGAGCGATTCTTCGATAGCTGCGATATTAGCGCCTTTAGCTCTGGCTTCTCGTCCGCGACGTCACCTTCACCGATCCTGGCTCTACCCGATCTCACCAACCGACGCCAAAATTCCGGCGCAGCCCGACGTGGATGTTCTAGATGGCACCCTCCCGTTGTGCCAGGAACTTGTCGAGCAGATCAAACAGAACATCGAGGACGCGCAATTCTTGCTCCGGCGTGAACGGGCTCACGGCGTCCAAATCGGGCAACGCGATCTGCTGGATCAGCCCCCACCAGGACAAGCAGCTTTCTTCTCCGAAGTGGTTGGCAATCAGCCACTCCCGGAAACCATCCAGGCCCGACCCGCCGTGGCGGCGGGCCGCCTGGTCGTAGCCGTTGAGATAACTCGTCACCCCATGCAGGGTGGTGTAGCCGATGTACAAGCCGGGACGGGCGGCGAACAGCCGCAAGTATTCGCGTTCGGTGAGATTGTTCGGGTCCGCCACTTCGAGTGCGTTCGCCCACGCCCGGTCGACGAAGTGCTTGTCGAGGCCGGCTCCGAGTCCCGTCATGCGCCCAGTTCATCACGGCCACACCGTCGCCGCCAGCCGGACAGCGAGGCGGGAAAATCGTTCGCGCTATCACGTACTCGAAGGGCGAGGCGGTCCGGTAGACCGATGACCATTTCCCGGGGTCTGTTGAGATCAATCTCCGGCAGGCAGGCGGCGGCATCGTCAGCCTGATCGAGAAAGCCCCGGCCGTCGACAGCGAGAACCGATTGGCCGCCGACACCGCCTACCCGGTCTCGAGTTGGGATGCGACACTTCGAGCATCGACCACAGCCGACAGGTTGGCACAATCGAACTCCACCGGGATGTCGGTTGAGCAGTTTTCACGAAACCGCATGATCCACAGCCACATCAACCAGCAACGACCGTCTGTTCAACATCAAATCTTGCGTTTGGTGTACGGCCGGGGAGACGGTCGACACGACGCAGGTGTGCAGACGCTCGGTCACCGTGGTGGGCGCGAGAGTACGCCACGGTGAAAATCCAGTAGCGCCACCGCATCCGCGGCACCGAGCCTTGCTTGGCGGAGGTTCGCGATCGTCATGAACACCACTACCGGGATGACCGGTCATTAATCAAAGCTTGGCGATTGAACATGAGGGCACTGCTGGCCGAAAAGGTACCCACACCAGCGCGTCAAGGCACAATCCGATCACAACAGGGGGCGGGGGACCGAATCATCCGACCCTCTCACGGTAAAAGACCAGGTCAAACGGATCACCGAAGGACCAACGCGCGTTGCGCGTCATCACTTTCTGATGACCGCGTCATCAGAAAAATAGGACAAAATGGACAGTAGAGCGTTCAATAAACGCTCTACCTGCTGTTAGAGCAAGATGCTATTGAGCCGCCTGGGGGAATCGAACCCCCGACCTTTTCATTACGAGTGAAGCGCTCTACCGACTGAGCTAAGGCGGCGTGCCTTTCGGCGTGGCGAGTCTATCGTCTCGGCGGTCGGATCACGAAAACAGCAGGTCAGCGCAGATAGAATGGCGGACCGGACAGCGCCGTCCGGCTAGGTCTCGGGCGGACGCTTGCCCGCCATTCAAGGCATTCTGGGAGGTCGAACAACGACCTTTTCAGTGTGCGTGAAGCGCTCGACCGACTGAGCCAGGGCGGCCCGTTGTCCGGCGTGGCAGCGCATCGACTCGGCATCTACAGGACAAAGCAGGTGGTCAGCGACCGAATCGTCCACCAACTGACACCTTCGACCAGCGCTGTATTCCGCGGTCAACAGAGCCGCTGGAACGGCTCTCTCAGAACATCGAGCGACGGTTTCGGCAAAAAGTCGCCAACAGACATAGTCCATCGGCCGTTGCTACAAGGTTAGCGGACTGTTTGCAGTCAGGGCGGTTGCGCGATCGCCGCGTCGGCGGTAGCGGGTGTCCTGGGATCGCATATGCACCGCTGACCGGCGAGCAAGCCGTTGTCGAGAGCAGGTGAATACCGACCCTGGCGTGGCATCCCGGCTGGCAAGGGGGCGATATTTGGCGGCCACCGCTGCGGTGTGTGCACCCAAATTCGGGTGGATTCGCATGGCGTGGATGACCTATTCGTTTTCCCATTGTGCGCAGTTGAAGGCGCGGTCCGGTCGCTGCGGGTAAGGATGAATCCCCCCGGCATGTCGGGAGACTTTGATCGCAACGTTTCAGGCGGGTCGGCACTGCTGAAACGAAACCTGGTGTGGCTCCAAATGCTCCGTGAGGCTAACTGCTGCGTGGCACCGATGCTGGAGACGAGCACGACTGCTCCCGCAGGCGGATGATGCCGAACAGGTGTACTACCGATGGACTACCATCGCGCCGACCTGGCCGACCACGATGCCGTCCACCTCCGCGACACGGACATCGATGAGCTTTGGGTTAACCAGCCTGCGGGATCCTGCAGCCACGCCGTTGGATACCAATCACGGTCGTGTATCTGGCGAAGGGCGGTGACACAGCAGGCAGGCCGACATCGGTCTTTCCTGGATGATCTCCCATCCCGGCATCGCCATATGCAGGGCGCGGGCCATGCGCACGGTATGGCCTCCATATCGTCACACTTGCTTTCCAGACGATAATCTGCGTCGCGCTCGAAAGCGGGCGTCCGGTCCGGACAAGATATTGAAGCCGATAACGTGCAGCTATCCCGCTGCCAACCCGAGTAGCGATTGCCAAAGGGCATATGGCCAACGTAGGTTCGAATCAGAAATATTCAACCGGGTGTGCATCTCAGCTGCGAGTCTGTATGCACTCCGCAACAGGAAGGTGACCATCGAACGTGTAAGCCAGAAGTCAACTTCGAGCATCGAAGATTGACTAGAGGATTACAGGTCGGGCGCTCACCCAGGGGAGGATAATTCCGTGTTCAAGGGACTATGCGGCACAGCTATGTTCACCGCCGGATGGTTGGTGATGTTCATTCCGGGGAGTCATGCAGAAGTTCTCAGCATGGCGCCACACGAGAAGACTTACGCGTCTCCGAACGGAGTATCGTTCACGGTCGGCCATCAAAACGAAGAAGTCAATCGAGTGCCGTCATTGAATGCTATTGGAACTACTCGTGAAGTGTTCGTCACCAACTGGGCATACGGAGAAGTCAATGGTCCGGCGAGCGGAACCATGAAGACTGGCTATCACATCGGATGTGCTGTCGATCTTTCGGGTATCAAATTTGGGATGAGCGCGAAGGCTGGGTTCGAGCCAGGATTCCAGATTGACCCCGGTATCCCGACACCAACCCTCACAGCAAAGCTCGGTCCATATATCGGTGGTGAAGCGACATTAAGCGTCGACCTCAAGCCTGGAACTGTAGCCGATGTTCAGCTCGGCGAGAAGAAACTTGTGAATGGTATTCGCGCTGCGGCTATTAGTCGCGATTTTCACCTCGTACTGAATGGATGTATTGGACCGGCCAGTATCCGAGCATACAATACTGTTGTTGTTGAGTCCCCCCAGGTCAGCGACGGTGGCGCAGTGTTCGGAGACCCTGTGAGCATTTGACGGTCGGGGTCCGATCGTTGTGGCGGACGTTTTGGCATGAAGTATGCGGCTGCAGCTGCCTGATTGCGTGGACGAAGATATGTGGCTTGGTATTCGCCGGCTTGTGCACCCCAATGATGCGACGAGCGAAACCGTCGATGCTCCTCAACCGAGCACCGAACCCGAAGAATATTCTTCTATAATGCGGGCTCGCCGTGCGGCTGGTCTCGAATGGGGTAGGGACCGCGCGTGGCTGTTTGTGACACTGAACCCGAGGCAGACCCGCTGAGATTCCCTGTTGCGCCATACACTAGAGAATTTTTCGCTGTCATATCTGACGGTCAGCTTCCGAAGGTGAGCCAGTCAAGGACAAGGTTATCCGGTTCCGCAAGGTAGGTTTGTGGGGTCACGTGATCCTGGCTGGTAATGAAATCGAGTAACAGGTACCGCAGGATCGGATCATAATGATCACTTCCAGCCGACTCAGTTGAACCCACATAGTTACTATTTTCTTCTGGGTAACGTTCTCAAAGTTTACAACGAGGCCATACTCGACATCCGAACGCGCGATCGGGCCGCAGTCAGGTGGGCGATCGCTGACCGCATGCCCACTGGGCTGTCCCCGATGCCATGGATATGGGCCCTTGCCCGGTGATGGGCCAGCAGTCGGATTGATCTTCCACAGCGATCGCGGCAGCCCACTACACCTCAAAGGAATTCGCCGAGCACTGCCACAGAAACGGTGGCGGGTGGATACTCGGACGGACCGGATCAATCGTCTATAACACAGTCTCGGAATCGTTCTTCGCAACCCTATAGAAGGAAATCGTGCACACCCGCTCCTGGCCGACACTGGCGCCGCTGAGACGCGTGAGAGGCGAAGGGATCGAATCCGACAGGGAAATCAACCAGATCGCGGCACCCGTTGTCCAGGTCGATGATTGGCCCGATACGCCCAGCCGGGTCAGTGCCGCGTAGTCGGGTGGCTCGGTCGCTGGGCCCCTGCCGCGCCACGCTTGGTACCGTGACTCCTCCAACGCGCGGCACATGAAACTACATCGAATTCACCAGAAGCTGCCCAGTCCGCAATAGCGGCGAATTTCACGGCTGTTCTTTCGTGAACCAGGTCGCAAGTCGAGCGGCCCGGGGAATTTCACCCCGGGCTCTCACAGAACCGTGCGTAACAGTCGCCCATTACACGGCTCCTAAATCAGGGCGTTCAAGTTACCGGGAACCAACCGGCCTGTGGTGGAACCGAGTTCGGGGGAGCGTCAACAAATGATGGGACTCAAGGGACGTGCGCTCGCTCTCCTGAAACCGCTGGTTCGATGTCGAACACAGAAAACCCGGGCTAGCAGGAACCGCACCCGCTCGTCGTAGGTCCGGCCGCACAGGCGAGGCCGTCACCCGGGTGCTCCAGGGTCCAGGGTTCAGGGTTCAGGGTTCAGGGTTCAGGGTTCAGGGTTCAGGGCCGAGCTCAACGCCTCACGGCCGGTCTCCTCACGCACGGCGGCCTCCTTGAATGTCTCGCCGGGCTCCGCTCCTGGCGGAAACCAGAAGGTGTGCTCGTCACTGTCGTGCTTGAGCACATCAGCAAACGGACACGATCGTCCAACAGCAGGACGTGCACCGTGGGCCGACGCACCGGCCGTCAGGTGTGTCAAGAGCGCCGTCGCGACCCACAGGATGTTCCTCTCGCATGATGGAAATCTCGGGCGAGGCAGTGCACAAACTCCGCGCGTCCATCCGAACGATGGCGGTCAGGGGCGGTGACAGCTCCATCAGGCCTGTGCTGTGGTGTCGACACCGCATCCCTCCGAATGGACGGCGCTCTGCCGACCCCTTTTCAACCGAGATCGCGGATACATGACTGCATCAGCCGGCGGGGCCGGAGGTCACCACATCACGACGCCTGTGCTGACCAGTTGCGCCGTGATCCCGGAGACCTCAGCCAGAGACCGCTCCACAACCCTGCGCAGCCGCGCCTCCTCCTCGGCGTCCGGCTCCCATCCGAGCACGCGGACGATGACTTCGTCGGGGGCGCCCAGTGGGGCCTCCTTCGAGGTAAACACGTGCGTCTCGACCGACAGCCCCGTCTCCCGGTGGATCTCGGCCGCGAGGTCACGGGCCAGCACGCCATACAGCTTTCCGGTGTGGTCGAGGGGGTTCTTGCCCGCGGGCGCCTCGATGCTCATCGAGCGCATGGGCGTGATCAATCCGTTGATCCGGTTGCCCCGTCCCACCACACCGACATCACCAGTGTCCGCGACCGACCCGAGCGCGGTCAGATACGGCCGACCATTGCGGTCGGTGGGGTTGACCAACAGATCTGGTCGAGTACCGAGCAACTGCTCGGTGAACGCACCGATCTGGTTCTCGCACTGCTGTTTCCGAGCGAAATAATGTTCCAGCGAGCTGATCTGCGCCGCCAGGAAAGGCATGTTGACGATCAGCTTGAAATGTTCGCCGAACCGACTGCCGAACACCTTGACGTCCCAGCCAGTATCCGGGTTGGATCGCTTGAACTCGCCACCGTTGATGTAGTGCTCGACGCCGAGCACCAACTGCTCCAAGCGGCTCAGCGGAGCGTAGCCGTGCAACAGGTTGCAGTCGTTGGAGACCAACCGTGGATCGCCGAGCTCGATCAGGTCGTCGAGAACCTGTGGCCGATACCGCGAATGACCCCGCCCCGCGCCTTGGTGGTCGACGATTTCGCACTGCACGGTGAGGTGCCGCACGGGGTCAAAGCCGGTGGTCACCTCCGACAGGACCTCGGCTGCAGCATCAAAGAGCAACTCGCGCAGGGGGATCGGCTGATCACCGAACGCATAGGCCCCTTTGCCTGCGTACAGCACGGTGTACGGCTTGGTCAGATCCCCACGGCCGTAGTCGATGTCGGCCTCGCCGCCGAAGAGCATTACCTTGTCGAACCAGTGATGCGCAACTCGACCGAATTGCTTCAGGCAATATTCCGAATACCGGCGCGAGGCTCTTTCCGCGATGGCGTCGCACATCGTATCCGGATGTCCGACCCCTTTACGTTCCACAAGCTCGTATGGCTGAGCCTCGGCGCTCGCGGAGGTGTCGGGCAGAATGCGAATAATGCTGGCGTGTTCAGCGGTCATTCGGTCCTCGCTCTTCCTGGTTACCTTCATCGGCTACCCAGAATATGGCTTCGCCGCGCGGGCGGTTGCAAGACCAACCGTTTACCAAACGAAGTCTAATTACGTTCTAACACCGCTCTAATTCTCTCATCGTGCTGCCGCCATCGTTACCCCGAAAGCGCTTCCAGATCGTCAGATCGCCGCCGAGATCGAGTCGATTTCGTTGACGTCGAGCGCTCCGCTCTGTACTTTCTTGGTATCACTGGGGGAGGTCGAAGAATATATGCCCGGCCAATGGATGCCGATTTTTGTTCACGAACTCATTGCGAATGCTGCCGTGCAAAGACCGAATGCAGTCGCGGTCGTCGATCTCGGCGGTTCGTGGACCTACGCGGAGCTGAACAGCCACACGATGGAATATGCGACAGCTATCGCCGCGGCCGGTGTGCGTGGCGGTGACCGGGTCCTGATCCGTGCCACCGCCGAGCGCTGGGTACTCGCCGCGATCTACGCCTGCTCCCGCATCGGCGCGATAGCCGTTCCGATCAGTCCTGAGCTGCGACCGACGCAATGGGAGCAGATCAGTCGCGACGCGGAACCGGCACTCGCGATAAGCGGTCCACTATCGTCCGCCGACACGGCGACGACCGGGGAGTCCGCGTCGCCGTATGACGCCGATCCCGACGCGGCGGTGCTCCTCCTGTACACCTCCGGCAGCACCGCCGCACCAAAGGCCGTGGTGTGCGCGCACCGCCCGGTCCTGTTCGCGACGACCGCGATCGCCGACCGATTGAACTATCGATCGGGCGACGTAGTGCTGTGCCGGCTCCCGCTCTCCTTCGACTACGGCCTCTACCAAGCCTTTCTGACCGCTCTCTGCGGCGCGACGCTGGTGCTGGCCGGAGCCGGCGGCGACGCCGGCCTGCTTGGGCTCATGCGCAGGCACGGCGTGACCGTGGTGCCGGTGGTGCCGTCGCTCGCGACGATGCTTGTCCGGCTCGCGGCTCGCGGCACGGTCACCACGATTCGCCTGTTCACCAATACGGGCCAAGAACTGACGGCGCCACAGATCGACGCGCTGCGCCGGACATTCCCGTGCGCAGCCGTCCAATTGATGTACGGCACTACCGAATGCAAACGGATCACGATCGGCCAACCCGACGGCGGCCCGGCCCGGCCCGGCTCGGTCGGGTCGCCACTGCCCGGCACCATCGTGCGGATCGTCGACACGGATGCTCGTCCGGTGCCGCCCGGCGTGGAGGGCCAGATCACCGTTGCCGGACCACACCTGATGAACGGCTACTGGCGGGACGCGGAACTCACCGCGCAGACTTACCGCACCGACCCCGTCACCGGCGATCGGGTGCTGTACACCGGTGACTACGGTTGCCTCGACGAGAGCGGCAACCTGTACTTTCACGGTCGCCGCGACCAACTGTTCAAACACCGGGGCGTACGCACTAGCGTCGCGGAGATCGAGGCGGCGGCGCGCGCGGTGCCGGATGTCGACGACGCCGCTGTGGTGCCACCGCGCGGTGATGACGAGGCAGTGCTGTTCGCCGTCACCGATCTGCCGCCAGCCGAGGTCCTGCGCCGGCTGCATGACAGGCTGGAACCGCTCAAAGTGCCAGCGCACTGCCGAACGTTGGCCCGACTTCCGATCGGGATCAGGGGCAAGACCGACCGGACGGCGTTGGCCGCCTTGGTTGACGACGAGAAGGCGCAGGGCGCCCATGCCTGATATCGCCACCCTGGTCCGGCAGTACGGAAGCCCGCTCTACGTTTACGAACTGGACGCAGTGCAGCATGCGCTCGCCGATCTGCGCGTCGCCCTGCCCGCGCAGTCGGTTGTCTACTACTCGCTCAAGGCGAACCCGCACGTAGCGGTGGCCCGTGAACTGCGGAGATCCGGTTGCCGAGCGGAGATCAGCTCGCCTGGTGAGCTGGCAGTCGCCTTGAGCGCCGGATTCCGAGACGAAGACTGTCTCTACACCGGTCCGGGCAAAACCGACGCAGAGATTGATCACGCGCTCGCCAAGGGGGTGCGGCGGTTCTCCGCCGAATCCGCCGGTGAACTCGACCGAATCGGTCGGGCTGCGCTGAGACACGGCACCGAGGCGACGATCCTGTTGCGGGTCAACGGCGGTTCCGCCGGCGCGACTGGGCTTCGGATGACCGGGGCCGAGTCCCAGTTCGGAGTGGACGAGCAGCAGGTCATCGCGAATCCCGGACGCTTCATCGAAGTGCCCGGCACCCGTCTGGCCGGGTTGCATCTGTTCCCGCTGAGCAACGCGCGCGACGAGAGCAGCCTTATCGCCGCACTGCAGGCGAACATCGCACTCGCCGCGCGGTTGCGCGACCAGGCGGGACTGTCCCTTCGCGTCGTCGACCTGGGTGGCGGATTCGCCACCCCCTACGCCCGGCCTGGGTGCCGCCCGACCTATCCGGGTCTGCTCGACGCCTTGAACGCCGCACTGGACAAAGGTCTGCCCGGCTGGCGCAATCTCGACGTCGAGATCGCCTTCGAGTCGGGCCGGTACCTGGTCGGCGACAGCGGTCGCCTGGTCACCACCGTGCAGGACGTCAAAACCAGCGGAAACCGCACTTTTGTGGTGCTGGACGCCGGGATCAATCACCTCGGCGGGATGACCGGATTGGGCCGGCTGGCGCTCCCGTCGGCCGCCCCGGAGCACACCGGCGAAGCGACCACAACGGTGACGCTGGTCGGGCCCCTGTGTACCCCCGCCGATGTGCTCGGTCGCGATGTCGAAGTGCGCCCGCCGGCTCCGGGCGATTTGCTTGTCGTGCCGAATGTGGGTGCGTACGGGTTGAGCGCGAGCCTGGTGGCATTCCTGGGAAGGCCGGCCCCGACGGAGGTCGTGCTGGCGCACGACGATGTGGCGGACGCGAGCCGGTTGCGTCTGACGTATGAGAACGTACCCGTCGAGGAATCCACTCTGGAGGCGTCGTGACGAAGGCCGCAGTGGTAGCCGCCGAGCTGGTTCCCGTGCTGGCTCGGCACGCGTCGAAGGCTGACGCCGATGCCGAATTCCCCCGAGACAGTATCGAGGCGCTGCGCACGGCCGGCCTCTTCGGGTTGCTGGTCCCGACCGAGTACGGCGGCATGGGCGGTGACCTCGGAGACATGATCGACGCGGCGATCGTGCTCGCGGGGGGATGTCTGTCCACCGCGATGATCTGGGCGATGCACTGCCAGCAGGTCGACGCCGTCGTCCGGCACGCGGGTGGCAGGCTGCGCGCGGATCTGCTTCCCCGCATAGCCGCGGACGGGTACTACCTCGCCTCGGTGACCACCGAACCCGGCAAGGGGGCACACCTGCTGACTGCGAACTCGGTGATAGTCACCACGGACCAACAGCTGCTGGTGCGGCGCAACGCGCCGGTGGTGACCGGCGGTGAGTTCGCCGACGGGTTCTTGGTCACCATGCGCGCGGGTGCCGACGAACCACCGAACCGGGTCAGTCTCGTCTATCTGGACCGCAGTCAGGTCGAGGCCGAAACCGTGCGTGACTGGAACGCGATGGGTTTGCGCGGCACGCGGAGCGTCGCAATGGTGCTGTCCGGCACCGCTTCCGCGGATCAGGTGATCGGGGCCGCGGGCGGGTTTCGAGCGGTGGCCGTGGACAGTATGATCCCGGCCGGCCATCTCGCCTGGTCGGCGTGCTGGCTGGGCGCGGCAAGGGCCGCCCTCGACTCGCTGGCCTCTCTCATCAGATCCGCAGACCGGCCCGCGAGCATCAACCCCGACAGCGATCTCGTTCGGCACCGACTCGCCCGGACCCGGGTCGAGCTCGAGCTGTGCGGCGCCTACCTGCTGCACATTCGGAACGAGGTAGCAAACCGCAGGCGCGTCGGGCGCGGAATGGACGAGTACGCCTTCCAAATCAAACTCGACACACTCAAGGTGGCCTGTTCGGAGTTGACATTCTCGGCGGTGGACCGCCTTGTCCAACTCGGCGGCGCGATGACCGGCTATCAGCGAGATGCACCGGTGCCACTAGAGCGGCATTTCCGCGACCTGCGGTCGGCGAGCCTCAACTATTCCAACGACCGCCTGCTTACCGCGATTGGCGCGCTGACCTTGCTGAACGGCGCCGGGCGCCTCGCTGAAGATCCCGAAACGGTCCAGGAGCCGGGTCACGGGAAGTGACTGGCAGGCGTCGACATGAACAGACGTACCGAGAGCGCCGTGCCGACCGCGGCAATCCACATCCAGACAACAGAGGAGTTCAGATGAGCAGCCAGAAGTGGGCCGAACCGTTCGAGAAGAAGTTGCGCACCTATCTACCGCTTCTGTCTGCCGACACAGAGCTGACTCCGGATCTGAACCTCGCCAATCACGGTCTCGACTCGTTGGCCACCGTGGGTCTGCTGCTCGATCTCGAAGAGACGTTCGCCGTGACGATCCCCGACCATCTGCTCTCCGTGGACACCTTCGCGACGCCTGCCGGACTCTGGGCGGTCATCGACAGCCTGCGAGACCGGGAGACCGTCAAGTGACGGCGCTATCGTCCACCACCCCGGTGGCCTTCGGGACGGCTGTCGGCGCAACCAGCGCTGTCGGCATCCGGCCAGCCGCCGCAAGTCGATCGGATGCGGAATATCCTGCGTTGATTCGGGTCGCAATCGTGCTGCCGCATCCGTTGGTCCGGTTGGGGATCGAGCATGTGCTCGCCACAGACGGACGCCTCGGGGTGGTCGGCTCGGCCGACACCGCGGATCCCATCGACTTGGCGCCGTTGCGGGCCAATGTCGTGGTGTGCGGGCCGGACCTGGTGTCGGTTCTCGGCGGTAGCTGCCCGGCGGTGGTGATCACACCCGACGTTGCGCAGGTTCCTGCCGGGGCCGCGGCGGTAATCGGGTGGCAGGCGGACCCTGATCACCTCATAACGGCCATTCTCCGGGCAGCGACTGGCCGATCACCCGACCCCGGCCTCGTTCGGGGAAAAGGCGGGCGGCAACTCGGTAAACGGGAGATCGAGGCCTTGCAGTGGGTGGCTCGCGGCCTGACCCACCGCCAGGTCGGGCGCCGGATGGGACTGACCGAGGAGACGGTCAACACCTATATCAAGCGCATACGCGCCAAAATCGGCGCCCACAACAAAGCCGCGCTGACCCGCCGCGCCATCGAGCTGGGCTACCTGGATCATGAGGTGCTCACCCTGGAAGTGTCCTGAATAGCCCGGATGGCTTTTGGGTCGGCAGGTTCACGCGCAAACCGGCGGATCACGGCAGCATGGTACGGAAGCGGAACGAGGCCACCACCAGCCACCCAACGATGAGGAGGCCGACGATTGCGAAACTAGCCGTGTACAACTGCTGGACCATGCTCAGGTGCAACGCCTTTGCCGCCTCCTGAGGAACTCCCCACCAGTCCAGTCGTGCGGTGAACACGCCGAACGACGCCATAACCACAGCGCATGCGACCGCTGAGCGCGATCGCCAGGCCACCGCACCGACCACGATCAGCGTCGGCACGATCCAGACCCAATGGTGCTCCCAGGAGACCGGCGAGACCAATAACCCGGTCAACGCACAGATGCACGCGCCGGCCATCGATGCGCCGCGACGGTGCACAAGCACGGCTGCGCCGATGCCGAGTACGCCGACAAACGATCCGACTACGAGCCACACCCCGTTGACCTGAGTGGTGCCCAGCAAACGGGACAGCACCGACCGTAGCGATTGCTTGTAGATGCTCTGCGGCTTGCTGACCGGGTACAGATCGAACACCTTCCCGAACCAGAAGGTGGACGAGTCCGAGGGCAGCACGGCGAAACTCACCGCGATGGTGGCCGCGAAGGCGCCGAGTGCCAACAGCGCCTGCCGAATCCGCCCGGTGCACACGAGATACACCACGAAGATCAGCGGGGTCAGTTTCAGCCCGGCCGCCAGCCCGATGGCAATGCCTTGACCACGTGCGTCGGACCGCAAAAGATCCCACAGCACGACAACCATCAGCATGATATTCACCTGGCCACTCACCAGGTCGATGTCTATCGGGGTGAGCGGCAACGCGAGCACGGTGAGCCCCACCGAGCAGCCGAGCAATCGAGCCCGTCCAGCCACGCCGCAGTGCCGTAGGCACAGCCAGATCATCGCGATCAAGCAGGCCACTTGACCCGCGTTCCACACCACGATCGCAACCGACACCGACGGCGAAACCAAGGCCGCGAACGCTACAGCCGCGAATGGTGGATAGGTGAACGGCAGTATTCCCGCCGAAGGCTCGTAGATGCTCAGCCCATGCCGTACGGCATCACCTGCCGCCCGGTAGACCGCCAGATCCACGGTCCACAGATCCGAGTCGCGGCGTGCCGCAAACTCGACGAGGGCGATACCTGCCGATACCACCAGGCAAACGCCGGCAACCAACCAACGGTGCGTGCGCGCGACAGCCTGTCTCGCCACCAGTCGATCGGTGCGGGTCATCGAATAGTCGCTTCCCTAATAGTCGTCAATATGCGGCCTTACAACGGTCGGCGATGGCGAACGCGATTACGGAATACGTACCACTCGCGGTAGCCGAGACCACGCAGATGATTGCGGACCGCCTCGAAGTCCTCACCGATCCTGTCGGGCTGGTGCGCATCCGATCCGAATGTCACTTTCACGCCGTAAAAGGCGGCTCGCTCCAGCACATCCGGCGCCGGATACCACCCGCCTACCGGCTTCGTACTACCGGAGGTATTGACCTCCATCACCACGTCCGACTCGGCGATATCACGCAGCATCCGATCCACCGCTGGCGTGCGAATCGCGGCGATCTCCGGGCAGTTGCCTTTGATGGCGTCGACGTGGCCGAGGATGTCGAACAATCCACTGCGCGCGGAACGGCCTACCGCGGCGCAATAGCTTTCTTTCTCGGCGAGCAGATCCGCTCCGATCCAGCGCGCCGGATTGAAGATATCCAGTTCCCCGAGCACGTGTACCGAGCCGATAATGTAATCCAGCGGGTAGCGCGAATATATCTGCCGATATAGCTCGCGGTGGTCGTCGAAAAAGTCGGACTCCACGCCGACCAGAACCGTGATGCGTTCACGGTACTCAGCTCGGAGCGCAATGGCCTCGGCCACATATTTCGGGAACTCCGACTTGGCCATCGCCACCCATGGCTTGAAATGGTCGACCGGCTCGGCGAAAAACGGCGAGTGGTCCGACAGTCCGATGGTGTCAAGGCCAGCTTCGATCGCTGCCTCGATCATCTGCCGAAGTGTGCCCTCGGCGTGGCCGCATCGGTCGTGATGCGTATGCAGATCGAACATGGCTCCAGTCTCTGTATTCATCGACACCCCAGATCATCCGGCCGCGCGGTTCCGTCGTCGATGTCCCAGTTCTGGGACCGTGCTTCAAACAAGTACGACCATCAATTCGGCCGCTAATGTGGGTGCACCATGACAAACACCCGTGCCACCGAAGTCGGCCGATCGTCGAATGCTGTTGCATTCCTTCGGGATCGGGTCATGCTGCTGGCCGAACTGCGCCGTGGCGGCCCGGTCGCGATCGGAACTCTTGTCATCGTGCAATTGGCAAGTAGCTCGGTGCCTGCGCTGATGGCGCTGGCGCTGGCGAATCTGGTCAGCCGCCTGCTCAGCGGCGCTTCGACGATGTCGGCTCTCCTCGTGCTCGGCGCAGTCGTTTTGGTCGGGCGGCTTGCCCAAACCATGTCCGCGCCAACGATTTACCTGGTGGCGCAACGCATCGACACGGCCCGGCGAACTGCACTGACCGAACTCGCGTCGTCGAGCGCGGAGATCGGAATGCTGGAGCAGCCTCGGGTGCGCGAACTGCTCCGGATCGCTCGGGCCGATCCGGAGTTCTGGGCCGAACGCACGCCGGGGCAAGGAGCGACCGCTCAGCTCGATCTCATCGTCCGGTGGGTCGGCGTGCTCGGCTCCGCCGCGGTGCTGGCCGGCTTCGCCTGGTGGCTCGCTCCGTTGGTCATCGTTCCCGCGTTGGTGAGTCGGTCCATCTGGCGGCGGCAATTCATGGAGCACATCGACATCGAGCGAGCCGGTGTACTCGCCGGGATAGAGGCGGACCACTGGCGGCGGTTGGCGGTGGACTGGACAGACGGCAAGGAGAGCCGCACCTTCGGGTTGCAGGACTGGGCGGTTGACCGCTGGAGGCAACAGCACCTGGCTATGTCGTCGCCGAAGTGGACCGCAGGCGTACGCAGCGTGCTGGAGCAATGGAAAATCGCCGCTGTCATCGGTCCGCCGTTGATCACCGCATTTGCGCTGATCGTGTGGCAGGCCGGCGAGCCGGGCGGGAATGCCGCAGCCGCAGCCGCGGTACTCGGTGCCGGTTGGGCGATCCTGAACTTGCTCGGCTTTGCCGACGCTCTAGAGATCGAGGGCGCCATCCCAGGCTGCAAAGCGTACGCGGAACTGCGTGCCGAGCTGGCCGCGTCAGGCCCCACCACCGAGAAATCGCTGTCGGAGCGGCCGGAGAACCGGGCAGCGCCGCTGGTGCGGTTCGAGGGCGTCTCGTTCGGCTATTCCACTTCGGCGTCTGCAGTGCTCGACCAGTTGGAACTCGAGATCCGGCCGAGTGAACTGCTGGCGATCGTTGGCCTCAACGGCGCAGGAAAGTCCACACTCATCAAGCTGTTGGCCGGCCTCTATCGGCCGACCGCCGGGCGAATCACGGTCGATGGCACCGACCTGGCACGAATCGACCGGCAAGAGTGGTACCGCCGGATCTCCATCGTGTTTCAGGACTTCGTCCGCTACCACCTGTCGGTGGTGGAGAACGTCACGCTCGGGTACGCGGCCGTGCCGGTAGACCAGGAGCGCGCCGAGCGGGCCGCAGCCGAATCGGGACTGGACCGGATCGTGGCCGGGCTGCCGCAGGGTTGGGATACGCCGCTGGCCAGGTCTCGCACCGGCGGCACCGATCTGTCCGGCGGCCAGTGGCAGCAGGTGGTCTTAACCAGGGCTATATACGCGTTGCGGAGCGGCGCGCGACTATTGGTGCTCGACGAGCCGACCGCCCACCTCGACGTCGAAGCGGAGTTCGAGGTGTTCCATCAACTGGCCAGGCACAAGCAACATGCCGGGGTCGTGCTGATCTCGCATCGCCTCTCCACTGTGCGATTGGCCGACCGGATCGTCCTGCTCGACGGCGGCCGGATCGTGGAGTCCGGTACGCACGCCGAGCTGATGACGCTCGACGGCAAATACGCCGAGCTCTTTACCACCCAAGCTGAGCGGTTCAACCAGAGATTCGACGACCGTTTCGATGAGGGAGACACGCTGTGACCCGCTACCTGCGCCTGTGGCGCGAGATACTTGGCATCTCCTGGCGGCACGCGCGTGGACTGACCACCACCGTATTCGCAACCGAGATCGGTCTGGTCGCTGCCAATGTCGGTATCGCGCTTGCGATGCGCTCCGCCGTGAACGATCTGATCACCCGCCACATCGCAGCGGCCGTAACGGCAGCGGTGGTCGCCGCCGCAGCGTGCACCCTGGTGCTCGTGCTCAACCGATTGCACGGACTTGTCGGGCTCTTCCTGGTCGTGGAGAAGGTCAGCGTGGTCATCGAAGACCGGCTGATGCGCGACATCGCCAAGTTGGAGACGGTCGAGCATCTGGAGCGCAGCGACTACCTCGACCGGATCACTGTGCTACGGGGAGCTCCGCGGCGGATTGTCGGCGGCATGTGGGCCGCAGTGCGTGCGTGCTTCACCGTGCTCCAGCTCGCCCTGACATTGCTGCTGCTCGGGACGGTCAGCCCCTGGCTGCTGGTGCTACTCGTCCTTGCAGTGGCCCCGTTGTGGTGTGACCGCAAGGGACGTGAGCTGGAGAGTCGCGCCGAGACCGACACCGCCGAGGCGTTCCGGCTCCAGCAGCACCTGTTCGACCTCGCCGCCGACGCCGCCGCGGGCAAAGAGATCCGGACGGCGCAGGCCGGCTCGGTGGTGGCGCGACGGCAAGCCGCAGCGATGCGAGAGGTCACCGCGGGCCGCTACGCCGCGCGAGTTCACGCGGCGTGCTTACGAGCCCTGGGGTGGACGGTGTTCGTCGTCGGTTTCACCGCATCGCTCGGCGTAGTGGCGCATTTGGCCGAATCCGGTGCCGCGACTGCGGGCGATGTCGTCCTCGTTGTCACACTAACCATTGCCTTGCAGCACACGGTGCAGACAGCCGTCGGACAGCTCACGATGACGATGAGCGCCAGCGTATTCCTGGAGCCTTATCTGTGGCTCAGGTCGTACCTGGCCGCCGAGCGGCAGGCGCGCTCCGGTGACAGACCGCCGCCAGAGCGGCTACAGACCGGAATCCGGTTCGAGCACGTCAGTTTCACCTATTCCGGCACCGACAAACCCGTGCTGAACGATGTCAGCGTGCTGCTGCCCGCCGGCAGTGTGGTCGCGCTCGTGGGCGAATTCGGCTCCGGAAAGTCGACGTTCGTCAAGCTGCTCAGCAAGTTCTACGAACCCCGATCGGGCGTTATCACCCTCGACGGCATCGACCTGCGCGACCTGAGTACCGAGGACTGGCGCCGCCGCACGAGTGCGGCCTACCAGGATTTCGGCCGCTACCCCCAGATGACCCTCGCCGAGGCGGTCGGGTTGGGTGACATCACCCGTCTCACCGATGAAGCGGCGCTGGCCGGCGCAATCGGTGCAGCCGACGCCGAAGGGCTGGTGCGGAGGCTGCCCGAGGGAACCGCGACCCGCCTGTCCCCGATTCACGGCGGGGTCGAGTTGTCCGAGGGCCAGTGGCAGAAGACCGCGCTCGCGCGTTCGAGTATGCGATCCGATCCGCTGCTGTTCATGCTCGACGAGCCCACCGCGTCGCTGGATGCTCCCAGCGAGCACGCCATCTTCCAGCAGTACATGCTGCGGGCGCGCCGGTTGGCGGCGCTCAACGGCGCGATCACCCTGGTGGTGTCACACCGCCTGTCCACCGTCTCCGACGCCGACCTGGTGCTAGTCCTGGACGGAGGACGACTCGTCGAGCATGGCACCCATGAACAGCTGTTGGCGGCCAGCGGCCGCTATAGCAAGCTGCATCGGTTGCAGGCCAACGCGTACAACATGCGTCCGGGATCTTTCTTGCACACCGGCGCGCATGAGGTGCCGCTGTGATGCCGCCTCCGCCGGGGGAGCCCCCGAGCGCGAATGGGGCCGAAGACTCCTGGGCGCTTCTTTCAGGGAGGGAACGAGAGGTCGTTGTCCACATCGCTGAGGGACTCACCTATGCGGCCGTTGCTCATCGGATGGGACTGAGCCGGCACACTATTGACACCTACTTGCGGCGTGTCCGCCGCAAGACCGGGGTAACCAGTCTAGCCGAATTGGCGATCCTGGCCTTCGTGCAGCGGGCGGCGAATGAGTGAGGCTGGACCACTCGCGGTGGCCCACGCATATCAGGCGCTGGTCAATTCTCCGCATTGGGGACGAGCAGCGCTGCGGTAGCTCGATCACAGTGCAGGGATGGCGTCCACCGCAGCTCATACACGGGGACATCCGCGACAAGTCCACGCAACGTATCGCGCAGCAACTCCGCGCTCTCCACTCCGGTGCCGGGAGACAGCCAGTGCGTTCGGTAGGCCGGATCGGGTACCAGCGCGTGCTGGAGTACGGCGCTCAGCGGATCGACCGCTTCGGCGCAGACAGGGAGTTCGGATCCATCGGCAACTAGCACCACGATTCGATCCACCCGGACGCCACTGACGAACCCGCCGCCGATTAGCTCTGCGACCTCGCCGTTGGTCAGGGAGATCTTGCTCCCGGATGCCGTTGCCGCGCTGTTGTCCCGGTGCTGGCCGAGACGCCGTGTATCGTCGATTCCCAACGCACGGAAGGCGCCCGAGGCGAGCCTTGTCGTAGACGGCAGACCGACCATCCACCAGGTTTCCGCCTCGGCATCCCATAACACGAGCAGGCGGTCGGTAGCGACACAACGGCCACCCGCGGCGGCGATCTGCACCGAGCCCGAGGTCTTGCCTGCACCGGAGTCGCCGGGCAGCATGACAGCACTGCCATCGGGCAGAACACCGCCGCCGGCATGGAACATCAACGCTCCCCGCTGGACGAGGCGTTCACGAACCAGTTCACGCAGGACTCGGGCCGTGGAGACGGCGGCGCCATGGACCTCGTCGCCGATCAGCACCCAAGACTGGAAGTCGTCGGTGATCAGGAGATGCTTCCACGCGTAACCCTCGCCGGAGGCCAGGACGCGGAAGCCGTCCTCGGTCGTCCACGAGTTGTACCACCAGTCGGTGAACGACTCGACTGCTACGCGTCTGCGAGTTTCGCCCGTCGAACGCGCGCGAGCGGCGAGGTCGGCGTCGATCCACAGGTGTAGCTCGTAGGCGACCGAACGGGCCACAGCCGACGGTTCAGTTACGTGGTACTCGGCCGCGACCGCGGCACGAACCTCGTCCACCTCGGTGAACACAGCCAACCCAATGTCAAACCAGTCGACGCGCACGGGCGGTGTCGATGCAGTCGAGGACCGTACGCTCCGCACGATGTCGCCCGCACCACGTATTGCCCCGGTCCGATCCGAGACCTGAAGGAATGTGTCGATCCGCTCGCCCGAGCGCAGCCCCCAGGAGGACTGCTCCGGCGCGTCGGACCAACGTGCAAACTCCTGTGACATATCGATTCTTCTCTCCTCCGACGATAGAGGACGATTACGGTGTCCGGACGGTATCGGTGTTGCCCTTGCGCCCCGAGAGCCCAAATGCATTGGGACAATCACACGGCTACGCTGCCGAGCCGGTAACGACTCCCCGATCACCGTATCCAGACGGTCGGATTGCTTGCGAGTCACGAACTTTCGTTACCCGCAGGCAGGACACACTCGGAAAGGACAGCTCCATGGAGCCGAAACCCCAGCAGGCCGAACCGGTTCTGCGCCCCGCCGTACGACTGGTGTTGCTCGACGACAAAGACCGCCTGCTGCTGTTCTCCAGCACAGACGACTCCGACGGCCACACCTTTTGGTACCCCGTCGGTGGTGGCCGCGAAGAAGGCGAAACACTCGAACAGACAGCGGCCCGCGAAGCACGCGAGGAAACTGGCCTCACCGAACTCTCGCTCGGCCCAGAGCTCTGGCGCCGTCGGAAAATCGCCTCCTGGGGTGGCACTACCTACGACTGTCACGAAAGCTACTTCCTCGCGCGAGTCGACAGCTTCGACATCGACACGACAGGATTCACCGAATCCGAACGCAGCTCGGTCAAGAGCCACCGTTGGTGGACGCTGGACGAACTCGCGGCGACGCGCGACCGTCTCGTACCTGATAACCTACCCACACTCCTGGCCGACCTGCTGATCTCCGGGCCACCGGTCGAGCCGATCACCCTCATGGGCTGAGCGTCTGGACGCGGGCCGGGTCGAAAGATCTGCCGCCCACTGGTGTTGCCGCCCAAGGTTTTTCGGCTGGCCGACCACAGTCGAGTCCGCAAAGTCAACCGACTACGCCCACTCGGCTGTCACGAGAAGTCGGGACGTTCTTCCCGACGCGCCTCATGCGAGCATGGGGACGGGGCGGTTGTCGCCCACTCGGGTCAGACGGCCTGGCCACGGCTTTCAGCGGGGGAACATGAACGGGGAAACACGTACTGCCGACGGCTACGAACCGGGAGGTCGGCTCTCATGAGCACACCGGCCTGGCGGCAATGTGCCGGGGGGGATCCCGGCCCAGCCGTCGCCAGTGAGTACTGGGGACTGCCGATCCGCAACGCCGAGCGGCTCGACCGCGAGAGCGCGAACGCGTTGTGGCGCCTGCGGACCGGCGACGGTGTATACGTTCTCAAACGGCTCGGTCAGCCCGCGTCGCTGCAGTGGCTGGATTTCCAGTCGACGGCGACCCGGGCTGCCGACCGCGCCGGGATTCCGGTGATGCAAACAATTCCTTCGGTGAGCGGTGCACACACCGTGTCCACCACGATCGGGCAGTGCCAGCTGCGCCGCTACGTCGAAGGCCGTTCGTTCCAAAGCAGTTCGTCCTCCGACGTCGCCAAGGCCACCGAGATGCTCCGTGCGTTGCACCGAGTCCCGGTAGCCGGGCTGACTCTGGTGCCGTGTCCGTCGGCAAATCTCGAGTCGTGGCTCGCCGCGGACGAGACCGCCTTGCCGGAGTTGGAAAAGGTTCTGACCCAGGTTGTGCCTGCCGGTCTCGCCGGTCGTGCGGTACTGGACTACGGTGCGGCGCTGGATCGTGCGCAGAACCAGCTGGGCGCAGCCGACTACCGATCCTGGCCAGTCGCGCTGACCCACGGCGAGATCACCGGATCAAACCTGGTGCTGGATGCGGACGGCGGGCTCGGGACGGTTTTGGACTGGGATGCCGTTCAGCTGCGGCCACGCGTGCACGACTTGGCAATGGCAGCCCTCTTCTTGGGACGTAAGAAACGCGGCAGCCTGAACATCGACCCGAACATCGCACGGGCGGTACTCGAGCAGGCCACCGCTGGTAATCCACTGACCGTAGCGGAGACCGATGTCTTGCCCGCAGTGCTCGAGCTGTACTTCGTGCCGACCGCAGACCGCCTTGCCAGATACGCCAAGACGTCGCCGCAGGATGTCAAGTGGTATGTCGGCTGGTCAGCCGAGGGCGCACGGCGATCGCGCGAGCTGCTCGCCCCGATCCTGGGGTGATCAAGTGCCGGAGACGATGGCCACAGTGGACTTCTCGGTGGCTGACCACCATGTCGCTCTCGCGGCGCCACGGGAGCTGACCGACGACATCACGACACGGTTAGCTCCCTATCTCACAGTCGGGCCCACAGCCGGTATCGCGAAGTGGACTGTGCAGTGCGGCGTGGATCCGTCCATCGACCCCCTGGGTGCGCAACGGGTCGTGCTCTCCTCCCCCACGGAGCCGCAAGCCGTGCTGTGGGTGGATCACGAAACGCACCTGATCATCATCGACCGGTCGACCCCACCGAGTTTTGCCAGTCACTTCGCCGCGCGCTACCTCCGCATCCTGCTGCGGCTGTGCCTGGCGGAGAGCCCGGACGAGCTCTTTGCACACGCCGGGATGGTGGCGCGTTCTGATAGGTCAGGGTTCGTCGTGCTCGGCCCCAAACGTGCGGGCAAGACTTCGACCCTGCTCTCGGCAGTGATTTCTGGCGCCGTGTTCGTCGGCAATGACGATGTGAGCATCGCTTGGACCGGGACCGGCTGGATCGGACGCGGCTGGCCGCGCTCGATCTCGGTGCGGCTGGATACTTTCGACGCCCTTGGGCTGCCGTCAGCGAACGTCGTCGCGGCGGCCTCGGGTCATCCGAGCCAGGGCTCCAGCACCACCATCGGGGCAATGATGCTGCTACCGGGCGAGTTGACCGAACTCCTGAGCGCGCCTGCGGTTCGGGCGTCTGCGCCGGTGGCTGCGCTGGTATTCCCACAGTTCACCGACGAATCCCCACCGATACTGCGACCCTTAAGTCGCGAGGATGCCTTAAGACGGTTGCTCGATGAACTACTGCCCGAACCGGTCAAGCAGGCCGACTTCTTGCTGCCCCACTTCAACCTGGTGTCCCAGACCACTGCCGCCGAGCTCTGCGACCGACTGACCGCCGAGGTCCCCGCATTCGAGCTGAGGCAGAACTTCCGGGACCTCCGCGCGGGTTCTGCCCATCTGAGCGCACTGCTCGACTGAAATGCTGTTCGCCACCGAGACATTGGGAGCGTCATGTCCCACGACGATCGACCGCCAGAGGAACGCCCGATGACTATGACCGCCGGGCCGAGGCGGATTTGGCTGATCGGCTGCCCCGGCTCGGGCAAGACGACGCTCGGCCGAGCCCTTTCGGCTGAGCTGGACCTGCCGCACCATGAGCTCGACACACTGTTTTGGCTGCCCGGCTGGCAGCGTGCCGAGGCTGAACGGTTCCATGAGTCGGTGGTAGCTGTCGCCGCCACCGACTCATGGATCATCGACGGCCAGTACGAGTCTGTGCACCCGGTGCTGGCAGCTGCCGCCGATACCGTGATCTGGCTGGATGTGCCGCTCATGACGACGGTGCCGCGCGTGGTCCGGCGTTCGCTGGGCAGGCTCGTGCGCAGGACCGCTCTGTGGAACGGCAACCGCGAGCATCCGACCACTGCATGGGACCTGCTGACCTGGGCAATCGGTACCCACCGCAACACAAGGGCGGTGAACCGGCGACTACTGGCGGACCTCTCAGCACGCGGCACGCGGACCGTCCACACCGACTCGGTCCGGGGTGTGCACGCCCGGTTGCCGATCGGCTGACCGAGATCACCCTCCAGTGGAGAAGAAGGAAGACATACCGTGGCAACTGTTTCGACCGAACTGGCACTACTTGGCGGCGCACCCGTGGTTGACCGGGTTCCCTCAATCATGCCGCCAGCCGTCGGCAACAGCGACCTCGATCTGATCGCGGACTTGGTGCGGCGCGGAGAGACCGCGTATGTGGGCCATGAGGGTCAGGTGGGCGCATTCGAGGAGGAGTTCAAGCGGTATGCCGGAACGACGCATGCTCTGGCGGTCAACTCCGGCACGTCCGCGCTGTACTCAGCGTTCTTCGGAATCGGTCTGACCGCGGGCGACGAGGTGCTGGCACCCACATACACTTTCCTCGCCACTGTGATGCCCATTTTCGCCGTAAACGCAGTCCCCGTGCTCGTCGATGTCGACGCATCGACCGGCAACCTCGACCCTGACGACATGGAACGACACGTCACCTCCCGAACGCGCGCTATCGTCGTCACCCACCTCAACGGCGTTCCCGCCGACATGGACGTGATCATGCCAATGGCGCGACGGCATGGCCTCGCTGTGGTCGAGGACTGCTCGCAGGCTCATGGCGCTGTTTGCTCCGGTATGAACGTGGGCTCGTTCGGCGACGCAGGCGCGTTCAGCCTCCAGGCTAAGAAGACGGTCACCGCAGGTACCGGCGGCATCCTGATCACCGACAACCAGCGGGTCTACGAGCGTGCCGTAATGCTCGGGCACTTCCTCGACCGTGCCGAGGAGGATGTGCGAAGCGCGGAATACGCGCAGTTCGCGACCACCGGTTTCGGTCTCAACCTCCGGATGCATCCGCTCGGCGCCGTCCTGGCTCGTAGCTCATTGCGTCAGCTGGACGACATTCTGACAGTGAGGCAGCGCAACTACGAGCATATGGACCGACTGCTGACCGAGATCCCAGGCGTCCAACCACCGGTTCGTCGCGCCTACATGGACCGGGTATCGCACTACAGTTACCAGCCGCTCTACCGGTCCGACGAGCTGGGCGGTCTGCCGATCGACACCTATACCAAGGCTGTCGCCGCCGAGGGTGTCCCGCTGTCGAGGCCGAGGTCCGGGGCGATGCACCAGCAGCCTGCCTTCCAGGACCCCGCATGGGATAGCCAGACCTTCAGCACCGCCGCGAGCCGGTACCGGCGCTACCGTGGGGACGAGTTCCCCGGCTCCGCAACCTATCTCGCGCACGCCCTGCGGCTACCTGTCCACTCCATCGACATTCGTCCCGACTTGGACCGCTGGGCCGAAGCCTTGTCAAAGGTGGCCGCCAACGTGGACAAGCTCAAACGCGCTGAGGGAATCTGACCTCGCCGTCGGCAATCGAACAGAGGGCTCGACGCGGGTGTGAGTGGTTCGCCCGCGAATCGCTGTATTACTTGCGGATCTCCAGGCCTGCGGCCAATGAGTAGTGTGCCCGCATATGGCTCGTCGCGTGCGCACGGCTATGCCGGTTCGCCGGCTCCGTCCCGTTACCTTTTTCGTGGTCCTGACATAGGGCCAGAGTCGCCAGGCCCGTATGACTGACTTCTTGCCCCTGTCTTTCGCATGGTCCGGGGGGGTGTCGCGTGTGCTGGTGGCGTCGACGGACTGCTGATGGGGACAGGGCTGCTGGTAGGTCTCCGTAACGTGGTGCCGGGCGTTGACGCCAGATCGGCGGCTGTCCAGAGCGTTTTCGATGCGGTGAGGGAATGCGAAGTGGCACAGGCGTATGCCGTGTTCTGCGGCATTGACGTGGGGAAAGGCGAACACCACGCGGTCGTGCTCGACACGAACGGCAAGCGGTTGTTCGACAAGGCAGTGCCCAACGACGAGTCCCGGCTACGAGCGGTTTTCGACCAACTCGCCTCCCACGGACCCCTATTGATCGTGGTCGACCAGCCCAACATCATCGGCGCGCTACCGGTCACCGTCGCCCGCGCCTACGGCCACGACGTGGCGTACCTGCGGTCTGTCGATGCGCCGCATACCTGACCTGTCTACCGGCCAAACCAAGACCGACGCCCGCCGCGACGCGCACATCATCGCTGATACGCCCGCACCATGCCGCACACGCTGCGCCGGGTCGATCGGCGACGAAACTCTCACCGAGCTCAGTGTTGTCGTCGGCTTGGCCGGTGAGGCGACCCGCACCAGCAACCGGATCCGGGGCTGCTAACCAACATCCATCCCGCTCTAGAACGTGTTCTGGGTCCCCGCGTCGCCCACCCGGCGGTGCTGGAAATCCTTTCCCGTTGCGGCGGTCCGAGGGAATCCACGCCGCGGGTAGACGCAAACTAACTGCCATAACAACTAAAAACGCGCCACGCATGGGCGGACGCCTGGTCGAGGAAATTCTCGCAGCGCTGCCCGCGCAAACCTTCGTCGTTCCCAGCGCTAAAGCCGCCGAAACCTACTGCCGAAACTGGCTGATTCTCTGAAATCTGTTTTGCTGCAACGAAAACAGATCGCAGAGGACATCGAGAGGATGTTCGACGATCACCCTCTTGCCAAGGTCCTGACCTCGATGCCCGGCGTCGGAGTCAGGACCGGAGCCCGCATCTTTTTCGAAGTCGGTGACGGCTCGGCCTTCGCCACCGCCGGCCACCTCGCGTCCTACGCGGCGTCGCCCCGATCACCCACCGATCCGGCAGCTCGATCCGCAGCGAACACCCCGCCCGATCAGGCAACCACAAACTCAAACGCACCCTATTCCTCTCCGCCTTCGCTGCTCTCCACGACCCAGCCAGCCGCCGCTAGTGGACGCCGTCGTCGTACCGGTTGTCGGCTTGACGTGAGGCGATGTCGTCGAGGGGCTCGTCATACCGCCAGATATCCGCCGTCAACCGGTAAATCCACACCGGTAATGAAACTCGCCTCGGGCGACAGCAGGAACGCGATCGGCGCCGCGACCTCTGCCGGGTCAGCGAATCGCTTCAGCAGGAACTTGCCGCCATGTTCCGGGGCTGCCTCGGCCGCGGCTCGGTCAAGGCCGAGGACGTCGCGGTGGTAGCGCTCGTTGTTGGCGTTCCAAACTGTTCCCGGACTCACCGAGTTGACCCGGATGCCACGCGGCGCCAGCTCCTGCGCCACACAGCGGGTGAATCCGAGTACCGCCGCCTTGCTGGTGTTGTACGTCAGGTAGCCGTCCTGGGCAATATGCGCAGAGATCGACGCCATGTTCACGATCGCCGCGTCGGGGGCATGTTCCGGCAAACCGTCGATGAACGTCCGCGTGACGATGGAGAGGCCGACGATCGTGGGATCGAGCACCGAACGCCATTGCTCCGGGGTCGCCGCGATGCCTTCGAAAACGAAGCCTGCGGCGCAATTCACCAGGAGGGTCGGCGTCGACCAGTCGACCGGCACGCCCGCGAACGCCGCCTCCACCGCGGCCGAATCTGTGACGTCACCGACGGCAAGATGCGCAGGAAGACCGCGCTGCCCCAATTCATCCACCCTGGCATGACCATGATCGGCACTCTTGTCGTAGATGATGACGCGGCAGCCTGCTGTGCACAGCCGCTCGACCACTGCGGCGCCGATGCCTTGGGCGCCACCGGTCACCACCGCGGTGCGACCCGCGAGTCCGCTCGGGAAACTGCTCATCTGTCGGAACCTCTCGATTTGTCGGTCCATTGCCACACCCGGTCGATGACCGCCTCGCGGCTGAGATTTTCCGTGTCGCCATGCGGCGTTACCGTTTTTCCGGAATCCTCGGCAACGTTGTGATCGCCAGCCAGCGCCGCGACGGCCGCCAGCGGTGCACCGCGATCGGCCAGCGCTCGGCCCAGTGCGGTGCGGTCCAGGCCGTGCCCATCAGCCGCAGCGAAGTACCGCCAGGACTGGAACATCCCCTCCAGGTGGCCCGCCGACAGATGCACCCCGTTGCGGCCCTCGGACAACGTGATTGCGTGCTGCGAGCCGACCAACGCGGCCAGCGCGCCACGCAACGAGGTCGGGGATGCGGCATTCGGGTTGAGGGCGCCGAGGACGTTGGTGCGCAGATCAGCGATCTCCCGGTCGCTGTGACACTCGATAAGTCCGACCAACGCTGTGGGGTCGCGATAACTCGACGCCAGGGCAGGCACGAACCCGTTCAACACCGCGACGGGAGGCCCGTTCAGCTCGACCACCGAGACGTACGAGCCGGAACCCAGTTTGTGGATGCCCGCCTGGCGACAACGAGCCTCCAACATTGCCGAGGACAGCGCCGCGTCGTACACACCGGCCTCGAACGCTCCCAGTGCGACGTTCGCTTCCGACCGATCCAGGAGCGAGCCGAGTTCCCGGCGTGCATCCGAACACAGTCCCGGGGCCCCATCGACGGCGATGCGGTGCAGGCGGGGATAGTGCTGGAGCAGAAACCCGAGCTCGCCGTAGTCGCTGGCCGGCATCAGCGCACAGCGCAGGATGGTCACCTCTGCTTCGCCGAGTACCCGTGCGACCTCCACCATCGCGTCGGCCGCGCTGCCGATTGCCAGGGCCTCCGGCTTCACCAGGGTCACAAAATGAGTGCCGCCATCCATGGCCGGCCTTCGCTGCGTATCGCTGTCCCGGCGTGCTCCGGTCCGTTGCGCGTCGGCAACGAGGGCACGCACGTCCCCGCTCGTCATCATGACGTAACACCCGTCTCGATCAACTCGGTCATCGCACCGCTCCCTACCCGCCTATCACCGGAATGCTCAGGTCGCCGTCGAATTGACGGAGCCGATGGATGTCGAACATCCTCGCCACTACCGGCCCACGCCATTGATGGATCACCGCCTTGCCATCGCGTACCTCGTGCAGGTAGCCGATGTTGTCCGGCCGGAGCCGATCGAGCAAACCGGCGGGTACACGCCCGGGGAAGACCGCGTCGGTGTAGTGGAGCCCGAAATAGACCTCCCGGGAGAAGCCGAGTCGCTCGGCTCGCGCAGGCAGATCGTCGAAGTCGTGGTTCCCGATGAGCACAAGGACGTCGACGAGCTTGTACAGCACCAGATCCTTGAGCGCCAGCACCTCGTTGCGGTAAGAGGCCTCCCTGGCGAAGTGCAGGCAAGTGAAGATGAGCATGTCCGTCGCCGAGATCACGCTCAGCCCGTTGAGCTTGGTGCGGGCGTCGAGCAGCGCCGACACCGCGCTGTCGCTACGGTTTCCGGTCATCAGGTCGATCGAGAAGTGCACGTCGAGCCGATGGCACTCCAGGAGCGAGGCGTCGGGCGTCGGTTTCATATATGTGTACGTCTGATGCGAGTGCACGGCCATGTGCAGCACCTGCCGTCGTGGCGCGGTACGCACCGAGCCGGTGGCATAGTTCCAGCTGCCTTGCACGTAGCCGTCACCCTGCAGCGCCGCTGTCGCGTCAGGGAGTCGATCCCGATCCACGAGGAGGTCGTTGTCGTAGAACATCCGCATACTCGGATCCGGGTACGCCATCGCCGCCACGGCGCCACCTTTGAGGATCGCGCTGCGCACCCCGGCCTGGTCGAGATTCCGCTGTACCTGCGCGGTACGCGACATCTGTTCGGCGCCCATCACCCGCTGACCGCCTGCAGTCACCTGCAGCGATCTGAAGAAATACGCCGGCCGCAATGTCTGTCGCTGCTCGATCGCGTATCGGACGATG
The DNA here is from genome assembly GCF_044458825.1 of Nocardia sp. NPDC050412. NCBI lineage: Bacteria > Bacillati > Actinomycetota > Actinomycetes > Mycobacteriales > Nocardiaceae > Nocardia > Nocardia sp. NPDC050412. Next base: position 232,346 of record NZ_JBITIJ010000008.1, read on the forward strand.
TTGTGCCAGGCCACACCGATGACTCGGTGGACAGTAAGCATCCCGAGCACCAGGTTCCAGTCCAATGGCGTGTTCAGCAGCCCGAGCATCGCTTCGACCTCGTCGGGGCGCGGCTGCGGCAATGACAGTAGGAGAACCAGTTCTATCTCCTGGGAAACCGCTTCGGTCACAGTCATGTCTTCCCTTCGGGACGGAAGTCGTGCAGGAATGAAGCGAGGTCGCTCCGAAGATGCAAGTCAGCGGCCGCGGCAGCGGCAGCGTCGGCACCCTGGGGCGCGACGCTCATTGCGCAGGCGCTCAGCATTTCCGCGTCGACCGCACCGTCGCCGACCGCCAGCGTGCGGTTCAGATCCGGTTCGCCGAAACGCCGTCGCAGGTGCCGCGCGAGCGCGATCGCCTTACCGGTGCCACGCGGTCTGACCACCTGCGCATCGAACGGACCGATCGACACGACCTCGCAGTCCAGTCCCGCCACTAGCTCCGGAACCGGAGTGTGGCTTCGGAACACGGTCATTGCGGTGGGCCGCGGCGTAGCCGCAGCGATCGGGACGGCCACCGCGATTTGGTGCCGGGGCAGGCGGTAGGCCATCGCGAACTGCGTTGCAGCGCGGGCCGTAGCGGCGTAGAAGTCGCCCGACCACTCAGCAACAACATCGATGTCGGGATCGTCGATCAGGCGACGCAACACCTGGTGCGGGGAGGTCCGCAGGAAAGTCAGTGCGTCGGCTTTCCTGGAAAGCCGGACGTTGCCTTCGCTCAGCAAAACCTCGTCGTCCACTTGCGCGAAAAGATCCTCCAGGTGGCACAGATTGCGGTACGAACGCGCCGAACGACCGGATACCAGCAGCGGCATCACCCCGCGTTTCCGCAGCGCTTCGAGCCCCGCCACTACTCCCGGATAGGGCTGGTCGGCGCCATCGATCAGCGTGCCGTCCAGATCGAGCGCGGCGTATCGGATGGTCATGGCAACGCTGCGACGAAGGCTTGGAACTCGCGCAGTCCGACGGCCTCGGTGGCGGCCCGCCGCGGACTCTTGAAAAGGAACGCGCACACGTCGTCGACCACTCCCGAAATCCCGCTTGCTTTCGCCGCCACCACCGCTCGAACAGCGTTGGCGAGCACCCCGGCGGCATTGGGGCTGTCCTCGACCTCCATCCGAATCTCCAGCGACAGCGGTGTGTCCAGGACCGAGTCCGCCTCGATACGCAGAAACCCGATCTTGGTGTCGCCCAGATGCGGTACGAAGCCGTTGGGACCGGCTGCGACATTGCTCGCGTCGATTCCGGCGGCGGAGAGCGCGCGGCGCTTGGAGCGCTGCTTGCTCGCCGAGCGACCCGGGTCGGCCAGGTTGAGAAAATCCGTATTGCCGCCCACATTGAGCTGATACGTGTTGACCACCCGCAACCCGCGCGAGTGCAGGAGGTCGAGCAGCGCGGTATGCAGCGTCGTCGCGCCCAAATGACTGCGCAGGTCGTCGCCGAGCAGGGGCACACCTCGGTTCTCGAACAACGCCACCAGCTCGGCGTCGTGCGCGACGGGCTCGGGCGTCGCGTTGACGAACGGCACTCCCGCCAGGGCGGCGGCCCTGGCGTACATCTGCACCGCCTCGGTCGAACCGGTGGGCAGCAGACAGATCAGCACCTCGGCGCCGGTCTCGACCAGGCGCTTGCGAATGATGTCCGGATCCAGTCCGGCACTCTCACCGCTGGTGGTGATGACTCGGCTCAACGGCCCGGTAACCCCATCGAGCAGCGGTCCGGCTTCCACCACCACTCCGACCGGGTCCACGGAGACATGGGCATTCGCTGCGTTGGGTGACTGGAAAATGGCCTTGCTCAGGTCCAGCCCGACTTTCCCAGCGTCGACGTCGAAGGCCGCGACGAACTCGATTTCACCGAGCGCATAGCCACCGATACGCTCGTACATGATTCCGGCCAACGGCGTCGAACTCTGTCGGGCCAGGGCGACCAGTTGCACGAGACTGGACATGCAGGATCCGACTCCTGCGACTGCGACTGCGAGAGACCTATTCATGGGGTGACGTACTCCTGCGGTTGAGACATGGCGGGATTGCTGATCCAAGCCAGCAGCTCTGGCACGCCTGGGATATCGAAGTGGTCGTTGAGATAGTCGGGAGTGCCGACAATGTATGGATATCGATCGGGCACCCCGACGCGGCGGAACGGAACACCGAGGCCGGTGCCGGCAATGGCCTCGGCCATCGCGCTGCCCAGCCCGCCAACGACGGAATGGTCCTCCAACGTGATGATCGGCAGCCCCTCGGCCACCAGCGCCGCCACCGCCGCGGTATCGAACGGTTTGATGGTCGGCATGCTCACAAGCCGCACGCGCAACCCCGCCTCGGCGAATTCGTCGACCCAGCCCCGAGCCACCGCCAACATGTTCCCGGTGGCGATCAGCGCCGCATCGTCGCCGTCAGTCACCGTGACCGCGCGCCCGAACGCGATCCGAGTGCCCGGCTCGTGGATCTCGGGCAGGTCCTGGTTCTCCAATCCGAAGCGCACGTAGACCGGCCCGTCGAGCTCGTGGCACTGCTCCAGCAGCTGACGTGCCTCGAGGATGTCGCCTGGACAGACGACGGTCATGTTCGGCAGTGCTCGCATCAAGGCGATGTCCTCGATCGCGATGTGGGCGATGCCGGACGCGCTGCGGGTCAGCCCGGAGCTCGTGCCGATCAGCCGTAGTCGGGTCCTGGCAAAGGCAGCGTCCACCCGAATCTGGTCGAACGGCCGGTACAGCAGAAAAGTGCTGCAGTTCCAGAGGTAGACCTGCTTGCCGTTGTATGCGAGTCCCGAGGCGATCGACACGGCATTCTGCTCGGCAATGCCCACGTTCAGAAACCGGTCGGGGTACGTCGTCACGAACGGCTCGGTGCCGTTCAGATTGCCGTCGGCGACGATGAGATAGGTGTCGCCTGCGCGCCGGCCGTTACGCATGAGCAACTCGCCGACCACTTCGCCGACCGTGGTCATCGAAGCTCCCGCAGACTCGTTACCAGCTCACCGAACGTGAGTCTCCGGTAATGCCATTCTGTTTGGTTCTCCATCATGGACACCCCCTTTCCTTTGATCGTGTTCGCGATGACGACCTTCGGGCGGTCTTGTGGAGCCCGTAGCGCCGCCTCCAATTCCGGGACCGAGTGGCCGTCGACTCGATGGCACTGCCAGCCGAACGCGGTGAACCGATCGCCCAGATCGGCGGCCACTACACTGCTGGTCTCGAATGAGCCCTGCAGCCGGTTGTCGTCCACGATCAGCACCAGATTGTCAAGGCCAAGCGTGGGTGCAAGCATGGCTGCCTCCCAGATCTGGCCCTCCTGGCATTCGCCATCCCCGACGAGCACGTACGTGCGGTAGTCCCTGCCGTCGTGCTTGGCTGACAGCGCGATGCCGATACCGATCGAAGGTCCCCGGCCGAGCGGTCCCGAATCGGCTTCCAGCCCCGGTAGGCCGTATCGAGCCAGAATGGCAGGCACCTCGCTGCCGTCGACGTTGAAGTCGTCGAGCCGCCTCCGGTCGATGATCCCGGCCGCGGACATGCCCAGATAGATCGCGGCCGCGCAATGGCCCTTGCTTGCGACGAAACGATCCCGGTCCGGCCAGTCCGGACGTGCCGGGTCCAGTTTCAGGACGCGCAGAAACAGGGTGTAGATGATTTCGATCGCCGAGAGGTTCGACGGAATGTGTCCGGTCACGGCGTGCGCGGTCATCTGGATCGCCTCGCGCCGCAACTGCTGTGGAGTAGTCATTGCTGTGTTCCCCCAGCTGCTCTTGCATCGTGTTGCTTGATGTACCGGCTGGCTCGGCGTCGGCGCACGACCTCGGCAATCGGCAGCGGGTGCGCATCGTCCCAAGCGATCGTGTTCTCCATCAGCGCACGCACCGTGGGAGACATGCGTTGGAGATAGCCTTCCTGCCGCATGAATCGCCATGACGTGTGACCACCGGTCGGCTCGTCCGCGGCCTGCAGATTCATGTGGAAGGTGCGGCGCACGACACCGGCGACGCCCGAACCGCGGTGCAGTGCATGGTGATTCATGAACAGCACGTCACCGGGCAGGGATCGCACCGCGAGCTCGCCCGGCAGCGAACCCGTGCCGCTCGAGTCGACTTGGGCGCGTTCCGCGTCGGTCAACGGTCGCCGATGCGAACCGGGAACCACCCGGAAGCAGTCGTCGGCGGTGAGGCAGACGTTGAACTGCACATGGGTGCTCCGACCGTCCAGTGCGTATCGATCGGTCTCCATGTTGTCCTTGTGCCAGTTCAGTTCGTAGTTCACCGATGTCGGTTCCCACAGCGCGTGTGCGCTCCAGAACCGCAATTGCTCGCCGAGCACCGCGTGGACGAAGCCCATCAGCGCCGGATGCTCGAAGACCTCTGCGAACACCGGGTCGTACAGCGCTAGGTCGAAGATGTGGCTGACGCCCCAGGTGTCGGTCTCATCCTCGGTACGCAGGGTGTATCGACTCTCATAGGCCTTGGGCGCCGCCCGCACCGTCACGGCGGTCCGATCGACCGCGGCCCGCCAGCGTCCGAGAGTCGGTTCGTCGAGCATTCCCGGGACAAGGACGAATCCCTGGTCCACAAAGGCACGAACGTACTGGTCCATCTCGTTACTTTCGTTGACATCACTGATATTTGAGTTCGATCGCATTTGTGTCGATGTCCCGGTTCCGGGACGGGCCAGCGTTCGGCGACCTACCCACGGCACGCGCGTGCGCCGTCAGGTATTGACGATCTGCGGCCAGCGCACACCCTCGCCGGAGGTTCGGATTACGAGCTGCCTCCACCAGCGCTCCAGTACCGGCCGCGCCTCCAGTCCGTACTGTTCGCGCAGCATCGTCTCCGTTTCTTGGAGAAGCTGGCTTGCCTCTCCGATCTGTTGGTTGTCGGCCAAGGCGCGAACGAGCTGGTAGCGCAGGCGTTCCGCGGTGGGCATGGCCGTGATGGCGGCACGCAACTCGGGGATGACCCGGTGCGACTGCCCGGAGCCGAGTTCGAGATCTGCCCAACGGTCCAGCACGCCGACCCGGCGCTCACAGAGTTGTCGGATCTCGACGCGACGCAGTCCGAGCGCTGTGACATCGGGCAGCAGATCGTTGTGCCAGATCGATAGCGCCTGATACAGCAGGTCCGCGGCGTCCCGCATTCGCCCTTCGGTGCCTGCCGCTTCGGCGGCCACCACCATACGGTCGAATCGATGCAGGTCGAGCGCGCCGTCCTGGACGCGGATCGAGTAGCCGTTCGGTTCTGTGACAATCGGTGTGGGTGCCGCCCTGGCATTGTGAGTCGGGTCGGTGAGCGACCGAAGACGCGAAACAGAATTCTGTAGCACCGCACGGGCAGTCTTGGGCGGCCGGTCTCCCCAGATACGCTCGATCAGCGTGTCGCTAGTTACCACTGAGTTCGAGTTCAGCAGCAGCGCGGCGAGCACGTTCTGGGTATTTCCCTTGGGGATGTCGACCCGTCTGCCGAACCGTCTCACTTCCAGCACGCCGAGTATCCGGTACGAGTAGGTCGCGTCGGACTCGCCACGAGGAATACCGGCGCTGCTCGCGCCCGATGGCCGATACTTTTCAAAGTTCACGAGTACCTCCTAAAATTCTCATCGCATTGCCATTTCCGTTATGGCCGAAGCAATGTGTGGCGCAGAGGCGAAGAGCCTTCGGGAGCGGACCTAAATTCACCGGCGCCGTCCGTCATCCTGAGGATTCTGGATGCTCCGACCGTCAGCGCCGCTCTGTGGCCGAGCACTATGGTCGTGATCCCTAGATCCTGAATGTTGCGGAGAATTTTACTTTCGGTGTCCGGATCAACCGCGCTGGTTGATTCGTCCAGGATCAGCATCGACGGCTTTTTAGCCAGCGCTCTTGCCAAAACCATGCGCTGTCGCTGTCCGCCCGACACACCGGTGCCACCGGCACCGAGTAACGTCTCGTATTTCATAGGCAGGGTGCAAATGAATTCATCGATCTCGGCAATACGCGCCGCTGCACGCACGTCGTCGAGGGAAGCATCGGGGCAACTGAACCGGATATTTTCCAGAATGCTTCCGGACATCAACGTACTGTTCTGGTCGACATATCCGATGTGCTTGCGGTACTCGATCGGGTCGATGTCGGCCAGATCTACGTCGTCAATCAATATTCGGCCGGATGTCGGGCTCAGCAACCCACCGATCAGCATTCCCAACGTAGATTTCCCGGATCCCGATGGTCCGATGATCGCCAGCAGCCGACCTGATGAAATTTCAGCTGTCGCCGCGCGAACCGATGCCGTCGTCGCACCGACATAGGTGTACGAGACGCGTTCCACACGAACGCACGGTGGCCGATCTTGCTGCGCCATACCTCGGGAGCCGCGTCGCTCGATCGGGCTCGTCAAGATGTCGTTCATCCGATACAGATCGGGAGTGAGCTCCACAAGCGCGGTCGATGCCAGCGACAGGTTCGACAAGGAGGCGAACAACCCGTAACTCAGGGCCCCCAACGAGACCGCAGCGGACAAACCTGAACCGCTGCGTACGGCAACGGACACACCGATGAGCAGGACCAACAACGGCGCGGCGAACTGCAGAGTCGCAATGAACGACGAAATTGTTCCAGCATGGCGCCGCTGCCTCGTACCGGATGTCAGTTCGTTGGCAAACGAATTCAGCCAGCGGGCTTGCACGATGCTTTCGGCGCCCAATGCTTTGATTGTCGTTATATTGGTCAGAATCTCGTGAAGCTCACTGGACGACTTGGTGCGCGCCTCGAGCACATCCGAGGACAGCTGCCGCTGTCGCCGCCACGACAATGCCGTCACGAGCACGAATCCAACGATGCAGGCAACTATTGCGAGCGACAACCAGAATTCTCGATAGCCGATCACCAGCACATATCCGACGATCAGTATCGCATCGAATACAGCACCGAGGGTGGTGACCGATATGACCTGCTTGAGTCGCGCCGTAGACCGTACCCGCTGGGCTAGATCACCCGGATGCCGCGCGGTGAAGAAGTCCAGCGGTAGTCGGCTGAGGGACCCCATGAGTAGGTGGCCCGCGCGCTCCTCAAGCAGGCTTTGGATCGTGACGATCAATCGCGAACGGGCGAAGTGCAGCAGTCCGAACGAGGCAATCGCGCAAATCAGAGCTGCGGCCAATAGCAGATGGCCTGATGTATTGACGTGCACTGCATCGGCACCAGCGGTGACCATGCGCCCGAGAACGAACGGAAATATCAGAGCATAGACAAGAAGCAGAGAGGATGTGGCCATGGCGCCGAGCCACTTCGACGTTCGAGGCATAAATGAAGTCGCGAGAGCGATATTCTCATTCTTCCTCGCTTTTTCGGTATCAGGGCGGGCGACGGTTGCTTCGCCGGTGAATTCCAAAGCCAAGCCGGTGAAATCGACATCGGCCTCGCTCCAACTGATACCTCGACGCCCGACGGCCGGATCAATGATCACAACATGAGACCGGGTAGCTTTTTCCAGGACGACAAAGTGGTTGAGCCGCCAGAACAGTATTGAACCGGATGTGAGGTGCGCAAGCCCGGATAGATTCGTCCGTACTCCGCGGCCATCCAACCCGTGCCGTCGACCGAGTTCCAGCAAGGTCGATGCGGACACCCCGTTTCGACCGCTCCCGGCTTCCTCCCGAAGTTGCCGAGCAGATACGTGGACGCCCCTGCTGGCGAGGGTCATGCGCAAACACGCCGGCCCGCAGTCCGCTGACGTCATTTGTGGGTAATACGGCACATCGGAGGAATCACTGGCCCGGACGCCGAGTCCGTTCGGATCACGACCGGCGAGGAACGCGACTGCACCGAAAATGCTGGATCGGCCGTATCGGTCGAGGGAGTTCTTACGAAATCGGGATAGGCCCGAGCGTCGCTCATTCTTCTTCGCGATCATATCCTGTGTCATTGCCCCACCAATTGACTGAGAATATCCGCAGATTCTTCAACCGAGAATTTCGCGGAGTTCGTCTGTACATCGACGGTGAAGGCATCGCCAGTATCGCGAACCTTCACAGATATCGGCCTGACCAGCGCATACGGCGCATTGAATCTCGTCGTGGGCACTACATCGAATTGCTTGCTCTTAGGGCCGGGGCCGGCGGCATCGATGTAGTTGAACACCGGAAAGGGGCGTTGTGGGACGCCTCGCCGCAGCTCGAGGTTCCGCAATTCCCGGCTGTCGACCTGCTGGTATGCCGCCGTACGAATGAGCTGACCGGCGAATCTGTCACGCCACGAACGCCCACCAAGGTCGACGACAATGGGACGAATTGTCGAGAACATGCCGACTTGATGCGCCAAGCCTTCCGAACGGATCGTGTAGACCACATCGACCAGAGTTGTGCGGGGTTGATGCCTCTGCCACGCGGCGATCAAGCGATCGAGAAACATCGCCGACGGGCCCCATGCCCCGGCTGCGGCGGTTCGTTTGAGCTCGAGATATGCCGCACCTGCAACGGCCGCTGCGTGCATTCGCGGACGTGCAGGAGGAATATCGAGACAGCCATCGAATGCCTCGTCGGGTAGATCGAATTCACGTTCCCAGTACCGCCTCGCCGCTGTTTCGGCCGCAGGTGTCAAGAGTGCTCCTGCGACAGCAGATTCGTAGCGGTCGTCAGGCACCACCGGATCGTTGCCCTGCGCGACGGCGAGCACAGTCGATCGGAGCGCGTTGACCACCAAGACGATCGACACCCGGTCGACGGCGACTTGCTGCAACGAAATCACGAGCTGATACTTGCGCTCCGAAGCTTTTACAACTACGAATCGATAGACCCCACGATGGTCCCAATCCCACTCGACGGCATCTCGATAGAGAAGGCTTCGCATATAGCGTGATTGCGTATCGACGTCGACATCCGAAACATCATGGAATTCAATGGCCGGATCACGTCCGTCGAACGGATCGATCTCCTGGCAATATCCATGCTCCGCTGAGCCCGAGAATCGCAGTCGCAGCGCGGCGAACCCGCGGACAACGGCTTGTATTCCAACGACAATGTGCTGGGGTTGCACCTGATCCGGAAAAGTCATCATGAAGCCGAAAGGGCTGCTGGAATGCCCCGAAATCTCCTGCTCCAAGAGCAAGTCTGCCTGACCGGCAAGAACGGGAAACTTCATGTATGACCTCAAGTTCACGATTATCTGATGAACAGTTGGAGCACCATGGGGTTCCGGACACATGCCCGGAACCCCATGGCGGGGCGTTCCGATCATTCGGAGAGCGCTAGCTTAAATGCCGACGCAACCCTGTACTGGTCCCCCGCCGACGATGTCGTCGAGGTCGAGATCATTAATGGTCTCGATGTTGACTTTCTTGAAATCAATCTCCATGATATTTCACCTCCTTCCGATGATCGTTGGAAAGGTTCCTTCCTCGACGTACCCGGTGCACGATTCGACGACCCCCGTCAGATACAGCGACGTACCCAGAATCCAGCCTTCATAGCCCGAGCGCACTCGAATCATGAGCAGGTACTCGTTTCGACTCTTCGATGAAGTATTAGCTGGATTTCAAGCGCAGCCATTTAAATTCAAGCCGTGCGAAACCGGCAGAATATCTAGGTCGACAACTAACCCTCCGATCGACCACTGAGCAACATGGGATGCTTGCGAGCAGCGCCTCTAATCCGACTCTAGGCATGCACCAAAGCGAACGCAATATCCATGCAGTCCTGCAGCGCAATAACCGAAGGACAACGGCGTGAAACTGCTGTCCGGACCGGACGTCGCATTAACCGGCGTACGTTAGAGCTGGCCGTTCATACTCGAGCCACACGGTCAGCGGCGGCCACGTCAGCAGCAGGTCATGACTCAGATACACCTCGTCTTCGGCCACGGTGATCAACCTCGCGCGCAGCAACTTCTCCAGTGCGTCAGCCGCGGCGGCCGTGCCGCCCAGGATCTGCTGGAGCTGATCACGGTGGACTCGACGACGCGTGTCGTCCGCATCCGCACGGATCGACACAAGGTTCAGAATCAGTCGCTTGGCACAGCGCTGTTGGGCAGCGGAGAGATCACTCCATGCGGCATCCGCCACCCGGTGCAGCGCTCCCTCGATTCCCCCTATGCGGCGAAAGCTCGCGATGGTCAATCGCATGCCTTCTCGTTCCGGCCACATCGCATCCATCGTCATTGACGTGATGGCGAGGTTGCTGTTCTGATGGCCGCCGCGGCTCCGATGAACCCGGCTGCCGAGAATTATCGTGAGAAGGACTTCTTCGAGGCCGGACTCAACCTTCACCCCCATCCGACTCGGCGGCTCGCTGATGACACTCCGCAACTCGTCGGAGTCCATGGGCTCGAGCACATAGCTACGGTGGGCAAGCATGTCGGCGAGCACCGGGTAGTTTCCGCATGCCGCAATGCAATCAGGTCTGAGGGATATCAACACGACCGCAACATCGGTCAGCGTCACCAGTAGCCGCAAAAAGGACTCGCGCGTCTCATCCTCAAGCAAGCGAGAAGAGAACACTTCGAACCCGTCGATTATCAGCAGCCTCTGATCGTCGGTTGACGAGTCGGCGTCCGATGCAGGTGCGTCTGCGCGGCCGAGGGTCGAACAGCGGCTGATTTCATCCGTCACGGACCCCACCGGATCACTGCCCAAACAGACCGATAGCACAGTCCATCCGCGTGCAGGCGATGACTCAAGAGCCGGCCCCAATCCAGCCTGCAGCAGGGAAGTCTTCCCGATTCCCGCAGCGCCGACCAACCCGACAAGTCTATTCGGACCGCTGGAAGCCGCAGCCTCGTGAACCAAAGTCGCCAAATCCCCGATGGCGCGCGATCTTCCGGCGAAGATCGCTGCGTCCTGCCGCGAGTACGGAGCCGCACCCCGGAACGGGCAGGCTATAATTGCGGGGAAACGGCTCACTTTGGACGGTTGTGCCTGCGCCCAAAGTTCTCTCCACACTTTGAGACTCAGCAACGCAGCGTCGGCCGTTTCCCGCCGCCGACGGGCACGATCGATCAGAACGAGCAACACCGGACGCAACGCCTCGAATCGGGAAGGCACGTTACGACCGGTCTTCCAGTCGCTGATCCGCTGGGCCGACACGGCTAGCTGGGCACCCGGCGCCGGTAATGCTCGCTTTTGTGCCAGCGCGGCGAGGGCTCGAAGCGGCGGGCAGCCAGCAGCCATATATAAAGCGCCGAACTGCCCCTCGAATTCTTTGCGTGGTGCGCGCCCAGCCCCAGATTGGGTTCGCTGGTAGGCATCCTTCGCGATCATCCTATCCCCCGATCGATCCGATCTAACCGCATACATCCCTGCGGCCGATCTCTACTGTTGTCCTTCTATCGATTGGACGAAGCGCCCGTGCAGTCGGTTCCACTGCAGCACAACATTTTTCATGACCAGTACTCCAAGGACCCTTCGCACCGGTCCCGATCAAGGTTGAACAATGGCTCTACCAGCGCGTCCGCTCATGTCGAACCACCGCGAGGACCGAGGAGCCCCAAACATCAACGCCTCCACCCATTCTGGGGTCGCCGCCGGAAAACGGCTCTGGCCCGGTACTTGTGCAGACGTTCGGGCTGCCGGTGCAGCCGAGGGCTTTGATCTGGTCGAACAGGTGCGCAACCGGCATGCCGAACTCGGCGGTGCGACACTGACGGAGGTGGTCACGTTAGAGGTCAACCAGGCCGGCGCGGTATCTATGTAGGCGGCGCATCCGGTCAGGTTCTAGTACGCGGACCTAGCGTTCGACGGTATTGAGCCCCAGCCCGATCCGACGTGTGCAGTCCAGTAGCCCGATTCTTTGATGGTTGGGGCGGGAGTCGGGTTGGTGCACCACCGCAAGAAGCAGGCCGCGGCGGCGGGTGATCTGAAGCGGATTCATGCGTTGCTCAACTGACTCGGATACAGCTGAACGGACTGACGGCGACCGCGCCTCGTCTGGTGGGCAGTGTGATTCCTCGTATCAAGGTCGATGAACTGAACACTCCTGCCGATGCCGCGCGTACGGTGCGTGAGCAGTTGGGAGTTTGGCGTGGCCGGTTGAATTCGGTTGTGGAGTTGATCGAGGGGGCGGGGGCGCTCGTTGTCTGTCGTGAGCTGGTCGCGCCGCTGCCGTTGGATTCGGGTGCCGACACGGTTCCGGTCGATGCGGTCAGTTGCAGTGCGGCCGAGGAGGATCCGCTCGTGTTGCTCAATGTGGGTACTCCGGCGGAGCGGCAGAGATTCACCCTCGCGCACGAGTTGGGGCATATGGTGATGCACCGGATTCCGCATCCTGACCAGGAGAAACAGGCCAACAGCTTCGCGGCCGAGTTGTCGATGCCGGTGCGCGACATCCGCGGTGATCTGCAATCCCGACAGGTAACGGTGCAGCGGCTGCTCGACCTCAAAAGCGAGTGGAAGGTTTCGATGTGGGCGCTGCTTCGCCGCGCGCGCACCCTGGGTGTCATCAGTGATTGGCAGTACCGCACGCTGGCAGTGGAGATGTCGAGCCTCGGCTACCGAACCCGCGAGCCCAGTGCGCTGAAACCGGAAACCCCGACCGCCGTGGACTCGATCGTCGCAGGGGTTCCGGAGGTTCACGAGCGTGTCCTACCGGTCAGTGGCGCCGCTTGGGCGCAGGCATGTGATGTTCGGCGTCGGCAAGCAAGGCCGAGGGAGTCATAGACAACGCCTCGGCCAGATCCCATAGCCGATCGACCTGGACCCCACTGTTTCCCAGCTCGATGCGGGCAATAACCGGTCGCGACACTCCCGAGGCTTCGGCCAAGTCGTCCTGGCTCATGCCAGCCGCCTCGCGCGCACGCCGGATCGCAGCGCCGACGGCGTCGCGCCTCATTTTGCGCACCCTCCTCTGCTGTGGAGACAGCGAGGCTTCCGGTACCGGCATGGCCGCATCATCGCACGCGCGCACCACGGGGCCCCGCGCCGCCGCGTGAAACAACCGTGCACCGATAGTCAATCACTATATCGCACGCGATACAACTCGCACGTAAACGTTACGGAATACGACACGCGGGGTGAAATGCGGATACCGCGGCATCGGAAGTGCCACCCTGTGACGCAGGTCGTGAATCGGGGCATCACAAGGCCTTCGGGTTCAGGCGGAGCGTTCCGAACACGGCCAAGTTCCGTTCCGCCACAGCATGCTTCGGCCCGAACAGTCGGCACCTGCTAGCCAAGGGCTTGCACTTGCGTCCCGGACCGTTGCCCGTCAGCACACAGACATCTGACGACCAGAAAGGGAGAAATGCCCACGGTTGTTGCAGCGCCGGCATTCCAGTTGTCGACCGGGTACACCAGGTTCACGCTTACTCCTCGCCTAACCCGGGTCAGCGTGGCCACCGCCCACCAGCGCCACCGCGATGTCCTCGCTACGGCCGCGCTGATCATCCGCACCAGACTGGATGAGCGCAATGCGATCAAACGCCGAATGACTGGGAATCCGACGATCGCTGGCGACGGCACGATCCACGTGACCCTGACCGATCGCACAGCCCGACATCGTCACACGATCACCATCACACCCACGCAAATCGCGACCCAACTACGTCAGTGGACAACCCCGTGACAACGCCCAGGCATGTGTGCCCTTTCCGATACACGATCTGACGGCCCGACCTTGCCAACGGAGAAGACCATGCCCGAAGACGTCGCCGACCTGCCAGTTCTGTACTCGCCCGAAGCCGTCGCGCAGGCTCTCGGCCTGCCTTCGCCACACTGGCTAGAGAACGAAGCCCGTCACAAACGCATCCCACACACTCGATTCGGACGCCGCCTCCGATTCACTCGCGAGCAGGTCGATCAAGTCATCCAGATCTATACAATTCACCACCGCAACCTGACGCAGCCGCCGCCGAACTGGAACAGCCGGAAAACCCCCGCGACGCGGGACAAACCCAGACGACTGCAGGCCCGCACCCCTGCCGCCCGTGTGCGCAACGCGCCAGCCATAGGTTGAGCCGCACTACGGGAAATCCGGCAAGCCGGTACACCCGAATTACCCAGGCCACCGATAAGTGGGCGAAATCCACGTTGCTATCGGCGGCGGCGTCATACACCATTCTTGCGGTGCTGTGTGTGGATACGCCGTAGTGCTAACCGATTTCAGCGTGGGGAGGGCCGCCCAAGAATGCACAAGGCCGGCGCCATCCTGCCCTGGTCTAACCCGCCCACCCGAGCGAAAAGTGCCCCGGCCCGGGGCACTCCGTCGTCTCCGACGCCTCTGCCGTCCGGAGACCTTGCTGCGCAAGGTATCTCGTGATCGCTCTGCTCCAAAACAGTCACGCGGAGCATAACGAACCTTCACCATGGAAGTGAGCCGACTCGTCGGCGCGCCGCGCAAATCTCGCGGAAAAATTAAGTGCTACGCTCCAATCGATGCTCAAATCGTAAGTGAGCGGGTGAGGTCGAGGGAGGGAACCCATGACTGACCAGGCGATACCGTCCGAGTGGGAGATCAAGCGGTTCGGTGAGCTGGCCCTACCCCTGCGGGATGCGATATGGCGAGCACTCGAGGCTGCTCATCGGCGGGCACTGGCTGGCCATCTCGCATTCGGTCTGGACACCAGCGACGTCTACGGGCAGCTGTGGCTAATCCAGAACGAGGAGCTGGCCGCCGAACTCGCGGAATTCACGGATGTTCGGACGGTCAAACCGAAACGGGCCCGCTACGCGTTGACTGTCGTCGGAGAGCACAACATCGTCCTGTATCCGTGGCGGTTCTCCGACGACGCATACAGCCCCTTGTCGGCGGCGAAGATGAGACTGTCCAAGACACGGGAGCAACTGCTGGCACTGACACCACCGGTGTCCGACCAGTTGAGCTTCGAGCACGCCGAGCTGAGTGAGGAGGAACTGGAGGCCGAATTCCAGGATTTCGAGCACTTTCTCGACGATGCCGCGCAAGCTGGGCGCATGGTGATCATCGCCTACGCCAGCAACCCGCACGCGGGCGTACTGCGCGCCTACTGGGGTGACGCCTCCCGCGGCGACGGCAGTGATCACCTGCTGTGGACCGATGTGGCAGAGATCCCTCGCCCCGACGCCAGTGGCGAGGCCGCAAGCGGCACACCAGTCCGCCCAGCCAGCCCCGTACCGATTCCGAATACCGATACGGCCGCCAGGTTCGACCAAGCGCCGATGGGCGAAATCCCGCTGGCCGCACGCAATCCCCTGACCGAGACCGACGGCGGCCAACCACTGGCGCCACAACCCGAGACCGGAAGTGATGACTGAACGATCGCAACTGCGCCTGCTCGGAGCGAGCAGGCAGACGATCACGGCAGCCGAGGTCGCTGCCGTCTTCGACGTCGGACGCCTTACCCAGGCCCGCCGCCTGGCAGGCTTGACAAAGGCAGCCCTCGCAATGCAAGTCGGGGTCTCAGCTGCAGCGATAAGCCAGTGGGAGGCCAGAACATCGCCGCCCCGGCCGGATCACCTCACCCGCCTCGCTGAAGTTCTCGACGTTCCCATCGAGTTCTTCGCCGCTGGCCGACCGCACGCCCAGCTCGACGGTTCCGCCGCCCACTTCCGAAGCCTGAGATCCACTCGCTCCTCCCAACGCGCCAAAGCCATCGCCTTCGTCGAGCAGGTGTGGGAACTGGCCTACGCGCTCGAGAAATACATCCAGTTCCCGCCCGTCGACCTTCCCGGGTTCCCGCCCGACGACGGTGACGATCGGACGCCGACGTCACCCGCCGAGGCCGCTCGGGCGTTGCGTGTGCGCTGGGGATTGGGCGTCGGCCCGATCCCGCACCTGGTCCGAACACTCGAGATGCACGGGATTGTCACCACCATGGTGCCGTTCGCTGGTGTGGACACCGCCACCATCGACGCCTTCTCCACCTCCCGGATGCCGCGGCCGCTGATCGTTCTGACCCCCGACAGGGGCGACGACGTCTGCTGGCACAGGTTCACCGCCGCCCACGAACTGGGCCATCTCGTCTTGCACCGCAATGCCGCCCCCGGCGACCCGGAACAAGAACATGAGGCCGACGCCTTCGCCGCCGAATTCCTCACTCCTGCAGCGCAGATCCGTGACCAACTACCCACCCGATTCGACGTCACGTCGCTGCAGCGACTTAGTACCGAATGGGGAGTCTCGCTCAAGTCGCTGGTCTACCGTTGCCGCGAACTCGGCACCATCTCCGATGCAAGCGCCCGACGCGCATACCAGCGGCTCAACCAGCTCTACGAGCTCAGACTTATCGGCTCGGACTCGGTCGCCAACTACGCCGGAGAGAAGCCCAACCTGCTGCACAAGGCATTCGAACTCGCCGAAACCAACGGGATGTTGACGATGCCGACTCTCGCCCACGAACTGCGATGGCGACTTCCGAGGCTGCGCCTACTCCTCGGCCACTATGACGAACGCCCCATCCTACAGCTGGTCGAAAACCATACCGACGCAGCAACTCCCGCCAACGCAGCGCAGTAATGACGCCAGTAACGCAAGTACGGCCATGCGTCAATGATCTGACCTGTGGGAAGCATCGGCTGCGGAAACTGCGCGAGATGGGCATGTTGTTCGCCTTCCGCGAGTCTCTCTATGGCGATGGCACCACCCAAACCCGGCACGCGCTCGGATATTCCGGCGCGCGCCTGATCGCGGCCCAGCGCGCGCAAACCCCACCGGCCCCGGCCAAGTACGCGCTGGGGTTGGAGCGGCTGGGTGCTCGCCGATGCTCACACACCGGCTGGGCGTGAACGGGTTCTTCGCCGCTCTGGGCGCCCACCGCAACCCCGCACGCCACCCGGCCCGGCCGCCCCGGAGTCGATACGAGGGCTGACCAAGTGGTGGTCGGAGCGCCAATGCGCCGAGACGTTCTGGAGCAACGTTTCGGGCGAGGGCAATCTCCATCCCGACGGCTACGGCTGCTGGGGACACGATGGCCGCGTAGTGCGGTTCTTCCTCGAATACGACACCGGC
Source organism: Nocardia sp. NPDC050412 (assembly GCF_044458825.1). Lineage (NCBI taxonomy): Bacteria > Bacillati > Actinomycetota > Actinomycetes > Mycobacteriales > Nocardiaceae > Nocardia > Nocardia sp. NPDC050412. The sequence goes on from NZ_JBITIJ010000008.1 coordinate 249,263, forward strand.
ACCGAGTCGTTTGAAGACCGTGGTGTCCAAACTCGCCGACTATCAAGGCTTCCCGACCGACAAGTTCGGGATCCTGTTGTTCTCGGTGCATTCGGCCCGCCGCGAGACCGGGCTACGGGCCGCGCTGAGCCGCGCGTTCGGCAGTTACGAGCCTGGACTGGTGATCGCGACTACCAGCCGCGACCTCACCCACCCCGACGGACCGGCAGGACCAGTATGGACATTATGGACCGCCAAGAACTGCGACGCCGTTCCCCAACGACTGCGGCTGGCCGATCTCCCCGAACGCAGCCCGCGCATCGCCCACTACACCAGCGCCGAGCAGCCCTACAACGAGGCCGCCTTCGACCACGACGACCCGCCGATCCAGAATCTCCTCTATCCCGACCAGGCTCAGCCCACCCCCGATACCCGGCGTGGCACGACGTCGCTAGGCGGCTCGGAAAACGAGGCCCCCTAAATCTGAGCCTGCATTCGAGGAGCCTCTGGGCGAGAAAGCTCAATGAGGAGGAGCCCTTCCTGGCCTGCGATTACAAGCCGCGGTTTGGGTTCCTCCCTTAGCTCTGCAAGTGCGTCTACGGGGGCTCCCAGGATTGCGATACCTTCCACGGTTCCTTCGATAGGGTCCCACAGCCTCACCGTGTGGTCGCTGCTGCCGCTGGCGACGAGGATGCGTCCATCGGGCATAGGCACCGCTATCACCGCGTTCACCGATCCGTAGTGGCCCGTCAGCGACGGGCCAACCTGTCGTCCGATCTCGGGGTCCCAGAGCCGCACCGTTTCGTCATCGCTGCCGCCGCTAGCGACGAGGGTACGTCCATCGGGCATAGGCACCGCTATCACCGCGTTCACCGACCCGTAGTGGCCCGTCAGCGACGGGCCAACCTGTCGTCCGATCTCGGGGTCCCACAGCCAGACCGTTTCGTCGCTGCCGCCGCTAGCGACGAGGGTGCGTCCATCAGGCATAGGCACCGCTGTCACCGCGTTCACCGATCCGTGGTGGCCGGTCAGTGGTGGGCCGACCTGTCGTCCGGTGTCGGGGTCCCAGAGCCGCAGGGCCGTGGATTCGATTGCGCGATGAACGAATCGAGCATGCGCCACAGGAACTCTGGCAGGTCGATGTCACGTTGTGACCCGTTCTTCGGCTCGCACTTGACGTGCTTGCCCGCCACCTCGGCCAGCTGCCATTCAACGCGCAGCCGCCCCTTGGTCACAAATTGAGTTTCCAAACCGACCAGCTCGCCCATCCGCATGCCGGTGAAGAACTTCAGAATCATCGCAACGAATTCGTCGTCACGGCCTGACAACAGCGCCATCCGTTCAGCGATCAACAGCGCGCCGCGGGTGTTGGTAATCACCTTCTGTGGGGCGCGTCGGGACTTGCGGCTCGTGCGACGGCCCCGATTGCGTTTACGTCGTGCCGGATTGGCCGGAATCTTCTTAGCCTCGACGGCGTCCTCCAGAATCACATGCAGGACAGCACGATAGGTGTTGATGCTGTCGGCGCTGTATCCCGCTGCACGCAGCGCCTTTTCCCAGTCAGCGACCGCCCTGCGAGTGATATCAAGCAGCGGCATCGGTCCGAACGTCGGCAGCAGATGGCACTGGATGTGGCTCTCATAGTTTTGAACCGTGTTATCGGCCAGATCCTGATCATCCAGCCACTCTTCGACATAGTCCTGAAACGCCTGCTGGCCCGGATCGACACTCCAATCGAGCACCTGCGCGACCTCGTAAGGCTCGCCGCGGCCCTTGACAGCCCCCGCAACGGTGACGGGACGTGCGCCAAGAACCCGATAGACAATCTCCTCTTCCTTGCAGGCGGTTTCGGCTAGCTCCTTGGTCAGGTACCGCCGAGGCTTGCCGTTCTCGTCCCGGATCGTCTGGTACTTCCCGGGGCTGGTCTTGAATCTGGCTTCGAAGTACAGGCCGCGATTGATTGCGGGCATTCGGTAAGCACTCCTGGCGTCATGCGCGTACGTGCGCGGCGGAGGGACAACGACAACCGCATGCAGACATAGAGCACCGATTGTCAGGAATCGCGCCGAACAAGTCCCCCGACGCCGCTGCGATGGATACACCGACAGCTCAGATAGCCACGCCAGACTATCCGCGGATCGACTGCCGCGCAACAACCTTCGTGCCGCAGTGACTCACACCCGCCGATGCCGCGCGACACGATGCGCGACACGCCGTGAATATCAACAGATTTCCCTCCACAGCCGGACCACCATCGCTGACCGGTAACCAGCGAACCGGAAGCTAGGCGACCGGCCCCGAACGTCGGCAAAATCTCGGTAAAAACTACCCCGCCGAACCAAGCCGAATCCGAGCGAAACCCACCGAACCCGACCCGACGCACAGCAACGATCGTGACCACACTTGCGCACGCCCTTCCCACGACAGATCAACATGTCTTCGCTGGTCGAACGCATCAACGCAGGTCGCACCAGCAAACCAACACCGAAGCAAAGAGATTGGAATCGGAGCCGCGAAAGGAGAGAAAGAATCGATGCAGCCGTACTTACGAGTGAAGCGCTCTACCGACTGAGCTAAGGCGGCGTGCCTTTCGGCGTGGCGAGTCTATCGTCTCGGCGGTCGGATCGCGAAAACGGGAGGTCATCGCAGCGCGATCGGCAGACCCGGCGGCGGCTTCCAGCCGGTCTCTCGGTCGGCTGCATAACCTGCCGGTCGAGCATTGAGGCGGGTCGAATCCCCCGACGTCTTCATTACGAGTGAAACGCGGCGACGGCTGGGTGCCGATCGAAATCGGCTAGGCGGATTGGGCGGAGATGAGGGTGGCGACCATGGCGGCGAGCGCGAAGCGGGGTTTGACGTTGAGGTCGAGGGCCTCGCGGCAGGCGAGGACGGCTTCGATGGAGCGCAGCAGGCCCTCGGGGCGGACGCGGTCGGCGAGGTCGTGGATCTGATCGGACATATCGGGGTGGGTGAGGGTGACGCCGGAACCGTTGCGGGCGGCGCCGAAGCGGACAGCGAGAGCATCGCGGTAGACACCAGCTACGTCGATGAGCGCGCGGTCGAGGGCATCGCGGCCGGTGCGGGTGGCGCGGGATTTCTGCCTGCGCTCCAGGTCTTTGAGCACACCGGCCGAGCCTCGGGTAGCGCCCGCCGCGCCTTTGCCGGTGCCACCCGCGCCGAGTGCGGTCGCCAACTCGTCGCGCTCGCGCTCGTCACGGGCCGCACTCATCTGCTTGGCCTCGTCATCGGCCGACTTCACCAATTCATCCGCAGCCGTATAAGCGGCACCGGGCCGGGAAACCGCACCCACCAACGCCAGCGCCCGCTGCCGGCGAGCACGCGCCTGCTCATCGGTAGCCAGCCGTCGAGCTCGCCCGACGTGGCCGCCGCTCACCGATGCCGCCCAAGTGGCGGTCTTTTCGTCGAGCTTGTCGCGCTCTCGCAGCACCAGCGCGATGGCGGGCACCGAGGGCGTACCCAGATGCACATGCCGACAGCGCGACCGCAGCGTCACGGAGATGTCCTCCGGGTCCACCGACGGCGCGCACAACAGGAATACTGTCCGCTCCGGCGGCTCCTCGACCACCTTCAACAGCACATTGCCCGCCGCCTCGGTCAACCGGTCGGCGTCCTCGATCAGCACCACCTGCCATCGACCCGTACTCGGCCGCCGCGAGGCGATCTGCACGATCTCGCGCATCTCCTTGGTGCTGATGCTCAGCCCCTCCGGAATCACCCGCCGCACGTCGCCGTGCGTTCCGGCCATCGTGGTCGTGCACGCATGACACCGACCGCAGCCGGGCGCACCCTCGTCCGTGCACTGCAGCGCGGCCGCAAAACACAGCGCCGCAACGGATCTCCCCGATCCGGGCGGCCCGGTGAACAGCCACGAATGCGTCATCGCACCGTTGCCGGCCCCTCCGCGCGCGGCGACCGCGGCCGCCCGCAATTCGGACTCGACCGCATCCTGCCCAACCAGCCGATCGAAGACACCCGCCACGCCGTACACCCTAGCCATCCCCACCGACAGGCTCGTCCTCGCGCCGTCCGAGCGTCACGATCGCAGCTGATCGGCGTTCCGCGGCGGCGTGCGCCATCCTGCCGGTGGCGGTCCGAGCAGCCGTGCGGTCGGCTGATCGGGATGCGATCCGAGCCTGCGCGGCACCGCCGCGGATCTCCGAATATCGATCCAACCGTGCCAATGACCGTCGGGCCCACAGCCGATGCCATCGGCGGCAACCGACATCCAGTCGATACCCCGGTCCCGCAGTCAACGGCGCACACCCGCCAACGGAGGCGGCGTACTCGGCAGGTTCTCAAAGCCAGCGAGGTGAATCCACTCGAGGTCCATGGCATCCATACTGCCGTCGGTCACACTCGTTGATAAGTGGTGTTCGCGCCGTCGAGCGCCTCTCGAATGATGTCGGCATGCCCACTGTGGTGGGTGATCTCGCGCAGCACATGCAGCAGCGTGAAGCGCACGGTCCACCACTCGCGGTCGGGCGTCCACGGTGTTGTCGGGGTCGGGATGGACGTGCTCAGATCCGGATCGGTGCGAATCAGCTTCGCGGTCGCCTCCGCCACTTCGTCCCAGGTGGCCAGCAGTCCCGCAACCGTATCGTCGGGCGCCATCAGATACTCACCCTCGAATTCGGCCAGTTCCTGCTCGGCCGTCTCATCGCGCTCGACGATGACCTTTGTCCAGTGCCGCTCGCAGTTGACGACATGGTGCAGCAGCCCACCGAGAGTCAACTCGCTGACGGTCGTGCGCTGCCGCGCTTGCTGCTCGTCGATACCCCGCAGGGTAATTCGAAACAGCGCGCGCTGACTGTCGAGCGCGAGGATGAGATCTTCGCGCTCCTGATCGATCGCCATGGCGGCCCCTTCCCGGTCGATGCTCCGATACCGGGGCGAGGCTACGGCAAGGCACCGACGAAACCGTCAGGCCTTCTTCGCGGCCGTCTTCTTGGCGGTGGTTTTCTTCGCGGCGGTCTTCTTCGCCGCCGTCGCCTTCTTGGCCGGAGTCTTCTTCGCCGCCGCCTTCTTCGCCGTCTTCTTCACCGGACCACGCGCGCGCCGATCGGCGAGCAGCTCCGAGGCCCGCTCGTCGGTGATCGACTCGACCTCGTCGCCCTTGCGCAGGCTGGCATTGGTCTCACCGTCGGTGACATACGGACCGAAGCGCCCGTCCTTGATCACCATCGGCTTACCGGTGGCCGAATCGTTTCCGAGTTCGCGCAGCGCCGCGGCACTGGCGGCCTGGCGTCCGCGCCGCTTGGGCTCGGCGTAGATCTTGAGCGCCTCGTCCAGCGTCACGGTGAAGATCTGATCTTCATTGGCCAGCGAACGAGAATCCGTGCCCTTCTTCAGATATGGGCCGTAGCGTCCGTTCTGCGCGGTGATCTCCTCACCGGAGGCCGGATCGGCACCGACAACGCGTGGCAGCGACAACAACTTCAACGCATCGTCGAGCGTAATCGTCGCCAGATCCATATCTTTGAACAGCGATCCGGTCCGCGGCTTAGGCGCCGCAGCCTTTTTCGCGGTCTTCTTCGCGGGCGCGGGCGCGTCCTCGGGCGCGGGCTCCGGCAGGATCTCGGTGACGTACGGACCGAAACGTCCTTCCTTGGCGACGATTTCGTGTCCGGTCGCCGGATCCTTACCGAGCAGGCGTCCTTCCTGTGGTGTCGAGAACAGTTTCTCGGCGACCTGCGCGGTCAGCTCGTCCGGCGGCAGATCATCGGGCAGATTCGCCCGCTGTGATATCGAATCCCCTTCGGGGTCATCGGGATTGGCGACCATCCGCTCCAGATACGGTCCGAATCGACCGACCCGAACCACAACGTCGCGACCCTCGTCGTCGACGAACAGCTTGATCGAATTGACCTCGCGCGCATCGATGTCATCGAGCTGCTCACCGACCATCCGCTTCAGACCGCCGGAGCGCGCGACCGAACCCTCGACACCGTGATCGCCACCGAAATAGAAGCTGGACAACCAATTTCCGCGCTGCTCACGACCGCCGGCGATGGCATCGAGGTCGTCCTCCATGGCGGCGGTGAAGTCGAAGTCGACCAGCCGACCGAAGTAGGCCTCCAGCAGACCGACCACCGCGAAGGCGACCCACGACGGCACCAGCGCACTGCCGCGCTTGTACACATATCCGCGGTCGAGAATCGTCTTGATGATCGACGAATACGTCGAAGGCCGCCCGATACCGAGGTCTTCGAGTGTCTTGATCAACGACGCTTCGGTATACCGCGCGGGCGGATTCGTGCTGTGCCCATCGGGATTCAGCTCGACCGCCGTGACGCGCTCCCCCTCGTCGAGTGCGGGCAGCCGGGATTCGGCATCATCGGACTGACCGCCCGCCTCTTCGTCGACACTCTCGACGTAAGCCTTGAGGAAGCCCGGGAAGGTGATGGTCCGACCGGAGGCCGAGAACACGCATTCCTCGCCGGTACCCGCGACACCGGTGATCCGCAGCGTCAGCGTGGTGCCCCTGGCATCGGCCATCTGCGAGGCGACCGTGCGCTGCCAGATCAGCTCGTAAAGCCGGAACTCGTCATTGTCCAAGCGTGCGTGCAGCTGACCCGGGGTCGCGAAGGTATCGCCCGCCGGACGAATCGCCTCGTGCGCCTCCTGCGCGTTCTTCACTTTGCGGGTGTACTGCCGCGGCGTCGGATGCACATACTCCGCGCCGTACAACTGGGTCGCCTGCGATCTAGCCGCGGCGATCGCCGACTCCGACAGCGTGGTCGAGTCGGTACGCATGTAGGTGATGTAGCCGTTCTCGTACAGCCGCTGCGCGACCCGCATGGTGCGCTCGGCATTGAACCGCAGTTTGCGGCCGGCCTCCTGCTGCAGCGTCGATGTCATGAACGGCGCGTACGGCTTGCGCGAATACGGCTTGGCCTCCGCGGAGGAAACCACCAGATCGGCGCCCTCGAGCGCCTCGGCGAGGCGGCGGGCATAGGGCTCGTCGAGGACGACCACGCCATTGCCCTTGAGCTGCCCGTCCGGCCCGAAGTCCCGGCCGGTTGCCACCCTGGTCCCGTCGACACTGACCAGGCGCGCCCCGAAGGTGCGCGGATTGGTGGCGTCGCCGTTTTCCCCGCCCGCATCCAGCTTGGCCGCGATATCCCAGTACTCGGCCGAGCGGAATGCCATCCGCTCGCGCTCGCGCTGCACGATCACCCTGGTCGCGACCGACTGCACCCGGCCCGCCGACAACCGCGGCATGACCTTCTTCCACAGCACCGGACTGACCTCGTAGCCGTACAACCGGTCCAGGATGCGCCGGGTTTCCTGCGCGTCGACCAGATCGTTGTCCAGATCGCGGGTATCGGCCGCGGCGGCCAGAATGGCGGGCTCGGTGATCTCGTGGAACACCATGCGTCGCACCGGCACCTTGGGCTTCAACGTCTCCAACAGGTGCCAGGCGATGGCCTCACCCTCGCGGTCGGGGTCGGTGGCGAGGTAGAGCTCGTCGGCATCGGCCAGCAGGCTCTTGAGCTCGGAGACCTTGGCCTTCTTATCCGGACTCACCACATAGATGGGCTCGAAGTCGTTGTCGACGTCGACGCCGAGGCGCGCCCAGGACTGCCCCTTGTACTTGGCGGGAACGTCCGCGGCACCCCGCGGCAGGTCCCGGATATGACCGACAGAGGCCTCGACCGTGTAATTGCGACCCAGATAGGGCGCAATTTTTCGGGCCTTGGTCGGGGACTCGACGATCACGAGACGACGCAGGGGACGGCCCTGGTCGGCTGCACCGCGGTCTCGTGTTGCCACCGGCGAATACACCTTTCCTTATCGACCCGCGCTGCGCTTTTTCGCGCTGTGCGCGGCTGGGGCAAGCGGCGGCGACGGGGAGGACGTTGCCACCAGACACGTTTATACCTTGACGCGACGTGTGGCCGAGCGCTTGCGACTCGAACCACAGAGCGTACCTGCGTCCCTGGTGATCAGTATGCAGTGCCTGCCGCGCTACGACCGCACCGCAGGTACGCGCCGGTTTTTGTCTTACCCCAGATATAGCTCGTCCCTCACCTCCGTTACCGGTGGTGAGGGACGAGCGAATCGTTGCGTCGCTCAGCTGAGCGCGCGAACTCCGGTGGCCTGCGGACCCTTTGTGCCCTGGCCAACCTCGAACTCGACCTTCTGGTTCTCCTCGAGGGTGCGGAAACCCGACCCTTGGATCTCGGAGTAGTGGACGAAGACGTCAGCGGAGCCGTCCTCGGGCGCGATGAAGCCGAACCCCTTCTCCGCGTTGAACCACTTCACAGTTCCCTGTGCCATTCTGTTCCTTCTCTTTTCTTACCGGAACGGCGGACAAGTAGGTTCATCCACCGGGTCCGTTCCGACCGTTGTACTGTTGGTTCCCCCTGCAGGAAAGCACCAAGCACAGCGTTCGCAACATCGATCCTGCTGACGGTTTGGACTTTGGATCCGTCCCTCGAACACAGAAGCTTGCGACCAGGAACTAGTGAACCATGTCTTCGAGCAATTCAACAGTCGAGTTACCGACAATTTGCAAAAAAGTTGATCTAGCGAATGCGCAGGTGAGGGACACAATGCCGGAATCCAGACTTGTGGTTCGTTTGCTTACGGATAACCGAGCCAGCGTCTGGCAAACAGGCTGTGACCCAGGTCGCTATTTGGTATCGAAATGGCAGGTGGAGCTTCCCAAGCGCACACGTTTCACACTTTCTGTGCGTGTCGCGGAGTTCGAGTCGTGAATCCGACCGATCCGGTAAGTCGGCCACGGGCCAGCAACGGCCGAAGTTACGGGCGATCGTTGCTGAATCGTGTCCTGAATGCGGGTCCCGACGACGACACCCGCCTGACCCATGTCGTCGAACTCGCCGCACGCCCTGCAGCCACCACTACCTGGCCTGATTGGGCCGCGCCCGATGTCGTCGCCGCGTTGCGGGCCGCCGGAGTCGAGGCGCCGTGGACTCATCAGACGAGAACCGCCGACATCGCCGCGAGCGGCCGACACGTGGTCGTCAGTACCGGGACAGCATCCGGGAAATCGCTCGGCTACCAACTGCCGGTGCTCACCGCATTGCGCGAAGATCCACTCGCCACTGCCCTTTATCTGGCGCCGACCAAGGCATTGGGCGCCGACCAACTGCGGGCAATAGCGGAATTGACGCACGAGGGGCCGTTGCGGGATGTCCATCCGGCCACTTACGACGGCGACACACCGGCCGAGGTCAGGCAATGGGTGCGCGCGAATGCCCGCTTCATCCTCACCAATCCCGACATGCTGCACGTCGGCATGCTGCGCTCGCATCAGCGATGGGCCAGAGTGCTGCGCAGGCTGCGCTACGTGGTGGTCGACGAATGCCATGCCTACCGGGGCGTATTCGGTTCGCATGTGGCACTGGTGCTGCGCAGGCTGCGGCGCATCGCGGCCCATTACGGTGCGGACCCCGTATTCATCCTCTGCTCGGCGACCACGGCAGAGCCCGCGGCCGCCGCCTCCCGGCTGATCGGCGCGCCATGCGTGGCAGTCACCGAGGACGGATCGCCGCAGGGCTCGCGCACCATCGCACTATGGGAGCCGCCGCTGTTGACCACTCTGACCGGGGAAAACGGTGCACCTGTTCGGCGATCCGCGAGCTCGGAGGCGGCCAGGATCATGGCCGATCTGGTATGCGAGGGTGCGCGCACGCTCGCATTCGTCAGGTCACGGCGGGCCGCTGAGCTGACGGCGATCGAGGCACGCAGGCTGCTCGCCGAGGTCGATCCGGCACTCAGTGAGCGGATCGCCGCTTATCGGGCGGGTTATCTCGCGGAGGATCGGCGGGAGCTGGAGGTAGCGCTATCGGATGGGTCGCTACTGGGAGCGGCCACTACGAATGCGCTGGAACTCGGGGTCGATATCGCGGGGTTGGATGCGGTCGTGATCTCGGGTTTTCCGGGAACGGTCGCCTCGTTCTGGCAGCAGGCCGGGCGCGCGGGGCGGCGCACGCAGGGGTCGTTGGTGCTGCTGGTGGCCAGGGACGATCCGCTGGACACCTTCCTGGTCCACCACCCGGAGGCGCTGCTGGACAAGCCGATCGAGGCCACCATCACCGATCCACACAATCCCTATGTATTGGGCCCGCAATTGCTGTGCGCGGCGCTGGAACTGCCGCTCACCGACGATGAGGTCGATGCGCTCGGTGCGCGTGAGGTGCTCACCGATCTCGCAGGTCAGGGGTTGATTCGACGCCGGAACGGCGCGGTTCGCGACGGCAGCGCGCGCTGGTTCGCGACCGCCGAGGCGCAGCCGCATGATGCCGTCGACGTGCGCGGTGGCATCGGCACACCCATTGCCATCGTCGACGGCGAGACCGGCAGATTGCTCGGCACCGCCGACGCCGGGCGAGCTCGGGCAACGCTGCACGAAGGGGCCGTTCACCTGCATCAAGGCGATACCTACCTGGTCGATGAACTGGATCTCGAGGGCGGCGTGGCGTTCGTGCGCAGCACCGATCCCGGCTGGACCACCAGCGCCAGACAGATCACCTCGCTCACGGTCGACACGGTGACCGAACAGCGCCGACACGGTCGGGTGACCACCGCATTGGCGCAGGTCAGCGTCACCAGTCAGGTGATCGGTTATCTACGCACGCTGCGCACGGGCGAGGTGTTGGACCTGGTCGAGCTGGATATGCCGGAGCAGACGCTGTCGACCCGCGCGGTGCTGTACACGGTGACCCCTGAACTGCTGGCCGCGGCAGGCGTGGATACACCGCGGGTGCCGGGTGCGCTGCACGCCGCCGAACATGCGGCGATCGGCCTTTTGCCGCTGGTCGCGACGTGTGACCGGTGGGATATCGGCGGCGTTTCGACCGCCGAGCATCCCGATACCGGACTGCCGACGGTCTTCGTCTATGACGGGCAACCAGGTGGCGCGGGCTTCGCCGAGCGTGGGTTCGCGCAGCTACGTCGCTGGTTGTCCGCGACACTCGCGGTGATCGAGACGTGTACCTGCACGGTCGGGTGCCCGTCCTGCGTGCAGTCACCCAAGTGCGGCAATGGTAACCATCCGCTGGACAAGGCTGGTGCGGCCCGCCTGCTGGCCGCGGTTCTGGGCGAATTGGGCGCCGATACAGGCCACTGAACGGCCCCGCGCAGGCGCCGGGGTCGATTCGTGACACTGCCGAGCTCCCAATGTGATCGCTTGTCCACTTTCCGGGTGGTCACCAAGGATTACCGGCGCCGGTCGACGTGGCCCGCCCCGGGGTGGCGGGTGTCTCGACCCGCCGAATAAAGAGGATTAGATTCATGTTAACTGAGGTATTGCCACGGCGTTAGCATCCGACGTGCGGATTCATTCGATTGCCTTCTTGGCACTAAGTAAATATAGGCAATGACGCATTTATTCGAGCATCCCAATTACCGCATTCCGCCATCGTGAAGTACCACTGGCGAGTGCATGTACGTACCGGTCACACTCCTTCTTCTTTGGGTCCCGCACGCGCAGTCGCGCGAACAGTCCGCTTTCCTAACAGACCCATTGGTACATTCCTTTCAACAGTGACGGTCGCATCCCACTGCACGACTTCACACTGCTGAATCCGCACTCCCATCCGTAGCGCGATCTCCGCCGCTTCCGCACAGCCGACATCGGCCCCACGCGCCAGTTCTCCAGCCGCCGCCAATGCCGCCAAATCCGCCGCGGCCTGCGCCCGATGCCGCGCCACAACCACCACCCCCACCTGAGCTATCAATAGCGTCGCGCCGATCAGCGCGACCAGCGCTAGACAGGCGAACACCGTCGCAACGCCCTCATCCCGCCCTCCCTGCCGCGCCTCGCCGACCGCGTTCACTCCCAGGACCTGCTCCGCTCCACCGAGGCCGTCCTCGCCTCCGGACGCAATTGCATCGCCCCCTCGGCCGGCGCGGTTGTCCGCTCGGACGCACCGCGCGAAACGAGGCCACTGCGCGCTGCCCGAGACAATCTCGCTGCAACCCCCCTCGACTCGATCGCCCGCCCGGAGCCGCCGCACAAGGACGCCGTGCCCACGGCCACCAACTCGCGCAACGACACCGCGCGCATCGGCAACTCGGCCGCCTGCGGTTTGTAATGCTCGGCATCCGCAGTCGACTCGACCGTGCCAGGTCTGTCGCACCGCGACGCCAGTCCGGTGCGTGCCGCCTGATGCGAATGCCCTGCGCCGATGGCCGAGTCGGCTGGCTCTGATGGCGCAGCGGCAACGCGTCCATGTGGTCGCAATGCCGTGCCCGTGTGGAAACACACAGCACCCGTTGCCGACTCGGCGACTGCTGGAGCCGAACGCTCGGCACACGCGGTCGACCTCGCCGTCCCGACGCCTCCACACTGCGACGTCAGGTCCTGGTGCGCCGTCTGGCGCAAACGCACTGGAGCCATGGTCGAGTCGACTGGCCGCGGTGGCGCAGTGAGGATGTGCGGTTCGCCCGTCGACGATGTCGCGTTGGCGGTGGTCGCTTCGTCGACAGCGAGAACTGTTCGGCGGGGCGGCTTCTACTGCTCGGTCACTGCGCATCCTTACCGCCGCGCTTCGGTGGCGCGACACATCACTGTCCTTCATCTGTGTTGTGCCCGGTGGCACGTCGCGAGCCGTTGGGCGGCCCTTGGGGGTCACGGCTCGGCTCCTGGCTCGCGCGTAGCGACGGCCTCGGCGTGCAGGACCAGCAAGGGCAGTAGAGGCGCGCGGGCGGAGACCGCCGCGACTACCCTGTCGCCCTCACTGCCCAGCGAGATGTCGGCGGTCGGTGGAGCTACCCGCCGAGCCGCCGACACCGCATTCGCTTGATCACCGCGGGCAGCCAGCCGGGCCGCTTCGCGAGCGGCGTCGACACAGCGCACCTGCGTCGACGCCGCGAGCAAGACACCGACGCACAGCACCACCGCAACCACGATGGCAGCCAGCGCGATCGCCGCCTCAACCGTCACCGCACCCCGATCGTCACCGAGATGCGTTGTACCGCAGTAGTTTAATCGACAACTACTCTCCGCTACACCGCGGTATTCAACGCCTTGTCGATGATCTTCGTCAGCGCGTTCACAATGCTGTCCCCAGTCACAACCCCATAGAGCACGGCCCCGAACGCCGCAGCCGCAATAGTCCCGATCGCATACTCCGCCGTACTCATCCCGTCGTCCACGACCAGCACCCGCAGCACCCGAGCTCGCATCTCCATGCCAACGGCCCCCAGCCGCCGCACTACCCGATCCCGCATTATCCCTATTCGCACCGTCTTCCCCTCTCATTCCCGCCCGCGCGGCTACTCCGCGCCGACACGCTCTTCCCTGCCGCGCACGCACCGGCCCTGCATCACACAGCTCAACCATCGCGAGCGCAGCACTCGGCAGCTCAACGCCACCTTCCACAACGCCGCGCTCGACAGCACCATGCGCGCCCCGCACCGAATCAGCAATGCCCCGCGTCGCTAATCGGCGCCGCCACGCTCGCCCCAGCCGCGCACGCTCCAGCCGCGCACGCCCCAGCCGCGCACCACACAGCTCAACCATCGCGAGCGCAGAACTCGGCAGCTCAACGCCACCTTCCACAACGCCGCGCTCGACAGCACCATGCGCGCCCCGCACCGAATCGGCGATACCCCGCGTCGCTAATCGGCGCCGCCACGCACGCCCCAGCCGCGCACCACACAGCTCAACCCTCGCGAGGGCAGCACTCGGCAGCTCAGCAACGTCGTATTCGACATCGCACGCGACCGTCCACGGCTCGGTAGCGTGCCGCGCTGTGCTGTCCGAAGCAGCAGCATTGTCGGGACCGACGTTGCCTCGCTTTGTTTTTCGCAGCTCGGTCGTTCGCGCGCTCGTCACTGGTGATGCGGTGCTTCCGCGCCACGCGGTTTTCACAGCAGTCCACCCCCGAGGACGCGGCTGGCGAGGCCGATTACTACAGGAACGATGCCGAGGCAGACGAAGGCTGGGAGGAAGCAGAGGCCGAGGGGGCCGCCGATCAGGACTCCGGCGCGTTCGGCGCGGGCGGCGGCCGCGTCTTCGACGCCGCTGCGGTGCTGTTCGGCCAGTTCGCCGACGGCGGTGGCGAGTGAGGCGCCGGAACGGGCGGAGCGACGCGCCATGCGTGCCAGTGCGTCGACCTCTTCGGCGCCAGGTTGGTCTGTGCCGTCGCGGGCCACCTGGTCCCAGGCGGTTGCCGCGTCCGCGCCAAGTGCCAGCAGGTCGGCGGCCTTACGCAATGCCGCGCCGAGGGCAGGCGGTGCGCTGGGTGCCACCGCGCGGGCTGCGGATGCCATCGGCAGCCCGGCTCGCAGGCAGGCGGCCAACAGGTCGAATACCGAGGCCACGGCCAGCGGGTCGCTATTGGGGCCGCGCGGAGATGCCGGGGCGGCCGGCTGCGTGCCCACCTCCCGTAGCGCCCGCAATCGCCGATTCATCGTAACTCGACCGGGTAGCACTATCAATGCCATCGCGAGCAAAAGCACTGGCGCACTGATAATTCCAGCCATTCCCCACCCTTTCGCATGTATGGGCAACCAGCAGATTCGTTTCATACGAAGACCTTTCGCGTGATCGCGTCGGCCCACAGCAAGCCAGCGCACCCCAGTGCCGCACCGAGTGGCAGCAGTACGGTTCCGGCGCCCGGGCTCAGCAATACGTGCAGCGGAGCAGCACCCATCAATTGGCCGAGGCCGATACCCAGGAGCGGGAGGCCCGCCAGGACCGCCGCAGTGGCACGCGCACCGGCCAGTGATGCAGTGGTGCGCGTGCGAAAGCGAATGCGCCCCAACAAGTCGGTGCGAGCAGCGGAGAGTAGTTCCGCGAGGGCCAGACCGTGGTGCTCGGCGACCTGCCAGGCGTCAGCGATCCTGGCGAGTTCGGCATCGACGATGGAATGAGGATCGCGCAACCCGTCCGCGCCGGAGCCGCCGAGCCTGCTGCGCGCCGAGCTCACCGCGAAGGCACGTGCGGCCGCCCCGCGCGACTCCTGCGCGGCAGCAGCCGCCGCCGCACTCGGATGCGCACCCACCCGCAGCTCCCCGATCACGGCCTCGAGCGCATCCAACAGATAGGCGCACTCCGCACTGTGCCGCCGCTCCCGGCTAGCCCGTCGCACCCGAATACCGACGGTTGCCCCAACCAACACCACAGCAACCAGCAGACCGACACCGACAGCCAACGCCCCGACGATGACAACGCCGAACGCCACCCGAAACCCACTGCCCCGCCCAAACTTCCGAGCATCACCTGACGCCGCGAACAACCTGACGAACCGACGACGGCAACTCGGCGGCGGTACCAGCAAAACCCCCACCGCCAGACACACCAATCCCGCGATCATCGACCGGACCGTTCGCCGACCAAGCACGGCAACCGCACCATCCGACTACCAACTCCTGAGCGCACCTGCCACCGCGATC
The DNA here is from genome assembly GCF_044458825.1 of Nocardia sp. NPDC050412. Taxonomy (NCBI): domain Bacteria; kingdom Bacillati; phylum Actinomycetota; class Actinomycetes; order Mycobacteriales; family Nocardiaceae; genus Nocardia; species Nocardia sp. NPDC050412. Next base: position 264,635 of record NZ_JBITIJ010000008.1, read on the forward strand.
CCCGGCCGAACCGCTCGCCAACCAAGCACCGCAACCGCACCATCCGACTACCAACTCCTGAGCGCACCTGCCACCGCGATCCCCGGCCGAACCGCTCGCCAACCAAGCACCGCAACCGCACCATCCGACCACCAACTCCTGAGCGCACCTGCCACCGCGATCCCCGGCCGAACCATTCGCCAACCAAGCACCGCAACCGCACCATCCGTCCACCAACTCCTGAGCGCGTCGCTGCCGCGATCATCGGTCGAGCCGTTCGGCGAGGAGGCGGGTGAGGGTGGGGGCGGCGGGGGTGGGGGCTTGGTCGGCGTGCCAGGCGGCGGTTATGGTGACGCGGTCTTGGGGGTCGCGGTCTACGATGCCGATTTCGCGGAGGACGCGGGAGCCGTCGGCTCGGCGGTGGACGTGCAGTACTACCTGGACGGCTGCGGCGAGTTGGCTGTGCAGGGCGGCGCGGTCCATACCGCCCAATGCGGCAAGGGCTTCCAGGCGGGCGGGGACCTCGCGGGGTGAGTTCGCGTGGACTGTGCCCGCGCCGCCGTCATGGCCGGTATTCAGGGCGGTCAGGAGGTCGACTACCTCGGCGCCACGGACTTCGCCGACGACGATTCGGTCGGGGCGCATTCGCAGGGCCTGCCTGACGAGGTCACGGACGGTCACCGCGCCGACGCCCTCGATGTTCGCGGTGCGCGCTACCAGGCGCACGACGTGGGGGTGTGGGGGTGCCAGTTCGGCGGCGTCTTCGACGCAGATGATGCGTTCATCGGCGGCGGCCTTGGCCAGTAGGCCGGACAGCAGTGTTGTCTTGCCCGCACCGGTTCCGCCGACCACCAGGAAGGCGAGTCTGGCCCGGATGATCTGCTCCAGTAGGAGTTTCGCGTCGGCGGGTACGGCACCGGCCGCAGCGAGCGCATCAAGTCCCTGGGTCGCCGGACGCAGCACGCGTAGCGACAGGCAGGTGCCGCCGTGCGCCACCGGCGCCAAGACCGCGTGCAGCCGGACTCCGAACGAATCCCCCAGTGCCGCTTCCCTTCCAGACAACCTGCCGTCCACCCAAGGCTGTGCATCGTCGAGCCGCCGTCCGGCCGACAGCGCCAACCGCTGTGCCAGCCGACGCACCGCCGCCTCATCCGGGAAGACGACCGAGGTGCGTTCCAGTCCACGGCCACGGTCGATCCACACCGCATCCGGCGCGGTCACCAGCACATCGGCGACCCGAGGGTCGTGCAGCAGCGGCTCCAACAGCCCCGCTCCGGTCATCTCGGTCTGCAACAACCGCAATGCCCGCAGCAGATCGGTATCGCCGAGTACGCCACCGGCCTCGGCTCGGATGGCCGCCGCCACCTGCGCCGGATCCGGAGCCCCCGAAGCACCGGACAGCCGCTCCCGCACCCGGTCCAACAACTCCGACGTCACCAACGCACTCACCGCGAACCCCTCCCTACCGAAGCGGCAAGGACCCGCCGCAACATCCAGCGCACCGCCCACACACTCGGAACCGCAGATCGCCCACTGCGGACAGTTCCAGACATGCCAATCCGACACTGCTGCGGCAATTCATCTCGACCACGGCGAGCTGGAATCCCGTGCACCGCCGCGGCTACAGCACGGACTCGAACCGGCGGCTCGAACACCAACGCACTCATCGCAACCCCTGCCCGGCCGGAGCGCCGAGCACCCCGAGCACGGCGTCCGCGGCGTCGCGGAGGGGCCCGCGGCGCAAAGTGAGCCCGCCGCGTTCCAGGCGGGCGGCCAGTCCGGGTTGGGCTCGGACGGCGGCTAGGAGAGGGAGGTCGAGGACTTCGGCGACCTCGGGGCCGCGGAGTCCGCCGGGTGCTGGGCCGCGGACTATCAAGCCCTGGTTGGGATTTCGTCGAGCGATATGGGCGGCGACCGATTCGGCGGCGGCGAGGGCGCGTAGGCGGGCTGGGACGACCAGGACGACGAGGTCGGCCGCGTCGAGTATTTGGTCCGCGTGTGGGCCGCGTTCGCCCGAGATGTCGCATATCACCAAATCGCCTGCGGCACGGCCCGCTTCGATGACGGCGTGGATGGCAGCGGGGCCGATTTCGGCGGGCAAGCGTCCGGCACCGCCGCGGCCGCAGGACAGTACCGCAAGTCCCGGCGCGGCTGCCGGTAGTGCGCTGTGCAGTGCGGCGGCAGAGACCCGACCGTCCTCGATCACCAGATCCGGCCAGCGCAGTCCGGCCGCGGTTTCGATGCCGAGCAGCAGGTCGAGGCCGCCGCCGAGGGGCGCGCCGTCGACGAGCACGGTGTCGCGGCGGAACCGCTCTGCGGCGGATCGCAGTCCGGTCGCCGCGGCCAATATGGAGGCGCCCGCACCGCCGCTAGCACCCGCGATCGCGACGACAACACCGTCGCCCATGCGATATTCACCGTGCTCAGCAAACTTCTCGATAAGTCCGACCGCGGCACCTGGCAGCGCGATGACGCGCTCGGCACCGACGGCCGCGGCGGCCTGCCAATCGGTCAATCCGGGTTCCCCATCGGTCACCAGGACGATGCCGATCCGCCGGAGATAACCGGCGCGGGCACAGCTCTCGGCCGCCAGGGTGTCGAGGATCACCAGGGGTGCGGACACCCAGGCGTGCCGACCGACAGAGAGCGCGCGCTCGTCGAGCTCGCGCTCTGCGGCCGCCGCGACCCGGCGAACCTCATCGCGCAGCCGGATGTCCTGGATGAGCACGAGCGCGGGCGGCGGTGTGAGTGCCGGGGCGGCTTCGAGATTCATGCAGGTCAGCGTGCTCGAAGACGAAGCCGGGCAGAAGATGCAATATGCCGAATGTGGATAACTCGGGGGGTGTGGATAAATCCGGAGAGCCGAATCCGGAGGAACAACCTTGCCTGAAATAGAGGACGGCCCCAGCCGGGGGGGGGAGGAGGCTGGGGCCGTCGGGTTCAGCCCCGGGGGGTCGGGCTGAACGCGCCTGGACTATGTCCAGGTGCCAGCAATACTACACCCAAGCCGGGGCCACAACGCAAGTCTGTCGTCGGAGAACTTTGTGGCCACCACCGGCCCGGCGTCTGCGGGGCAAACCCGCCGAACGGCCCGGACGCCCGACCCGTCGGACACCGTCGCCGCGGCATGCATATTCTGAACGAGTGACGGCCGATGGCGATCAAACAGAGCTCGAGGACCGGACGGCACGGGACGCGACGACAACGAAGCGACCCAACGCCGGGGGCGAGCGCGTGGCCGCCTTCTTCGATCTCGACAAGACGGTGATCGCGAAATCGAGTACCTACGTGTTCAGTAAGCCCTTCTACGCACAGGGCCTGCTGAACCGGCGCGCGGTGCTGGAGAGCAGTTACGCCCACTTCCTGTTCATGCTCTCGGGCGCCGACCACGATCAGATGGAGCGCATGCGCGCCAATCTGACCAATATGGTCGCGGGCTGGGATGTCGAACAGGTGAAATCCATTGTGGCCGAGACACTTCACGAACTCGTCGACCCGCTGATCTATGCCGAGGCCGCGGATCTCATTGCCGACCACAAGATCCGGGGACACGATGTGGTGATCGTCTCGGCCTCGGGCGAGGAGATCGTCGGCCCGATCGCCGAGGTGTTGGGCGCCTCACATACCGCGGCAACCCGAATGGTGGTCGAGGACGGTCGATACACCGGTGAGGTCGAATTCTATTGCTACGGCGCGGGTAAGGTGACCGCGATCGAAAAGCTCGCCGCCGCTGAGGGTTACGACCTCGCGCGGTGTTATGCCTACTCCGATTCCGTGACCGATCTACCGATGCTGAGCGCGGTGGGGCATCCGACGGCGGTGAACCCGGATCGCAATCTGCGTCGCGAAGCGGTGGCCAAGGGCTGGCCGATTCTCACCTTCTCCAACCCGGTCTCGCTGTGGGCGCGGTTCCAGAGTCCGTCGTCGACCACCCTTGCCGCGACGGCGGCGGTCGGGCTGAGTGCGGTGCTCGCCGGGGCGATCAGCTACCGACTGCTGCGCCGGCGCCGCTGAGCAATAGCTGGCGAGCTCGGGCCGCGCGGCCGGGCTGTTGGGGCGCGCTGCGGACGGCTTGCTGCCATAACACAGAGGCCGCCGCGACCAGGGATTTAACCACGAAACGCCGGCAGACATGCAGCTTATTGAATGTTTTTCCAAGCCTTGATGTGGGCGCGGTCACAGTGTAGAAATGTAACTACGGAAGGACGGAAGGCCTGAGCGGAGCCGGAAGAGAAGGTTCAGCTCCCCGACCCACCCTTCCCAGCACGGGCACCAGGCACCCACGCGGAGCGCGCCGCGACAAGGGCAAAAGCGTTGTGGGCCTGCGAGATCCGGGTTTTCGACGGCGAAGGCCTCGCACAGGTTGCGGGGATGAACCGCCGGAGTTCGGATAATCGCCGAGGCCGCAGAACACAACCCACCCAGCACGCTTGGTAACCGGGTATCCGTGCTAGCGGGCGGTGAGGTCGTCAACGACAACGCCGCCCGCTTTGATGTGTGTGGGCCCCTATCCGGATGCCGAGTCGGCGATCGATGTCGCCTCCCGCGCACCGTCTTCGAAGGCGCCGCAGCACAGGATCACCCAGCCGCCCACCGCATCCGGAGCACCCGAGCCGAATCCGGCCGCCGAATCCAGATACTGCTGACGCCGCCGCAACCAGAACACCTCCGGCACGCCGAGGCTGTGCGGGTCCAGCCCACTGGACGCGGCCACCAGTCGCGAGGCCGCCCGCGCCACGATGCCGTCGGCCGTACCGAACGGCCGCAAGGTCAGTAGCTCGCCGTGCACGACCGCCGCGATGACCGGCGCGGGTGCCTTCGATCCGAGCACCGTCTGCACCAGCAGGTCGAGCCGTTCGGCCACACCGCCGTCACCGCGCGGGCGCCCGAGCAGTTCCTCGTCGGTGACCAGATCGGCCGCGGCCAGCAGATGTAGCCTGGCCAGCGCCTGCAGCGGCGCGCGCTGCCAGGTGCCGACCAGATTCCGCAGCGCGTCGCCGTCGAGCGCCTGCCCGACCCGCAGCGAGCCGGCCAGGATCGGATCCGCGACCCGGCCGTCGGCGGGCAGTTCGGTACTGCCGCCCTCGATGGCGGCGGATGAGCGCGCGGCACGCACCGCCGCCTCGGCGGCCGTGGTCGGCCAGCCCCGCCGGTTCGCCTTGTGCCGATGCACCGCGGCAAGCGCGTCACGCGCCTTATCGGCGGCTTCGCGCACACCTGGCAGATCGACGAGGGGCTGCAGCGGATCGGTCACCGAGACATTCTGCAGCGCCTGCGGCGCTGCGTGTTCGCGACCCCCTCCTGTCTCACCTCCGACCCGTTCGAGCGACCTGCAAGCAGTCGCTAACGGCGCCCCTGGTCAGCCTGCCAGCAGGTCCCGTCCGGGAATGGCGTCGAGCAGGCGGCGGGTGTACTCCTCTGTGGGGTTCTGGAAGACTTCGTCGGTGGTGGCCGCTTCCACGATCCTGCCGGTCTGCATGACCAGGACGTCGTCGGCGATCTGCCGGACCACGGCCAAGTCATGGGTGATGAACAGATACGACAGACCCAGCTCGGCTTGTAAGTCGTTGAGCAGCTTGAGGATCTGTGCCTGGACGAGGACATCGAGTGCGGACACCGCCTCGTCGCACACCACGACCTCAGGGGAGAGCGCGAGCGCACGGGCCACCGCGACGCGCTGACGCTGGCCACCCGAGAGTTCATTGGGGTAGCGGCGCATTACCGAGGACGGCAGCGACACCTTGTCCAACAGGTCGCGCACCGTCGCCTCACGTTCCTTGGCGGTGCCGATCTTATGCGTGCGCAGCGGCTCCTCGATGGTGCGGTAGATCGAGTACATCGGATCCAGCGAACCGTAAGGGTCCTGGAAGATCGGCTGCACCCGCCGACGAAAAGCGAACGCGCCCTTCCGATCCAGCTTCGCCACGTCGTGGCCGTCGAAGGTCACCGAGCCCGATGTCGGTTCGAGCAGACCCAGAACCATCTGTGCCACAGTTGATTTGCCCGAGCCGGACTCGCCGACAATGGCCGTTGTCGTGCCGCGCTTCAGACGGAACGACACATCGTCGACAGCGACGAAATCCGTCGACTTCCAGGGCGTACTACCCCGAATCTTGAACGCTTTGGTCAGATTCTGCGACACCACCACGTCATCGGATACCGCCGCGATTTCGCTATCGGCGGCCGCGACCTCCTCGGCGACCTGCACGGCCTGCTTGCGCACCTCGATACGTTCACGCACCGAGGACAGCCGCTGCGAGGCGAGCGAGGGCGCGGAATTCACCAGCTTCTTGGTGTACAGATGCTGCGGTTCGCGCAGAATCCGCAGTGCCGGACCGGATTCCACCACCTTGCCGCGATACATCACCACCAGGTGCTCGGCGCGCTCGGCGGCCAAGCCGAGATCGTGGGTGATGAGCAGGACCGCGGTGCCGAGTTCGCTGGTCAGTCCGTCGAGATGGTCGAGGATCTGCCGCTGCACCGTCACGTCGAGGGCCGAGGTCGGCTCGTCGGCGATCAGCAGTTTGGGACGGCAGGCCAATCCGATGGCGATCAGCGCGCGCTGGCGCATACCGCCGGAGAACTCGTGCGGGTACTGGTTCACCCGGCGCGCCGCGTCTGACATCCCGGCTTCCTCGAGCAGTTCGATGGCGCGCTGCTTCGCCGCCTTGCCCTTGGCAATGCCATTGGCCTCCAAGGTCTCTCGGATCTGGAACCCGATCTTCCACACCGGATTCAGATTCGACATCGGATCCTGCGGCACCAATCCGATCCCGCTGCCGCGGACCGCGACGACCTCCCTCTTCGACGCCTTCGCCAGATCCTTGCCGTCGAACCTGATCGAGCCGGAGGTGACCTGCCCGGTGCCGGGCAGCAGGTCGATAATGCTGTGCGCCGTCGTGGATTTTCCGGATCCGGATTCGCCGACAATGGCGACGGTCTGGCCCGGATAAACCGTCAGACTGACGTCACGAACCGCCGGAATCTTCTTGCCCTCGGAGGAGAAGCAGACATTGAGATCCTCGATCTCGAGCAATGGTTTATCGGACATCGCTGCGGTCACCTCTTCCTCGCCTTCGGATCGAGCGCATCCCGCAGCGCGTCCCCGAGCAGGATGAAGCTCAGCACGGTGAGCGCCAAAGCCGTTGCGGGATAGAACAAAATCGGCGATCCGCCGCGCAGCTCGTGCTGATTGGTATTGATATCCGAGCCCCAGGACACGATTGTGCGCGGCAGGCCGACGCCGAGGTAGGACAGTGTCGCCTCGGTGACGATGAACGCACCGAGCCAGATCGTCGTCACCACGATCAGCGGTCCGGCCGCATTCGGCAGCACATGACGCAGCAGCGTGCGTATTCGCGACACACCCAATGCCTTTGCCGCCGTGACATATTCGCTGTTCTTCGCCTCGATCACCGCACTGCGCGCGATACGTGCGGCCTGTGGCCAGGTGAACGCGGCCAGGATCAAGATGACCGTCCAGATCGTGCGCGAATCGAGCAGCTGCATGATGACGATCGCGGCCAGCATCAGCGGAATCGCATAGAAGATCTCCGCGATGCGTGATACCACCGAATCGAGCAGACCGCCGTAGAACCCCGCGAGGGCTCCGAGCGTGCCGCCGACGAGCAGGAATACCGTGGTGGCACCCAACCCGGCCATTACCGAAGCCCGTGCGCCGTAAACGGTTCGGGTGTATACATCACAGCCCTGCTTATCGAAACCGAACGGGTGTCCGGGCCCGCGCGGATCCATGCTGAAATCGCCATTGCAATAGCGCGGATCCTGATCGGAGAACAGACCGGGCCACAGCACCACGATGGCGATGAACACGATCAGCACCGCGGCCACGATGAAGATCGGATTGCGGCGCAACTGTCGCCACGCGTCCTGCCAGATGCTGGTCGGCGAACCGGTATCGACGACCCGATCGGTGGCGAGCACCTCGACTTCATCGGGTGGCGCGACGAAATGCCGCTGCCGGTCCCGAGCCTTCTTCTCGAGCTCAGGCATATCGGATCCTCGGGTCGAGCGCGGCATAGAGCAGATCGATGATCAGATTCGAGATCAGGAAGATCACGATGAGCACGGTCACGAATGAGACCACCGTCGGCGGTTCACCGCGGGTAATCGCCTGGTACAGCGTCCCACCCACGCCCGGAATATTGAAGATGCCCTCGGTGACGACCGCGCCGCCGATCAGCGCACCGAGATCGGCGCCGAGGAAGGTGATCACCGGAATCATCGAATTACGCAGAATGTGCACGGTGACCACACGTGGGCGACTGAGCCCTTTCGCGGTCGCGGTGCGGACGTAATCGGCGGACATGTTCTCCGCCACCGAGTTTCGGGTCAGCCGCAGCACATACGCGAACGACAGCGAACCGAGCACGAATGCGGGCACGAGCAGTTCACCGATGCTGGCCTTACCGGTGACGGTCACCGGCGCGATACCCCACTTCACACCCAGTACGAACTGGGCCAGGAAGCCGATCACGAAGATCGGCACCGCGATGATGATCAGGCTGACCACCAGCAGCGTCGAGTCGAACAGTTTGCCTTTGCGTAGTCCTGCGATCAGCCCGAAGACAACGCCGAAGATGCCCTCGATGAGCACCGCCATCAACGCCAATTTGATGGTGATCGGGAATGCGCGGGCGAGTTCGTCGCGCACCGGGCGGCCGGAGAAGGCCGTCCCGAAGTCGAGGGTGAAAATGCCCTTCAGATACAGCAGATACTGCACGATGAACGGGCGATCCAGGTGATAGCGCGCACGCAATTGGGCCTCAACGGCAGGCGTCATCGGCTTGTCACCGGCCAGCGCGTGGATCGGATCGCCCGGAACTAAGAAGACCAGTGCATAGATGAGCAGCGTCGCCCCGAGGAAGACGGGGATCATTTGGAGCAGACGCCGCACGACATACCAGGCCATTTCATCTCCTGGGTGAGCGGCGCGGCCGTGCCGTCAGAATGTGCGGCACGACCGCGCCGAGCGGCTACTTCTCGATGTTTTCGAAGTCGAACAGACCATTCCAGGCCAGGTCGGCCTTCTTCACCTTGTCCGAACGTCCCGCCGCGGCAAGATAATCGATCACCGGGATATCGGCCATATCCTTGATCAGCAACGCCTGCGCCTGGGCCACGATCTTGTACGACTCTTCCAGCGTCGGCGCGGCCAGCGCAGCGTCGAGCAGGTGGTCGAATTCGGGGCTCTTGTAGTCGACGTTATTGGTCTCGGAGTAGCTGTAGTACTGCGAGGTGAGGAACTGCAGCATGGTCGGGTAGTCGCCCTGCCAGCCGTAGCGGAACGCCTTGCCGATCGTCTTCTGGTTCACCAGATCTCGGATGTTCTTGAATGTCGGATACGGCGCGCCGACCGCATCGATGCCGAGGGTGTTCTTGATGCTGTTGGCCACGGCCTCGACCCATGCCTGATGGCCGCCATCGGAGTTGTAGGCGATCTCGTACCGACCCGACCACGGCGAAATGGCATCGGCCTGCGCCCAAACCTTCTTGGCCTCTTCGGGGTTGTACTTCAACACCTCCGAGCCGGGCAGGTTGCCGTTGAATCCGGGCAGAGTGCTCGAGGTGAAGTCGCGTGCCGGAATCTTGGTGCCGTTGAAGATGGTGTCGCAGATTTGCTGCCGGTTGATCGCCATCGAGAGGGCCCGGCGACGCAACAGTCCTTCCTCACCGCCGAAGTGCGGGACATTGGCCTGGACGCCGATGTGCTGGTTCTGCGCGGACGGATCGAGGATCGCGCGATCGCCGAGGTCCTTCTTGTACGAAGTCAGCGCGCTGTCCGGAATCGTGTCGAGGGTGTCGAGGTTGCCCGCCTGCAGATCCGAGTACGCGGTATCGAACGACTGGTACATGACGAAGCGCAGACCCTTGTTCTTGGGCGCACGTCCGCCCCTGTAGTCCGGGTTGGGCGTCAGGTCGATCTTGACGTTGTGCTCCCAGGTCTGGAACTTGTACGGGCCATTGCCGATCGGGTTCTCACCGAAGGCCTTCATATCCTTGAATGCGGCATCGGGCAGCGGATAGAACGGTGCGTAGCCGAGTTCGGTCTCGAAGTCGATGGACGGCGACTTCAACTCGACGGTGAAGGTTCGGTCGTCGACCACCTTCAGACCCGACATCGTTTGTGCCGTGGGCTTTTCCGACGAAACCTCGTCGAATCCGACGATCGGGGTGAACGCGTAACTCTGCAGCTGACCATTGGTGCCGAGGGCGCCGTAGTTCCAGGCGTCGACGAACGACTTCGCGGTCACCGTGGTGCCGTCGGTGAACTTCCAGTCCGGCTTGATGGTGATCGTGTAGGTCTTGCGGTCGTTCGTCTTGATGGACTCGGCCATCTCGTCGTGCGCAACGCCTTTGCCGTCGTAGTACTTCAGACCCGCGAACAGCCGGTCCACGACGCGGCCGCCCATATTCTCGTTGGTATTGGTCGGCACCAACGGATTCTGCGGTTCACCCCCGTTGGTGGTGACGATGTCGGCGTCGGCACTATCGCTCGACGAACATGCGGACAGTCCCAGGCTTGTGGCCAGCAGGACTGCCGCGGTCAACGCTGTAGCTCTGTTGAATCTCAACGCGTTCTCCCGATTTCGAGACAGGCGAAGGGGATCCGCGACGACGCATGGGTATCTGCCCAGCGCGCCTCGACTCGATCCGCCTTGGAATGCCTGGGACGTTAGCTATTCGAAGCAGCCTTGTCACCGGATTGACAGAGGTTCGTTCCACTTGTTACCAATCCGGCAACATCGTCGAAACGCGTTAAACATTAAGGAGAAGACGGGCATCCGCCGGAAGTATGCCTCCGTTGGGGCTTCCGGTGTCCGGAGCTGGTTGGTCTATGACGATAGCGACCGAAGGCCCGGTTTGTCAGCGGATCGCGCAGGATACCCGCCGAGGTGACGCGATGGAAACCCATTGGACACAGCAGGCGCGGGCTGGATCACAGTTGGTTACTGTCGAAATCGACTGCGACTGCCAGCACCACGGGGCTACGTGAGGAAGAGACGAGATGACCGAAACCACCGACCACCGGGACTCGTACCCGCCGACCGCGGCATTCGCCGCGGCGGCGAATGCCGACGCGTCGTTGTACCAGCGGGCCGTGGCGGATCGCGACGCGTTCTGGGCCGAACAGGCCCAGCGGCTGCACTGGGAGCAGCCGTGGACGCAGGTGCTCGACTGGAATGACCCGCCCGTCGCGAAGTGGTTCGTCGACGGAAAGCTCAATGTCGCCTACAACTGTGTGGACCGCCATGTGCTCGACGGGCACGGCGATCAGGTCGCCATCCATTGGGAAGGCGAACCGGGCGACTCCCGCGACATCACCTACGCCGAACTCCTCGCCGAAGTTTCCCGCGCCGCAAACTATCTGACCGAACTCGGACTCGAAGCGGGCGATCGGGTAGCCATCTACATGCCGATGGTTCCCGAAGCGATCGTGTCGATGCTCGCCTGCGCCCGACTCGGGCTGACGCATTCGGTGGTATTCGCGGGCTTCTCACCGACCGCGCTGCGCCAGCGCGTCGACGATGCGAGCGCCCGGCTGATCATCACCACCGACGGTCAGTGGCGTCGCGGTAAGGCCGCACCGCTCAAGGAGGCTGTCGACGAGGCGCTCTACGCCAACGGCGATGTGCCGCACTCTGTGGAACACGTACTGGTGGTGCGCCGCACCGATATCGAGGTGCCGTGGACCGAGGGCCGCGACCTGTGGTGGCACGAGACCGTCGCGCAGGCCTCCCCCGAACACCGGGCGCAGGCCTTCGATGCCGAGCATCCGCTGTTCATCCTCTACACCTCCGGTACCACCGGTAAGCCCAAGGGCATCCTGCACACCAGCGGCGGATATCTCACCCAGGCGTCCTACACCCACCACAATGTCTTCGACCACAAGGCCGGACAGGACATCTACTGGTGCACCGCCGATATCGGCTGGGTCACCGGGCACACCTACATCGTCTATGGACCGCTGTCGAACCGAACCACCCAGGTCGTATACGAGGGCACACCGAACTTCCCGGATGAGCACCGGCACTGGAATATCATCGAAAAGTACGGCGTCACAATCTATTACACGGCACCGACGTTGGTACGCACATTCATGAAGTGGGGTAGGGAGATTCCCGCGGCCCACGATCTGTCCAGCATCCGGGTGCTCGGCAGCGTCGGCGAACCGATCAATCCGGAGGCCTGGCGCTGGTACCGCGAGGTGATCGGTGCGAACTCCGCGCCCATCGTGGACACCTGGTGGCAGACCGAGACGGGGTCGATCATGATCTCCCCGCTGCCGGGCGTCACCGCCGCCAAGCCCGGCGCCGCGATGACAGCGCTGCCCGGTATTTCGGCGAAGGTCGTCGACGAAGAGGGCAAGGCGGTCGAGCTCGGCGAGACCGAGGCCAACGGTTATCTGGTGCTCGATCAGCCGTGGCCATCGATGCTGCGCGGCATCTGGGGCGATATGGACCGCTACCGGGCCACCTACTGGGAGCGCTATGCCGAACAGGGCTGGTACTTCGCCGGTGACGGCGCCAAGCTCGATGCCGACGGCGACCTATGGGTGCTCGGCCGGGTCGACGATGTGATGAATGTGTCGGGCCACCGCATCTCCACCGCCGAGGTCGAATCCGCGCTGGTCGGTCACTCCGGGGTGGCCGAGGCTGCCGTGGTGGGCGCCAGCGATGCGACCACCGGACAGGGCATCGTCGCGTTCGTAATCCTGACGGCCGAGGCCAAGGACACCGGCGATGCGCTGATCGACGAACTGAAGGCGGAGGTGTCGCGGGAGATCAGCCCGATCGCCCGGCCGCGCGAGATCCACGTGGTGCCCGAACTGCCCAAGACCCGCAGCGGCAAGATCATGCGTCGACTGCTGCGCGATGTCGCCGAGGGCCGCGAATTGGGCGACACCTCGACACTGGTCGATCCCAATGTTTTCGAGGCGATCCGGGCCAGCCGCGCCTGAGTCGGCACACCGAAACGGCACATCGTAGGGTCGGTGGCGGAATTCGTCACCGACCCTATCCGTTAGGATTGCTTAAGGTGTGCCGGGAAGTCTGGTCGGCGTGCGGTCGTGTACCTGAAAGCCGGATCGGTGGGATTGCGCGTCCGCGGTCCAGCCCACCCCGGCGGAAGGTTTCCCGTGATCACCCAAGTGCGCTCGGAGCTGACGCGCTATCTACGCACCGAAACCGTTGGCGGTGCAATACTTCTTATCGCCGCCGCGGCCGCATTGCTGTGGGTGAACTCGCCGTGGCGCGAGAGCTACTTCACCCTCACCCAGTACGTCCTGCCGATCAACACGCTGCATCTGAATCTCACCGTCGCGGACTGGACCGAGGACGGTCTGCTCGCGATCTTTTTCTTCGTCGCCGGATTGGAGCTCAAACGCGAGCTGGTGGTCGGCGAACTCGCCGATCCCAAGCGGGCCGTGCTGCCGATCATCGCGGCGGTCGGCGGGGTGGTCACACCGGCGCTGATCGCATTCGCGGTCGGATTCGGCGTCGACGGGATGGACCGAGGCTGGGCGATTCCGGTGGCGACCGATATCGCGTTCGCGCTGGCCGTGCTGGCCATGACCGGATCCCGGATCCCGGCCAGCGCGCGGGTCTTCCTGCTGAGCCTCGCGGTGGTCGACGATCTGCTCGCCATCATCCTGATCGCGGTACTGTTCACCACGACGTTGTCGGCGCTGTGGCTGCTGGCCGCGGCGGCCTGCTTCGCGACGTGGGCGCTGGCCCAGCACAAGCGGATATCCACCCCGCTGCTGTATGTGCCGCTGGCGCTGGTCTCCTGGTACGCCCTGCACGAGGCGGGCATACATCCGACGCTGGCCGGTGTCGCGCTCGGTCTGCTCACCAGGGTGCGCCAGGATCCCGGCGAGACCCAGGCCCCGGCAACGCGGCTCGAGCATATGATCCAGCCGATCTCGGCCGGACTCTGTGTGCCACTGTTCGCCTTGTTCGCCTCCGGAGTTCCGTTGGACGGCAAGGTTTTCCAGCACCTGTTCAGTGACAGACTGCCGCTGGCCATAATTCTCGGGTTACTGCTCGGCAAGACCGCCGGTATCTTCGGAATCAGCTGGGTGGCAATCCGATTGGGCATTGCGAAGCGTCCGGCCAGCCTCGGCTACCGAGACATGTTCGCCCTCTCGGTGCTCGGCGCGATCGGCTTCACCGTTAGCCTTCTGGTGGCAGAACTCGCGCTGACCGACGTCGGTGACGGCTCGGCCGTCGAATTGGCCAAAGCCGCGGTGTTGGTGACGTCAATGACGGCGTCGCTCGCGGGTTCGGCGCTACTGTTGCGGCGTGGGCGTGTCCACCAGGCGCGGCGGGACGCGCGTGCGATAGAACGAGAGATTGAGGCGGAAGCAGTGCCGGGACAGGGAGAAGGGTCGACCAAGTGAGTTTCGCCCAAGATAGGAATGGGACGCAGCGCGGTAACGGGGATGAGTCGCGTCGCGACAACACTGTCACCTCGATTCCCCTCTCGGACGCCAATCCCGCGGGGTCGGCGACTTTCGGCGCCCTCGTCCGCGATGCCACCGAGCAGATGTCCACGCTGGTGCGCGCCGAGGTAGAGCTGGCCAAGGCCGAGGTGACCGGGGAGATCAAGAAGGGGCTGCAGGGCAGCGTCTACTTCATCCTCGCGCTGACCGTGCTGTTGTTCAGCACCTTCTTCTTTTTCTTCTTCCTGGGCGAGTTGCTCGATGTCTGGCTGGCGCGCTGGGCGGCCTTCCTGATCGTTTTCCTGCTCATGATCGTCGCGACGGCGGTCCTGGCCCTGCTCGGCTATCTGCGGGTCAAGAAGCTGCGGGCGCCGGAGAAGACGATCGATTCGCTCAAGCAGGCGCGCACGGTGCTGCCGAGCGGATTCGGCTCGCACGAGGAGCACCTCACGCTCGCGGAGCCGACACGGTCGAAGTCACTCGAGTAGCCGCCGGGCGGCGCGGCAGCGTCGACTAGGCGGTGGGCCGGACCCCTACTAGGCTCGGTCGGCGTGTCGTCGAACTCATTTCCCGATCCGTCCAGCGTCCGTTACGACGGGCCGTGGACGCATCGGGATGTGCACGCGAACGGCATACGCTTCCATGTCGTCGAGGCCGCGCCGGAGCGCCCGGACGCACCGCTGGTCGTCCTGCTGCACGGATTCGCGGACCTCTGGTGGTCCTGGCGGCATCAGCTGACCGGACTCGCCGAACTCGGCTATCGCGCGGTCGCGGTGGATCTGCGCGGCTACGGCGACAGCGATAAACCGCCGCGCGGCTATGACGGTTGGACGCTGGCCGGTGATATCGCCGGACTCATCCGCGCCATGGGCTACTCCGAGGCCACGCTGGTCGGACATGCCGATGGCGGACTGGTGTGCTGGACGACCGCGGTGCTGCATCCCCGACTGGTGCGCTCGATCGCACTGGTGAGCTCCCCGCATCCGGCCGCGCTCAAGAGCGCGGTGCTGCGCGACCGGCGCCAGCGACGCACCTGGCTGCCGAACTTCCTGCGCTATCAGCTGCCGCGCTACGGCGAACATCTGCTGACCACCGGCAACGGCTTCGAGGTCGAGCGGCTGCTGCGCCAGCGGGTTAGCCGGACCTGGTCAGGCACCGCCGAATTCATCGAGACGGCCGATCGGATGCGCTCGGCCATCCAGATTCCCGGTGCGGCGCACTGTGCGCTGGAATATCAGCGTTGGGCCTTCCGCAGTCAGTGGCGGCCGGACGGTCGGCGGTTCATGGCCACCATGCGGGTGCCGATCCGCATTCCGGTGCTCGCCATGCGCGGTGAACTCGACGGCTACATCCTGCCTGCCACCTTCCAGCGCGGCCGCCGGTTATCACCGCAGCGGCGACAGGTCGTGATTCCCGGCGCGGGTCACTTTGCGCACCAAGAGAACCCGGATGCGGTCACGATGGAGTTGGCCAAGCTGCTCGGATAGTCGGGACCGATTCTCGCCTGGCCAACTTGTCGAACGGCAGGTTGGCGGCACGCTTAGCGTTGCATCCGGCCGGGGGACCGGCGCGCGAGCCAGTCGCCCCTCAGCCGGTCTCAGCTCAGTACGCAGGCTCCGGTCTGGATCTGCGTATACGAGCCTGGCGCGGCCTCCAATTGCGCACGCACCTCGTTCAGCGTCAGCACATAACCGGTGTCATCGTCGGTGACCGCCGCACCGAAGACCACACCGAGCACCTGCCCCTCCGTATCCACCAGCGGCCCACCGGAATTACCGGCTCGCACCAAACCGCGGACGGTGTAGACCTCGCGCTCGACCGTGCCGTTGCGGTAGATAGTCGGCCCGGTCAGATCCAACGTCTCGCGCACGCGAGCCGCGCTGGCCGTGTACGGTCCACCGCCCGGGTAGCCGAGCACGATGGCACTGTCGCCGGAGTGCGCGGCCGAGGGCGCCTGCGGGACGATCGGGGCGGTGAGGCCGGGCACCGCGAGCACCGCGACGTCCTTGGATGGATCGAACAGCACCACCGTCGCCTCGAGCGGACCGCGCGCGGTATCCACGCTGACGCTCGTGGTACCCGCGACCACATGCGCATTTGTCATCACGCGTTCGGGTGCGATCACGAAGCCGGAGCCCTCCAGTGCCCGCTGGCAGCTGGGCGCGACACCGCGGATACGCAGCACACTCTGCTGCAGCGACGCCGCGACCGGACTGGCGAGCACGCTGGGATCGGGCGGTTCGACGGCCGCGATCGGCGCCCGACCGAACGGTCCGATGACATCCGGCAGCCCGGAGGTGTTGAGCAGTTTGGAGAATTCGTTCGGCAGCCGCCGCAGCCAATTCGGCGAGACATCGTTGACGTCGGCGAGCACCTTCGAACCATTGATGGCCGCGGCGATGGCGGGCTGGGAAGAGGTGGCCAGCGGCAACGCCAGCAGCCACGCGGTGACCAGCACCGCGACCGCCTGCAGCACCGCGCCGACAGCACTGTCCACACTGCGGGTGAACGGATGCCGCATACCGCCGCGCGCGGCCCGGCCGAGCACCATGCCCGCGACCTCACCCACGATGACCAGCAGCACGATCAACAGCACGCCGGTGAGCACCCGCGGTCTGCCCTCGTCGACGTGGACCAGAATGTGCGGCGCGATGAGAATGCCCGCGACCGCGCCGAGTACGACGCCGAGGAAGGCCAGCGCGGAAGCTACCGCGCCCTGTCGCCACCCGGAGGAGGCGGCAAGCAGCGCGAGCAGCACCACCGCGATATCGAGCCAAGCCGATGAACTCATAACGTCATCCCTACGGCCGCCAGCGCGGACTCTAGATCGCGAACATCGCTGTGGTCCCAGTCCCGTTCCCACCCGGCGGATTTGCAGATGCCCGCCAGAATGCCGCCGGTCAGTCCCCACACCAGCATTCCGTCCACCTGGAATGCCGGACTCTGATAGCCGAGGCTGCCGCGCACCATGAAGCGATTCGCCGGGTCCAGCAGATCGGCGAGCGGCACTCGCACAACGCGTTCGGTCTCGGTGTGATTGACCACGCGAACCGTCCTCGGGGTGTGCCAATAGGCCACCACCGGGGTCACATCGAATCGGGACGGTGGCACGAACAGCTTCGGTAGCACCGCAAAGGGTTCGACGCCCTCGCGTGCCAGCCCGGTTTCCTCACAGGCCTCGCGCAGGGCGGTATCGATCGGTCCGGAGTCGCCGGGGTCGACCGCACCGCCGGGAAATGCGACCTGACCGCGGTGTTGGCGCATGGTGGACGCGCGCTGAGTCAGCAGCACATCCGCATCGGCGGGCAGCCCGCCCGGGGTCTCGGGATCTGCTTCGGGCGAACCACTGAACAGCACGAGCACGGCCGCCTGCCGCGGTGTGGTGCTGATTGTCATGGCCCGCCGGACCGCGCGCGCCAACGACAGCGTGTCGGTGGAATCGGTATTCGGGTCCGCCGTTCGGCGCAGCCACTTCGGGATGCTGTCCGGCATGGAGATCTCGGTCATGCCGCAACTCCCAAGTTATTCGCGACCGTATCGGCGATATCGTCGACGCCGTTGAAGGCACGCACCACCACCTCGGCAACCGAACCATCCGCACGCAAAAGCACTGACACCGGCAGCACCGCGGGTGCACCGACCGCGGTACGCACCTTGGTGCGCGGGTCGAGGACGCCGGGCAACGTCACCTTCAGGTCGGTCAGCAACGCGAGCGCCCTCGCCTCATCCGGATCGCTGTGCACGGTCAGCACGGTAATCGCGTTTCCGGCTCGTCGCGCGTACTCCTGCACATCCGGCAACTCTTTGGCGCACGGTCCACACCAGTACGCCCACAGGTTCAGCAGTGCGGGTTTGCCCGCGAGTGCGGCCGCCAGGTCGACCGATTTGCCGTCGGATAGACAGCTCAGGCCGAGTCCGGCAAGCGGGCCGCGGCCCACCGTATCCGCGCTCGGCGCCGGACAATTCGCGAGCCCGGCAGCGGTGCGCGCCTCGACCGATGCGCTCGCTGGGGAATTCGCCGGATGGTTGCCGCTCGTCGCGGTGTCATCGTGATCGCGGGGCCACAGCGCGACCGCCAAGGCCACTACGGTGATCAACCCTGCCAGCGCCAAGCGCGCCGCGACAGGTATTCGTTTCACCGGCCCACCAGCTCGAGCAGATGCTCCGCCTCCGGACCCTTCACCAGCTTCGCCGCGGTCTCCGGGTCGGTCGGCCCGACCCCGAACGATGGACAGTCCTTGGCCAACAGGCAGACACCGCATGCGGGCTTGCGGGAATGACAGACCCGACGCCCGTGGAAGATCACGCGATGGGACAGCATTGTCCATTCCTTGCGTTCGATCAGCTCGCCGATGGCGTGTTCGACCTTCACCGGATCTTCCTCGGTGGTCCACGCCCAGCGTCGCACCAGCCGACCGAAATGGGTGTCGACGGTAATGCCGGGCACCCCGAAGGCGTTGCCGAGGATGACGTTGGCGGTCTTGCGGCCGATGCCGGGCAATTGCACCAGTTCGTCGAGGGTGTGAGGCAATTCACCATCGAAGCGTTCGACCAGTGCCTGGCCGAGTCCGATCAGCGAACTGGTCTTGTTGCGGAAGAAGCCGGTGGGCCGGATGTATTCCTCCAGCTCCGCGCGGTTTGCCTCGGCGTAGGCGCGGGCGTCGGGATACTTGGCGAAGAGCGCGGGTGTGGTCAGATTCACCCGCTCATCGGTGCACTGCGCGGAAAGTATTGTCGCAACCGCCAATTCGAGCGGTGTGCCGAAGTCGAGCTCGCAGTGCGCGTCCGGAAAGGCCACCGCGAGAGCGCGGTTCATCCGGCGGGCCCTTCGGGTGCGGCCGAGCTGGGTTTCCGCTTGTCGCGCTCGGGATTTGCGCTTCGGCGCGGGGACCGCGGCAAGTTGCGCATCGGTCGCCTCGACGGCAGGCGCAGGCCCGCTCACGGCAGCAGTGGAGGGGGAGACACGCACGCGTCCACCATACGGAACCACTCCACAACGGTGCCCTCCTAGATCTCTTGCCGTGTTCCATCTGAGACCTAGACCGTGTTTACTGCTCGTCATGCAAGGACTCGCTGTGGTGCTCTTCCCAGTGGTGCTGATGCTTTTCGCACTGGGCATGGAGCGGGTCGAGAATCGGCTCCGCAAACTTCTCGAACCCGACGAAGAGGTTCAGCAGTACCTGGACAAGGCAAGCAACGCCGAAGTGAAGGAGCTGACGAAGCTCGGACTGCCCGCCGCGGTGGCACGGATGCGCAGGCGCCGTTCCCGTGGCGAAGAGCTGGACGTCGCACGCGCCAGCTGAATCTGAATTGAATCCCCTACCGACCGGTACCTGGTACGCCGCGCAATCCACTCGTTACGTGGTGTCTGTCACTACGCTGCCGTAATGCCGCGTAGACTGCGCTGTTGGCCGATTCGCTTCGGTCCAGGACAGAGCCATTTCCCATAAGGAGCACATTCGTGGACGAGGCCCTCGCCAGAGCAGGCATCTTCCAAGGCGTAGAGCCCACCGCGGTGGCGGCCCTCGCCAAACAACTGCAGCCCGTGGATTTTCCGCGCGGCCATGTCATCTTCAACGAGGGCGAACCCGGCGACCGGTTGTACATCATCACCTCCGGAAAGGTGAAGATAGGACGGCGTTCCCCGGACGGCAGAGAAAACCTGCTGACCATCATGGGTCCGTCGGACATGTTCGGTGAGCTGTCGATCTTCGACCCGGGTCCGCGCACCTCGACCGCTACCACCGTGACCGAGGTCCGTGCGGTCACCATGGACCGTGACGCGCTCAAGTCCTGGATCGACCAGCGGCCCGAGATCGCCGAGCAACTGCTGCGCGTCCTCGCCCGTCGCTTGCGCCGCACCAACAACAACTTGGCCGACCTGATCTTCACCGACGTCCCCGGCCGGGTCGCCAAGGCGTTGCTGCAGCTCGCGCAGCGGTTCGGTACCCAGGAGGCCGGTGCGCTGCGGGTCACCCACGACCTCACCCAGGAAGAGATCGCGCAGCTGGTCGGCGCCTCCCGCGAGACCGTGAACAAGGCTCTGGCCGACTTCGCGCACCGCGGCTGGCTACGGCTGGAGGGCAAGAGTGTGCTGATCTCCGACTCCGAGCGCCTGGCCCGCCGCGCGCGCTGACGCTCGAACCCCATAGGCGACCGGAGAGCCCGGCCGCCGACCAGACGCGCTGCGGCAGGTGGACGCCGTGGCATCTGAATGCAGAAGCACGCTGAGTTATGCAAAAGCACGCTGAGTTCAGCTCGAATGAACTCAGCGTGCTTCGGTGTTTGCTAGTTCTGCTCGGCGCGCAGGTACTCCAACTGCGCCTGCACCGAACTACGCGCGGCAGGCCAGAGCCGCTTGTCGACATCGGCGTAGACCTTGCGCACCACCGACATCGCGCCGGCGTTCGGCCCGAGGATGCGCAACGCCTCCCGCACCTGATCGAGCCGCTCCTGCCGGTGCGCGATGTAGTACCGCGCGATCGGTTCCAGATCGGGATGGTCCGGACCATGTGCGGGCAGTAGCGCGCGTCCCACACCCACCTCGACCAGCTTGTCCAGGGATGCCAAATAATCGGCGAGGGCGCCGTCGGTGGAATCGAGCACAGTGGTGCCGAAGCCGAGAATGGTGTCACCGGTCAACACCGCGTCGTCCAGGACGAAACTCACCGAATCCTTGGTGTGGCCGGGGGTGTCCAGGACGGTGATCCGCAATCCGGCGGCCTCGATCACCTCGCCGTCGACCAGCGGCGCATCGGAATCACGCAGGAATTCGGTGGTCCTGGCCCGCACCGGCGTACCGGTCAGCTTGGCCAGCCGATCGATACCGCCGGTGTGATCGTGATGCCGGTGGGTGATCAGGGTGAGCGCGATATTGCCGTCGGTGGCGCGGGCGATCGTTTCGCTGTGCGCCTTATCCTTCGGTCCCGGATCGATGACGACGTATTCCGATTGTCCCGGCGCGCGCAGCAGCCAGGTATTGGTGCCTTCCAGCGTCATCTGGCCAGGATTGTCCGCGAGTACGACCGCCGCGGTCGGCGTGACCTGCCGCAGCTGGCCGTATGCGGGATGGGTGAGCGTCATCGAACCTGTTTAGCGCACTTCGGCGATCAGTTCGACTTCGACGGGGGTGTTGCGGGGCAGTTCGGCGACGCCGACCGCGGAACGCGCGTGCACGCCCGCATCACCGAAAACCGCACCGAGCAATTCCGATGCGCCATTGATGACCTGCGGCTGATCGGTGAATCCCGGTGCGGAAGCGACGAATCCGACGACCTTCACAATGCGCACCACCGCATCGAGCCCGACCAGATCGTGCACCGCTGCGATCGCGTTCAGCGCGCAGAACTTGGCCGCCTCCTTGGCCTGTTCGAGCGAAACCTCCGCGCCGACCTTGCCGGTCGCCGATAGCTGTCCGTCCACGAACGGCAGCTGGCCGGAGGTGTAAACCAGCGAACCGGTGCGGATCGCCGGAATGTAGGCGGCGACCGGTGCCACAACCGGCGGCAAGGTCAGGCCGAGCTGGGCGAGGTTCTTCTCCCACTGGGTCATAGATGCAGTCCCTTCGATTACTTGGGGCGCTTGAGGTAGGCGACGTGCTGTTCGCCGGTCGGACCGGGCAGCACAGTAACCAGTTCCCAACCGTCGGCGCCCCACTGGTCCAGAATCTGCTTGGTCGCATGCGTCAGCAGCGGAACGGTGGCGTACTCCCATACCTTCGAATCACTCATGACTGTAACTTTGGCAGCGCCTCCGGCGCTGCGTGTTCGCGACCCCCCGGTGTCTCGCGGCCGACCCTTTCGAGCGAGCCGCAAGCAGTCGCTAGCGGCGCCGTCGAGAACCGCGACTTCGTCGCATACGCTTCGACGACTCGGCTGTGTTCGATGGCCCGCGCCTTCAGCGCCGTGTTCGATGGCCCGCACCTTCAGCGCCGTGTTCGATGGCCCGCACCTTCAGCGCCGTGTTCGATGGCCCGCACCTTCAGCGCCGTGTTCGATGGCCCGCGCCTTCAGCGCCGTGTTCGATGGCCGCGAGATGGGCCGCGAACTCCTCGCTCGTAAGACTCGCTCCGTCGTGCTCGGTAGGGCAGGTATCTCACCTTGCGGCAAACTCTGGCGCAACTGTCTGAGGCAGAATCTCTGGAAAATGAGGCGCTGACCATATCGCTGGGACGCGGTCTCGGAACTGGTTATAGGCTCGCGATCGTGGGAGTACCAACAGCAGTGCCTATTTCGGCGGAGCCGGGGCTGGAAACGGGTTGGCCGGAGCGCGCGGATAGGGCCCGCCTGCATTATGTCTCCGGCAAAGGGGGGACCGGCAAGTCGACGGTCGCCGCCGCGCTGGCACTCGCGCTGGCCGCGGGCGGACGGCGGGTGCTGTTGGTCGAGGTGGAGAGCAGACAATCCATTGCCCAGCTGTTCGATCTGCCGCCGCTGCCGCCCACCGAAACCAGGATCGCCACCGCGGACGGCGGCGGTGAAGTTGTCGCGCTCGCACTGGATATCGAGCACGCCTTTCTCGAATACCTGGATATGTTCTACAACTTGGGCTTCGCCGGGCGGGCGATGCGCCGGGTCGGCGCCATCGAATTCGTCACCACGATCGCACCTGGTCTGCGCGATGTCATCTTGACCGGCAAGATCAAGGAATGCGCTGTCCGAGTGGACAAGCAGGGCAAGCAGGTATTCGACGAAATCGTCGTCGACGCACCGCCGACCGGACGCATCGCCAGCTTCCTCGATGTCACCCAGGCCATGGTCGAGGTGGCCAAGGGCGGGCCGATCGCCTCGCAGGCCGAGGGCGTTTCGCGGCTGCTGCACTCCGATCAGACCATGATCCACCTGGTCACCCTGCTGGAGGCACTGCCGGTGCAGGAAACCGCCGACGCGGTCGCCGAACTCACCGCCAATGACCTTCGGATCGGCACCGTCATCGTGAACCGCGCGACCAAGGGCCAGCTACCCGCCGACGTGCGGAATAAGGCCGCGCAGGGCGATATCGACCTCGACGCCATTCGCGCCGGACTCACCGAGGCCGGAATTTCCCTATCGGACCAGGACTTCCAGGGCCTTATCACCGAAACCGTCGAGCATTCGGCCACTTTGCGGGCACAGGACGACAGCGCCGCCGAACTCGCGAAAGTGGATGTATCGCGGATGTATCTGCCCGCACTCGCCGACGGCATGGATCTCGGTGGCATCTATGAACTTGCCGAACATCTGAGCAAGCAGGGGGTCCGATGAGCAATCCGAATATGGCTGCGCCACTGGATATTTCGAGCATTATCGCCGACCGCACCGCGCGAGTGGTGGTCTGCTGCGGCTCCGGCGGCGTCGGCAAGACGACCACCGCGGCGGCCATCGCCTTGCGCGCGGCCGAGCAGGGTCGCAAGGTCGTGGTGCTCACCATCGACCCGGCACGTCGGCTGGCCCAGTCACTCGGTGTCGCCGATCTGGACAACACCCCGCAGCGGGTGGCGCTCGGCCCGGAGGTCAAGGGCGAACTGCACGCGATGATGCTCAATATGCGGCGCACCTTCGACGATATGGTGCTCGAGCACACCAATCCGGAGAAGGCGGAGCAGATTTTCGCCAATCCCTTCTATCAGACGGTCGCCTCCTCCTTCGGTGGTACGCAGGAGTACATGGCGATGGAGAAGCTCGGTCAGTTGGCCGGGCACAAGGAGTGGGACCTGATCGTGGTCGACACTCCCCCGTCGCGCAATGCCCTCGATTTCCTCGATGCGCCCAAGCGGCTCGGAAACTTCTTGAACGGCAGGATGATCCGGGTCATCATGGCTCCCGGTCGCGGTGTCACCCGATTGGTGACCGGTGCGATGAGCCTGGCCGTACGCGGTGTGTCGACTGTTGTCGGCGGCCAGATGCTCAAGGATGCGTCGAATTTCCTGCAGTCGCTGGAGTCGCTGTTCGGTGGGTTCCAAGATCGCGCGGACCGTACCTACGCGATGCTGTCCAAGCCGGGCACGCACTTCGTGGTGGTCGCGGCCGCCGAACCGGATGCGCTGCGCGAGGCGTCGTTCTTCGTCGACCGGCTCTCCACCGAACGCATGCCGCTGGCCGGACTGATCTTGAACCGGACCCACCCGGTGCTCAGCTCACTATCGGCCGATCACGCGCTGACCGCCGCCGATCAACTGGCCGAATCCGATCCGCTGACCGCCGCGGTGCTGCGCATCCATGCTCAGCGGGTCGCCACCGCCAAGCGCGAACAGCATCTGCTGCACCGGTTCACCGGTGCGCATCCGCGCGTGCCGATCACCTCGGTGACCGCGCTGCCCTTCGAGGTCTCCGATCTCGAGGCGCTGCGTGCCGTCGGTGCACAGCTCACCGATGCGCACGAGGTCGAGGTGACCGCCTGAGCCGAAATCGACTGAGCGGCTGTGTCATTCTGATGTCGGTTTGATATAGGCCCATTAACGAAGCCGAGCCCGCAATCGCGGGCTCGGCTTCATTTCCAGGGTTAGATTGCAATTTGATGTTGACGCTGGGCCTGGAAAAAGTCTGCCCAGGACGTCACCTCCGGGTGCTGCTTGAGCAGCGCACGACGCTGCCGTTCGGTCATTCCACCCCACACGCCGAATTCGACTCGATTGTCGAGCGCATCGGCCCCACACTGCATCAGCACCGGGCAGTGCCTGCAGATCGTCGCCGCCTTGCGCTGCGCCGCGCCGCGGACGAACAGTTGATCGGGGTCTACTTCCTTGCATCGGGCCTGGGCTACCCAGGCGATCCTTGCTTCGGCCTGCTCTACGTCCAATCGAGCGATGGGGGTTGTCATGTGCATTTGGTGTGCCCCTTTGCAGTCCGAACACCGGGTCAACGGCGCTCCAGAATCGCGTGTCAGTGTCGCAGCAACCCAAACCCCGCTGCGAACTGCACCACATTCCACTTTGAGTGTTAGCTCTATCACACTGGGTTCTCAATCTAGGTAAAGGTATGGCCTCTGCGCAAGACCGTCCCGAGACTTTTTGGTACGTCCGTCCCTGCAACCGTGATCCAGAACCGGGCGGTCGACTCGCCCTGCGGTCCGCCCCTCCGCGACACGCCGGAATCCATCCCACGACACGCCCAATCGGGGCAGGCTGCGCCTCGCTGGCGCTCAGCTCCGTGCCGGGCCGTGTCTATTGCTCACTCGCCGTGCTCGCTCGAGAACTCCAGGATCCGCGCTACACGCAAACACACCCGAGAGCGCTAAATCGGCACCCCGTAGTCTGGGCTCGTGCCGATCACACATACGCTCGCGAGGCTGGCCGGCAGCTGCGCGCTGGCCGCCGTGCTCGTCGCCGGGTTGTTGTTCCCTCTCGCAGGCGGTTTCGGGTTCGTCTCCAACCGGGCCGCCGACGCCGTCGACAATGTGTCCGCGGAGTTGGTGGAGGGCACCGTCCCCGCCGTCTCGACCATGGTCGACGCGAACGGAACGCCCATCGCCTGGTTGTACGAGCAGCGCCGCTTCGAGGTCCCCAGCGACAAAATCTCCAACGATATGAAGTTGGCGATCGTCTCCATCGAGGATCGGCGCTTCGCCGAGCACGCGGGTGTGGACTGGACGGGCACCATGCGCGCGTTCGTCACCAATACCAGCAGCGGCGAGGTGCAACAGGGTGCGTCCACCCTCGATCAGCAGTATGTAAAGAACTTCCAGCTACTCGTCGTTGCCAAGACCGACGCCGAGCGCCGGGCCGCCATCGAGACCACACCCGCGCGCAAACTGCGCGAGATCCGGATGGCGCTCACGCTGGACCGGGAGCTGACCAAGGACGAGATCCTCACTCGATACTTGAATCTCGTCCCGTTCGGTAACTCCTCCTATGGCATCCAGGACGCGGCGCAGACCTACTTCGGCGTCGACGCCGCGAATCTGAATGTGCCGCAGTCGGCGATGCTCGCGGGCATGGTGCAGTCCAGCTCGAAGCTGAATCCTTACACCAATCCCGAGGGTGTGCTGCAGCGGCGCAATACCGTGTTGGACACGCTGATCCAGAACATCCCCAGCCGCACCGAGGAATTCCGCAAGGCCAAGTCCGAACCGCTCGGCGTGCTGCCCGAGCCGAAGGGGCTGCCGCGCGGCTGCATCGCCGCCAACGATCGTGGGTTCTTTTGCGACTACGCGATGCAGTATCTGGCCAATGCCGGTATCAGCCGCGAGCAGATCAATACCGGTGGCTACACGATCAAGACCACGCTCGATCCGGCTCTGCAGGATTCGGTGAAACGTTCGGTTACCGATGCCGCGAACCCGAACCTGGACGACATCGCGCAGGTGATGTCGGTGGTCGGCCCGGGACAGGATTCGCATCCGCTGCTCGCCATGGCCAGCAGCCGCACCTACGGCCTGAACCGCGATGCCAACGAAACGGTGCAGCCGCAGCCGTATTCGATGGTCGGTGACGGCGCCGGCTCGATTTTCAAGATCTTCACCACGGCCGCGGCCATGGAAAAGGGCCTCGGTATCAACGCTCAACTCGATGTACCGGGCCGATTCGAGGCAAAGGGCATGGGTAACGGTGGTGCGCGCGGCTGCCCGCCCGCCACCTATTGCGTGCAGAACGCGGGTAACTACAAGTCGCCGATGTCGGTGACCGAGGCGCTGGCCACCTCGCCGAATACCGCGTTCGTCAAGCTGATCCAGGCCGTCGGGGTCACCCCGACTGTCGATATGGCGGTTCGCCTCGGCATGCGCTCCTACACCGAGGCGGGCAGCTCGGGCCACGGCAACCAGAGCCTGGCGGACATGATCAAGGAGCAGAACCTCGGCTCGTTCACCCTCGGCCCGGTCGCGATCAACCCGCTCGAACTGTCGAATGTGGCCGCGACCTTGGGTTCCGGCGGCCGGTGGTGCCCGCCCTCGCCGATCAAGGAGGTGGTCGACCGTTACGGTAAGACGGTGCCGCTGACCCAGCAGGCATGCGAGCAAGTCGTCGATCCCGGGCTGGCGAACACCCTGGCCAACGCCCTTAGTAAGGACGACGTCAGCGGTACGGCGGCCGGTGCGGCCCAGGCCACCGGCTGGAATCTGCCGCTGTCGGCCAAGACGGGAACCACCGAGAGCCACCGCTCCTCGGCGTTCCTCGGTTTCACCAATTCGCTCGCGGCCGCGGCCTACATCTACGGCGACAGCCCGACGCCCGGTGAGATCTGCTCTTTCCCGCTGCGCAGCTGCGGCGACGGCAATCTCTTCGGTGGTAACGAACCCGCTCGCACCTGGTTCAACGCGGTCAAGCCGGTGATCGGGAACTTCCCGCCACCCGGACTGCCACCGCTGGACGATAAGTATGTGCGCGGATCCAATCAGGCTCAGGTCCCCGATGTCGCGGGCATGACCCAGGGTCAGGCGACCGCCGCGCTGGTCGCCGCGGGATTCCAGGTCTCGCCGGTGAACGGCGTCGGTGCGCCGCCGAAGGGGACGGTGATGGGGACAGCGCCGAATGGGTCGGCGATTCCCGGGTCGGTGATCACGATCTATATCAGCGATGGGACCGAACGGGCACCCGCGCCGGCACCTGGACCGGCACCGGCGCCTGGGCTTCCGATTCCGGGTATTCCCGGCATACCGGGATTGCCGAATATTCCGGGATTCCCAGTGCCTCGATAGCGCCACTGACAATACGAAAGCCGCCGACCCGGATCCCGGATCGGCGGCTTTCGTATATGTATGGCTACAGGCGCGCCTTCACGGCGGCCGAGATCCGGGAGCCGTCGGCCTTACCAGCGGCGATCGCGGTGGCCGCCTTCATGACCTGACCCATCTGGCGCATGCCCGGCCGCTCGCCGAGTTCCTCGGCGACCTGCGCGATCGCGGTATCGGCGACGTCGGCGACCTCGGCGTCGGTCAGCTGCGTCGGCAGATATTCATCGATGATGCGCGCCTCGGCGTGTTCGTTGGCGGCCAGGTCGCCACGCCCGGCCTGGGTGTAGACCTCGGCCGACTCGTTGCGCTTCTTCGCCTCTTTCTGCAGTACGGCGATGACCTCGGCGTCGGAGAGTTCACGCGCCTGCGAGCCCGCGACCTCCGCGGTCTGGATGGCGGCGAGCAGCATCCTGAGGGTGGCGAGGCGCAGCGTGTCCTTGGCTTTCATCGCGGCGGTCATATCCGCACGCAGCTGCGATTTGAGTTCCGACATGTGCCACACGGTAGCCGTTTCCCCGTTCCCGGCCCACTACATTTGACGCTCGACCCGGATTCACCACACGCTCCGTAGCGACTGCTTGCAGGTCGCTCGAAACGACCAGCCGACCGCTTGTGCGGAAACACACTCGGCGTTCCGCACCGGGGTCACCTATGCTGGGCAAATGCCCGTAATCTCGACCTCCGCCATCCGACGAACCGCGTTGGGAGCCGCCGGGGCCGCGGTGGCCGGTATCGGCTACGCCTCGCTGATCGAACGAAATGCCTTCGTACTGCGCGAGGCCACGATGCCCGTCCTAGCGCCGGGCTCGTCGTCACTACGGATACTGCACATCAGCGATCTGCACATGATGCCCGGTCAGAAGCTCAAGCAGCAGTGGCTGCGGGAGCTGGATCGGCTGGAGCCGGATCTGGTCGTCAATACGGGGGACAATCTTTCGCACCAGAAGTCGGTGCCCGCGGTGGTGCAGGCCCTCGGCGGATTGCTTTCCCGCCCAGGCCTTTTCGTTTTCGGCAGCAATGACTATTTCGCGCCGGTGCCGAAGAATCCGGCGAAGTACTTCAAGAAGGATCACCGCCGGGTGTATGGCGCGCCGTTGCCGTGGAAGGATCTGCGCGCGGCCTTCACCGAACGCGGCTGGCTCGATCTGACCCACGTCCGCCGTGATATCGAGGTCGCGGGCATACGCATCGCGAGCGCGGGCGTCGACGATCCGCACCTGCAGCGCGACCGGTACGACACCGTCGCGGGCGCGCCCAACCCGCTCGCCGTGCTGAGCATCGGACTGTCCCACTCCCCCGAACCCCGGGTGCTGGACCGTTTCGCCGAGGACGGCTACGACCTGGTCATGGCCGGACATACGCACGGCGGCCAGCTGTGCCTGCCCGGATACGGTGCGCTCGTCACCAACTGCGGTATCGATCGCTCGCGGGTGAAGGGCTCGTCCAAGTGGGGCGCGCACACCCAACTGCACGTCTCCGCAGGTCTGGGTACCTCGCCGTGGGCGCCGTACCGGTTCTGCTGCCGTCCCGAGGCGACGCTGCTGACTCTGGTCGCCGCACCGCCGAAGCGTCCCAATGCCGATAGCGGACAGGGCGTTTCACCCTCGGAAGCCATCGCTCGCTGAGTTCCGCTAAGGTCCTTTGCCGAGACTGACGTCAGGCAGGGGACAGCGTGAGCGGGCGGAGCGAGTGAACCATCAACACAGCGTGCAATCGCGCACGACGAAGCCGAGCGCCAGCGGGGCACAGTCGTGAGTGATTCCGACGACCGGCGCGAATCCGGTACTCCATATCAGCAACAGCCTTCCAGCGCAGAGCAATTCGGCCCTGCGCTGGGACAGCCGGGGCAGTCCGAGCCCGCTCGGCCGGCGGCCGACGAATCGCACAGCACGTTCGGTGCGCCGGTACAGCTCGATCCGACCGCACTGTCACCGTTCGGCCCGGAACCCACGGCCACACCGTGGAACGGCGGCGTCGCACCGGCGCTGCCCATGCCGTGGCCGCCCCAGCAGCAAACGACAAGTGCCCCTGGTCAATTCGATCCGACCCTGCAGTGGGCGCCGCAACCCGCTCCAGCATGGCGGGCGGGCTCGGCGCAGGCGGGCTCGGCGCAGGTGGGCTCGGCGACGCAATTCCAGCCCGGTGCAACGCCATCCGGACCGTATGGCGGGATGCAAGTGCCCCAGGGCCCGGGCTCGAATGCGCTCTTCGGTGACCGATTCGCATCGCACTTGACCGCCGCGTCGAGCGCGAATCGACCGACCCACGGACGCCGCACCACCTGGATCGCCGCCGCGGTCGCGACGCTCGTGGTCGCGGCCGGGGCGACGGTGGCGATCGTCACGGCCAACCACGACTCCGACGAGACCACGGCGCAAAATCCGGTTCCCTCGATGGTGAGTGCACTCACCCCAACTGGTTCGCATACCTCGACTCAGCCGACCACCACCAAGCACGCCCCGGCCAATAACGAAACGCCGGTCGTACCCGGTTACCAGGTGGTGGTGGCCACGGATCTCGGTGCCGCCTATGACGTGCCCGCCGACTGGACGGTGGCCCCCGACGGCAAGGTCGGTGGCTTCGGCGAACCGCCCAATGCCGTCACCGGTAAGGGGTTGGCCACCGAGGGGAAGAGTTACTGCCCCGGCTCGACCCGCACCGTGGCCTTCCTGACCGGCTCCAAGGACACCGATTCGGCAACCGCCGCAACCGAACTCGGCACCAGAACCGCCAAGATCGCATACCCCGACTCACCGGGCGGCACACCCGGCGCCGCGCAGCCGCTGCGCTCGCTCGACGGCTCCCAGCAGGGCATGTTCGTCGAGACCAAGGGCACCGCGACCAAGGTCAACCCGGGCTGCGCGACGGAGTACTCGATCTACACCTTCGCGACCCCGACCGATAGCGGCAATTTCGTCATGGTGATCGCGGCCGACACCGGCGTCCCCAATGGCGTCGACACGGCCACCGCGATGCGCATCTTCACCAGCATTCGACCCCACGGAGGCTGATTGACCTGCGGGTTTAACGTCTGGACGTGAGCTGTTGTAAGCTACTCCAGGTTCGCTTCACGGGGTGTGGCGCAGCTTGGTAGCGCGCTTCGTTCGGGACGAAGAGGTCGCAGGTTCAAATCCTGTCACCCCGACTCGTGGTTGAGACGAATGGTTCCGCCCCCGGCCCGCACAGGTCGGGGGCGGAGCTGTTTACGCTGGTTGGCCCGGCGGTCCGGGGTGGGCCACCACACCGCGCAGGCAATGACCGCTAGTAGCCCGCAGACCAGGGCGAGCAAGCCAACGATCACGAACGCATCCATCCATACCTCCCGAGACCTCTCGTAGGTGCACCCGGCGTCGTGACGGATCTGCACCGACCGGCGGCACGAAAGTGCGCGGCTGTCATCAGCCTGCTGGGACAATGTGTCCTGCGGTGGTGCGGCGACGTTGCCAAGTGTTGCTGTCTGCTCCCCCTCACTGTGCACCGCCGGTGCGAAATTCCGGAAGGCGGCGCGCCGAAGGAATGCGCGACGGTTCCGATATGTCCCTGGTCGTCCCATATGGGCGGTGAGCAGACTCTTACCGCTTGCTAACGTGCGGTCATCTCGATGAAACGCGAGGTCCATAGCGTATACACGCATGTCGACACGGGTGGCCACACTGGCGGATGCGGGGGGACGGCCGCTGCGAGACGTTGTTTATACGACTTTGCGCGGCGAGTTGATGAACGGTGATATCCGGTTCGGCGAGCGGCTGACCGAGCCCAAGCTGTCGACTCGGTTCGGTATCTCGCGCACGCCGGTCCGGGAGGCGCTGACCATGCTGTGCTCGGACGGGCTTTTACATCGGGAGGAATACGGCTTCACTCCGGTGCGGCCGAGCATTCCGCTGATCCGAGACCTGTACGAGCTGCGAATCACCTTGGAGCTCAGCGGAATTCAGCGCGCCATCGATAATCCGGCGGTCGTGCACGATCATGCGCTGCTGGCGGCCGAACGGGAGGCCTGGCTGGCCCTGCGGGCGGATCCGCCCGAGCAGGAGCCCGGTTTCGTGGTGCGCGACGAGGAGTTCCACGTCACGCTGCTGACGGCGGCGGGCAATGCCGAGCTGGTGCGTTCGCTGAAGGCGGTGAATTCGCGGATCCGGCATGTCCGGATGTACGACTTCATGGTCAACAACCGGATCGAGACCACCATTGCCGAGCATCTGGGAATTCTGGATGCCGTGCTGGCACAAGATCTTGCGCTGGCATACCGACTGCTGCACACGCACATCGGCGAATCGCTCGATGTCGTTCTCGATCGGGTCACGCGGGCCATTACCGCGATGTCCTTGGCAACTGAATAGGGAGTTTTTCGGTGACATTGGAATTCGATACAGTTCTGGTCGCCAATCGCGGCGAAATCGCCTGCCGGATCATGCGGACGGCGCATGCGCTCGGACTGAAGACCGTCGCCGTGTACTCCGATGCCGATGTCGGTGCCGCCCATGTCGAAATCGCCGATGTAGCAGTACATCTGGGGTCGAGTCCGGCGACCGAGTCGTACCTGCGCGCGGACCGGGTGATCGCAGCGGCGCTGTCGACGGGTGCGGGTGCGATTCATCCCGGATACGGATTCCTTTCGGAGAATGCGGATTTCGCTGCGGCGGTGACCGATGCCGGGATCGCATTCGTCGGGCCGACGCCGGAGCAATTGCGCATCTTCGGCGATAAGCACACCGCCCGCGAGACGGCCAAAGCCGTTGGGGTGCCATTGATTCCGGGCACCGGGCTGCTCGAATCGGCCGAGCACGCGGTTGCCGAGGCCGAGCGTATCGGCTATCCAGTAATGCTCAAGGCCGTCGGTGGCGGCGGCGGCATCGGCATGCAGGCCTGCGAAAATGCCGATGAGCTGCGGTCGGCCTATGCGCGTGTGCAGCGTTTGGCCGCGACACATTTCTCCTCGACCGGTGTCTTCCTGGAGCGGTTCGTGGCGCGGGCCAGGCATGTCGAGGTGCAGCTGTTCGGTGACGGTCACGGGCGTGTGGTGAGCCTCGGCACCAGGGATTGTTCGCTGCAGCGGCGTAATCAGAAGGTGCTGGAGGAAGCGCCCGCACCCGAACTCGCGCCGGAGCTGTCAGAGCAGTTGCTCGCGGCGTCGCGGGAGTTGGCCAGGTCGGTCGGGTACCGATCGGCGGGCACGGTGGAATTCGTCTACGACATCGAGCGCGGTGCGGCCTCGTTCCTCGAGATGAATACCCGGCTGCAGGTCGAGCATCCGGTGACCGAGGCGATCACTCGGATCGATCTGGTCGGGTGGATGCTGCGGCTGGCGGGTGGGGACAGCTCGATGGTCGACGAACTGCCCGAGACCGGACCGGTGATCAGCGGATGGGCCGTGCAGGCGCGGGTCTACGCCGAGGATCCGGGACACGATTACCGACCGAGCGCCGGGCTGATCACTTCGGCTACGTTTCCGGTGGATACCGGGGTTCGCATCGATACCTGGGTCACGACGGGCACCGAGGTCAGTCCGTATTACGACCCGCTGCTCGCGAAGGTGATCACCTCGGGAGCCGCGCGCGCGGCCGCCTTCGCGGAATTGAGCGATGCGCTGGTGGCGACCAGGATCTACGGGGTCCAAACGAATCTGCCCCAGTTGCGGGCGGCGAGCGCAGATCCCGTGGTGCTAGCCGCGGACCATGTCACGACCACGCTGGCCGATATCCGACCCGCCAGCCATCGCATCGATGTGCTGCGCGCAGGCACGATGACCACGATTCAGGATCATCCGGGCCGAATCGGCCTGTGGCAGGTCGGAATTCCGCCGTCGGGCCCGATGGATGATCTGTCGTTCACCCTGGCGAATATCGCCGTCGGCAACCCATCCGGGGTACCCGCGCTGGAATGTACGCTGCATGGTCCCCGACTGCTTTTCACCGATACGACCGTGGTGTGCGTGACGGGCGCCTCGGCGCCGGTCACGGTGGATGAACGGCCGATCCGGATGTGGCAGCCGGTGACCGTCCCGGCCGGGTCGGTGCTCGATATCGGCGCACCGTCGGACGCCGGCCTGCGCACCTACCTCGCGGTGCGCGGTGGCATCGATGCACCGCTCTATCACGGCAGCGCCGCAACCTTCACGCTCGGCGGTTTCGGCGGCAGCACCGGTAAAGCAATTGTCGCGGGTGACGTGCTGGGAGTCGTCAGGGATCGACCCGAACTCGCTGAGCCGCAAGAGGTTCCGCTCGACGAACGACCCCGATTCACGCATGTCTGGCAACTGGCCGTCGGTATCGGACCACAGACCGCGCCAACCTATTTCACCGACGCGGATATGGACCAATTCTATTCGCACCCTTGGAAAGTCGGCAGTCATGCGAATCGCACCGGTATCAGGCTGGAGGGTCCGAAGCCGACCTGGTCGCGCACCGACGGCGGCGATGCGGGGCTGCATCCGTCGAATCTGCACGACAACCCGTACAGCGTAGGAACATTGAATGTCTCCGGTGATACCCCGATCCTGCTCGGTCCGGACGGTCCGAGCCTCGGCGGCTTCGCCTGCCCGCTGACCGTGATCTCGGCGCATCGCTGGAAGCTCGGCCAGTTACGTCCCGGGGATACCGTCCGCTTCGTGCCCGTCGACGATGCCCGGGCCACGGCGCTGCGCCGTTCGAACGCCGCCCGCGCCGAGGCCGATGCCCCATCTGCGACACCGAGCCTGCTCACCGGTTCCCGCGCGCCGGTCGGACTGGACGATCGCGGCATCCTCGGCACCGTCGCGGCGGGTGCGGATCGTCCGCCGGTCGCCTATTTGCGCGGCGGCGATGACAATATCCTGGTCGAATACGGCGAGAGGGTGCTGGATCTCGGCCTGCGCATGCGGGTACACGCACTCGCCGAGGCATTGGCGGGCACCGGCCTCCCGGGCATCATCGATGTGACACCGGGTGTCCGTTCGCTGCACATCCATTTCGATCCCGAGGTGCTGCCGCAGTATCGGTTGCTCGGCAGGCTGACCGACCTCGAATCCGAACTGCCCGCCACCCACGACCTCGTGGTGCCCAGTCGCACGATTCGATTGCCGTTGTCGTTCGACGATCCCTCGATTGCCGAGGCCATCGATCGATACCGCAGCGGGGTCCGCGATACCGCGCCGTGGCTGCCCTCGAATATCGAGTTCATCCGCCGCATCAATGGCCTCGACAGCATCGCGGATGTGCGTGCCGCGGTATTCGACGCGGAGTACCTGGTGCTCGGCCTCGGTGACGTATACCTCGGTGCACCGCTCGCGGTTCCGCTCGATCCGCGACATCGGTTGGTCACCACCAAGTACAATCCGGCACGCACCTGGACGCCATCGGATGCGGTTGGTATCGGCGGCAAGTACCTCTGCGTATACGGCATGGCCTCACCGGGCGGCTATCAACTGATCGGCCGGACGGTGCCGATCTGGTCCAGCTACCGGCAATCCGCGCCATTCGAAGCAGGCACCCCATGGCTGTTTCGATTCTTCGACCGGATCGTCTGGGAGCCGGTGACTGCTGAGCAGTTGCTCGAGCAGCGCGCGGCCGCCGCAGCGGGGCGTTTCGACGCCGAGGTCGGCGATGGCACCTTCGCACTCGCCGACCATCTGCGACTGCTCGCCCAAAATGCGGAAGCCATAACGGAATTCGAGGCCAAACAGGCCATCGCCTTCGATGCGGAGAAGCAGGCCTGGCGCGCCGCAGGGGAATTCGAGCAGAGCGCGACCGCCGAGAGCGCACCGGAACCCGTGACCGACCCACTGGCCGGACTACCGCCGGACGCGACGGTGGTCACCGCACCGATGATCGGCAATGTCTGGCGGGTGGAGGTCGAGGTGGGCCAACGCCTCGGCGCGGGCGATCCGGTGGCCATCCTGGAGGCGATGAAACTCGAACTGCCGGTGCACAGCCCGGGCACCGGCACGGTACTGAAGGTGCTGGCCGCACCAGGCGCGAAAGTCGAACCGGGAACCCCACTAGCAGTGATCGGAGCCGCCGAATGACCTCAGGTGTCCTAGGCAATACCGAAGTCCACGGCACGCCCACCGCACGGGTCGCGGCAGCGTATCGGCGGATCGCAGAGGTCGATCGGCCGGAGGTGTGGATCACGCTGCGCGTCGAGTCCGATGTCGCCGCCGAGGCCGCGGCCGTTGAGCGACGGGTCGCCGCAGGTGAATCCTTGCCGCTGGCAGGGGTATTGGTCGCGGTCAAGGACAATATCGATGTAGCGGGGCTACCGACGACCGCGGCCTGTCCCGAATTCGCCTACACCGCCGAGGTCACGGCGGCGGCGGTCGAGCGCCTGGTCGCGGCGGGGGCACTGGTCCTCGGTAAAACGAATCTGGATCAGTTCGCAACGGGGCTCGTCGGTACTCGCAGCCCCTACGGCGCGGTGCGTCACGCGCACGATCCGGAGTTGATCTCCGGCGGGTCCAGTTCCGGATCGGCGGTCGCCGTGGCGCTGGGTGTCGCGGATATCGGGATCGGTACGGACACCGCGGGTTCCGGACGTGTCCCGGCCGCACTGCACGGAATCGTAGGTATCAAAGCCACTTTGGGGATCATTCCCGCGCACGGTGTGGTCCGAGCGTGTGCGGACTACGACGCCGTGACGGTCTTCGCCACTGACCTCGAGCGCGCGGTCCGAGCGGCCGCTGTCATGGCCGGACCGGAATCGCGGGATCCGCGCAGCCGGTCCTGGCCCGCCGATGTAGCGCTCGCCGCACCGCAGACGATCCGGCTCGCGGTTCCCCGCGCCGAAGATCTCGTCACGCTCAGTGATCCGTACCGAGATGCCTTCGCCCGCACTGTATCCGCGCTGTCGAGCGGCGGGATCACGACCGAAGAGGTCGATATCTCCGGGATGCTCGATGCCGCACTCCTGCTCTACGACGGCGCGATCGTCGCCGAACGCTATGCGGCCGTCGGGGCGTTCCTCGATACCGCACCGGCGAGTGCCGATCCCACCGTGACGGCGATCATCAATGCCGCGCGAGCCACGACAGGCCCCGGATTCGCGGCCGATCTGGATACCCTCGCGAAGGCCAAGGCCGCCGCGGCACAGACATTGCGGGGATTCGCCGGACTGCTGTTACCGACGACCACGGAGCATCCGAGTATCGCCGCGGTACAAGCGGATCCGTTCGGCATCAACCGTCGACTGGGCACGTTCACGAACTTCTGCAATCTCCTGGATATGGCGGCCGTCGCCGTCCCCGGCCAACCCACCGCGACCGGTGCGCCGTTCGGGGTGATGGTCGTGACGCCCGCCTTCACCGATCAGGTCGCCGTCGATATCGCCGCCCGCATCGTCGGCGAGGACATTCCCCCGGCATTGGTCGAAGACGGTGTCGAACTGGCCGTCTTCGGCGCGCACCTGCGCGGCCAGCCGCTGCACTGGCAGCTGGAGGAGATCGGCGCGCGCTTCACCGGCGAGATCCGCACCACCGACGCGTACCGCCTGACCGCACTGGACACCACACCCCCGAAACCAGGACTGGTGCGCCACGGCTCGGGACTCGGTGCGCCGATCCTCGGCGAGCTGTTCCGGGTATCGGCGGCGGGGCTCGGTCGCTTCCTCGCCGCGCTGCCCGCGCCGATGGCCTTGACCAGTATCGAACTCTCCGACGGACGTGCGGTTATCGGCTTCGCCTGCACCTACGACGCCGCACGATCTGCCACCGACATCACCTCATTCGGCGGCTGGAAGGCCTACATGCAAGACCAGCACTGACTCATCCGTCTTACACATTTGTACTAGACAAACGTGCAACTCGTCTGTTAGACATATGTGCAAGACATTCGAGCCAGTGAGGAACAGATCATGAGCAACACCAACCCCGCCGCCAACCGCCCACGGGTCCTCGTCTGCGGCGGCGGCATCGGCGGTAATGCCGTTGCCCTGCAACTGCTCCGGGCCGGGATCCAGGCCACCGTGGTCGAGCGGGCGGCCGCGCCCCGACCGGGCGGCCAGGCCGTGGACCTGCGCGGTCCGAGCGTGGAGGTGGCACAGCGGATGGGGCTCATGCCGGGCATCCGCAAATCCCAACTGGACGAGCGCGGCATGGTTTTCGTGGACAGCGAGGGCAAGGAGCTGCTGCGCATGGCCGCGGAGGTCTTCGAGGGTAAGGGCGCGGTCGCGGAGATCGAGATCACGCGCGGCGACCTGAACCAGGTCCTGCTCGATCTGCTCGACGAGGCGGGCGGCATCGACTACCGCTACGGCGAATGGGTTACCGAGATCAGTCAGGACGGCGCGGGCGCGGATGTCACCTTCGCCTCCGGCAGCACCGAACGGTTCGACATCGTGATCGGCGCGGACGGACTGCATTCCTCGACCCGTCGCCTGGTCTTCGGCCCGGAGGAGGATTTCTCCACCTACCTCGGCGGCTATATGTCCTTCTTCACGCTGCCGACGCCCGACTATGCCGAGCAGCACTGGATCGCGATGAATTCCCTGGTCGGCGCGACCGGTGTGGGACTGCGTCCGGATGCCGATCCTGCCACTTGCAAGGCACTGGTCGTCATTCGCGACGCCGCGAATCCGGCGCTGCGTCGTGATGTCGCGGCACAGCAGCAGCTCATCCGTGAGCGACTGGTCGACGGCGGCACGATCGCGAGCACCGTCCGCGATGCAATGGCCACCGCCGACGATTTCTACTTCGACGAATTGGCCCGCATCGACGTGCCGAACTGGTCCAAGGGCCGCGTGGTGCTGCTCGGCGACGCGGGCTACTGCGGTTCGCCGCTCACTGGACAGGGCACCGCGATGGCACTGGTCGGCGCGTACGTGCTGGCCGGTGAAATCGCCGCGCACGCAACCGATCCCGAAGCGGCGCTGGCCCGCTATGAAGAGGTACTGCGGCCGTTCGTCGCCACCGCGCAGGAATTGCCGCCGGGTGGCCTGCGCTCGATGACGCCCAAATCCCGCTTCGGCATCCGCGCGGGCCTGTTCGTCAGCAGGCTGATGACCACCAAGATCATGAAGCCGCTCATGATGAAGATGCTCACCAAGACCGAGAGCTACGAACTGCCCGACTACTTGCTCCAGACCGTCGGCTGACCG
This sequence comes from Nocardia sp. NPDC050412, assembly GCF_044458825.1. NCBI lineage: Bacteria > Bacillati > Actinomycetota > Actinomycetes > Mycobacteriales > Nocardiaceae > Nocardia > Nocardia sp. NPDC050412. The sequence goes on from NZ_JBITIJ010000008.1 coordinate 303,789, forward strand.
CTCGAGGCCCGGCCGGGCCGGTCACCCCTCGTGAACCGGCCCGGCTACATACACCCTTGGATGGGATCGTCGGCGCGCACCGAATGGTTACCTTCGGCAGCGGCGACTCAGTGCGCCGGTCAGCTCCGGGAAGAGCCATCCGAAGTGGTTGCCCCCGATAAGAGCGCCAGCCGGGCCGGTCACCCCTCGTGGACCGGCCCGGCTGGCACTACCCCCGAAACGCGACCTGTTACCCCTCGTGAACAGGTCGAGTCCGGTTCCCCACCCCGGTGGTGGCTTGTGTTGCGGTGTTGACACAAACAATGCCGTCGCGGGCTTGTTGGGCACTTAAGAAGACCTTGCAGGAGAAAAACCGCAGGTAGTCGCGTTATTTATGGAAGATCCCGACAAGTTTGCGGCGCGTTGGCGCGAATCGGCGGATGATGGTGGATAAGGGCGCCAAGGAGATTGGAGCGGCGATGGAAACCGTGGTTGTCTGGGTGCTGGCCTGCCTGCTCTATTGGTGGGGCCTGTTGTAATTCCGAGACCTGGGGCCCGTGGCATCCTGCCCCCCATATAACGAAACGCTCCGCCTCCGACCGAAATGGTCGGGGGCGGAGCTGTTTTCGGACATGCGGTACCAGGCGTCCAGTCGGGCGCGGACACCTTCCTCGACGCGTTTGCCGAGTTCGGCGTGCACGCTCTTCCAGTCTGTCAAGAATTAGAAATGATCAAGAAAAGCGTCTGCCATGCTGGTAAGCCAGCGGATGCAGTGGCGGTCACGGCAGGGACCGGTCGCCTGCGCGCTTCGAGACGCGCCCCTCCGCCGGACGAAGTGCGGGTTGGTAGCGGCCGCGCGAACAGGCCGCGCCTACTTCAAGCGGAACTTCTTGGCTCGCATGTACTTCGCGAGTTCGTCGTAGGCGCCGTCGCCATTGGCGAATTCGATTACGTTGCGTGCGGATTCGAACCAGGGCCCCGCGCTCGGCTTGATCTGACTCAGCGCGGCCTCGATATCGGCCATGCCGACCGGGCGCACGGTGCCGGTGCTGATCGAATCGGCCATCGCCAATTGCGTTGCCGAGGTGCAGATGTGGGCCAGATCGGCACCGGAGAAGCCGTCGGTGCGCCGCACGATGGCCGGGAGATCAATGCCCGCGACGGGACGATCCTCGAGGTGGTAGTGCAGAATCGCCTGGCGCGCTTGGGGATCCGGCAGGCCGACCAGGATCATCCGGTCGAACCGACCGGGGCGGCGCAGGGCGACATCGAGGTCCCACGGGTGGTTGGTGGCACCGAGGATGTAGACGCCGTCGTTGCTGCGGGTTGCCGAATCCATTTCACTCAGTAGCTGATTCACCACATTGCGCATCCAGGTCGAACCAGCCATCTGACTGCGCTTGTGCCCGAGAGCGTCGACCTCGTCGAGGAACAGCACACAAGGCGCATTGCGGCGGGCCATTTCGAAGACCTCGTGCAGATTGCGCTCACCGGACCCGTGATAGATATCGAGGATGTCGGCGATTTCGATCGGATAGAAATTCGCGCCGAGTTCACCTGCGACCGCCGAGGCGATGAAGGTCTTACCGCAGCCGGGCGGGCCATAGAGCAGCAGTCCACCGCGCGCGGAGGTGCCGAAAGCCTTGGCGAATCCGGGATTGCGGATCGGGCCGAGCAGGGTGAGTTCGAGCTGACGCTTCACATCCTGCATCCCGCCGACATCGGCCAGCTTGACGGTGGGCTTTTCGAACACGCCGACATCGGAGTCGCTGACGTATTCGCGCGAGCCCTCATTGATGAACGCCGGGGCGATGATGTCACCGACCTGCTCTTCGGCAGCGATCCAATCATATTGCAGCGGTGCGTCTTTCGCCTCATCCGGTGCCGACTCGGTCGAAGGTGCGCGCTCCGTACGAGGGGATCGAATTTCGCTGGGCACCTGAACGCCCGGCGCACCACCCGCGAGCGCAATCGTGCACTGCTGCAACAACTCCAGTACCCGAGCGTGCCCCGGTTCCTGGGCGAGCGCCGTCGCACACTGGGCCAGCGCCTCGGCATGGCGACCACGATCGATCAACAGCTCGACCACCCGCACCCGCAGCGCGAGCACCTCCGGACTGCGCTCCAACGCGGCCAGCATTTCGATCAGTACCAGATCATCGGACAAACCGATCCCCCCTGTTCACCTCATGAGCTCGTTGATTCTAGATTGCGATACCCGAGTCCGTACCGCCCCGAACCGCCACCCACGGGCTGCCGACAGTGCCAGGACCCGCTCGTCGAGCGGACATCCCGCATCTGATCACAGTCGGGCGGCGCGGTGCGGCGCAGGCGTGCCGTCCGCAGGACCTGCCCATCGAGCGGCCATACCGCGTCTGATCACGGTCGCTGGGCGCGGGGTGCGGTGCACGCGTGCCGTCCGCAGGACCTACCGCGGCAATCCCGCACCTGATCACAGTCGGCGCGGCGCAGGCATGCCGTCCACAGGACCTACCGCGGCAATCCCGCACCTGATCACAGTCGGCGCGGCGCAGGCATGCCGTCCACAGGACCTACCGCAGCAATCCCACATCTGATCACAGTCGCTGGACGTACGGTGCGGTGCACGCGGGGCCGTCCACAGGACCTGCCCATCGAGCGGCCATACCGCATCTGATCACGGTCGCTGGGCGCGCGGTGCGGTGCGCGCATCCACAAGACCTACCGCAGCAATCCCGCATCTGATCACGGGCGGCGCGGCGTGGCGCACGCGTGCCATCCACAGGACCTACCCATCGAACGGCCATCCCGCATGTGATCACAGCCGCTGGGCGCAGGCGTGCCGTCCGCGGATCTGCCGATGTGTATCCGGCCTCGAGTGCGAAGACATCGGCTTCTGCCGTAAAGGCAAAGGCCGGGGTGCCAGCCCACGCTGGCGCGTCGGGTCGCGAAGCCGCTGCATCCTCCGGTGTCTCGGCGCGCATTCGCGACCGGCCTGAATGACGACGCAACTCGGGGAAGCTCAGCGGGTGCATATCGGTCGGTCCAGGGTCTGTGGCCGCAGTATCCATCCGTGCCTTACAGGCGGGTTTGCGCCGCACAGGTCAGCTGAGAATCCCGAGGACGTGTCGGCGGGATCCGACCAGACGAGTTTCGTGGTGCGCATCACATCCGAATTCGTGGAATACATCCGGCCTGCGGACCGTTGATCACCTCTGTCGGCGTCCGGACAGCCCCGGGCCTCACCCCATTTGTCGCTACGAGCGACCACTCGCCGAGAGGCGCTTGTGGGACGTCGGCACTCGAGTCGTGACGTTGGCGTGGCGTCCGGCGACTCAGCGCCGCCAGGTTTACCAACCTGGCGGCGTTTCGCATTTCCGCTCGATTCGTGGTCGAGGGCGGTGTGGTCGATGATGCAGCAATGGCAACGCACGGCGACGCGCTGCGACGCAGGCTCGGACTAACCGACTCCGTGGTCATCGGACTCGGGTCCATGGTCGGTGCGGGCATCTTCGCCGCGCTTGCTCCCGCGGCGGGCGCGTCGGGCAGTTGGCTGCTGCTCGCCTTGGCGGTGGCCGCACTGGTGGCGTACTGCAATGCGACCTCCTCGGCGCGGCTTGCCGCGCGGTATCCGGTGTCGGGCGGGACATATGTGTACGGGCGCGAGCGTCTGGGTGCGTTCTGGGGATATCTGGCCGGGTGGGGATTCGTCGCGGGTAAGACCGCATCGTGTGCCGCGATGGCGCTGACGGTGGGCGGATACGCGTGGCCGGAACATTCGCGGGTCGTCGCGGTCGCGGCGGTTTTCGCGATCACCGCGATCAACTACACCGGTGTGCAGAAATCGGCGCTGGCCACCCGGATCATCGTGGCGGCGGTTCTGACCGTGCTGGCAGTGGTCGTCGGGGTGGGCTTGTTCGGAAACCAGTCCGCCGCAACAACTCTGGCCGACCGGATCGGTCCGCGCGGGGTCTTGCAGGCCGCGGGATTACTGTTCTTCGCCTTCGCGGGATATGCCCGCATCGCCACCCTCGGCGAGGAGGTGCGCGATCCGCGACGCACGATTCCACGGGCCATCATGATCGCGCTCGGGCTCGCGCTGGCGGTCTATGCGCTGGTGGCGGTGGCCGCGCTCGAGGTGCTCGGGTCGGCGGGGCTCGCGCAGGCGATCGATCCGCTGGCCAGGGTCGTCTCGACGGCGGGGGTGTCTGGGTTGGCACCGTTGGTCCGGGTGGGTGCAGTGCTCGCGGCGGCCGGATCGCTGCTCGCGTTGATACTCGGCGTTTCGCGGACAGTGCTTGCGATGGCACGCGACAGACATCTGCCGGGTGCGCTGGCCGCGGTGCATGCGCGCTTCGGTGTGCCGCATCGGGCCGAGTTGGCGGTCGGTGCGGTGGTTGCGGTGGTCGTGGGAACCGTCGATCTGCATGCGACCATTGAGTTTTCGTCGTTCACAGTGCTGGTGTATTACCTGATCGCCAATGTTTCGGCGGCGACATTGACCGAGGATCGTCCGCCACGCTGGGTACCGTTCGTCGGCGCGACCGGGTGCGTGGTCGTCGGGCTGTCACTGCCGCTCGGTGCGGTGCTGACCGGACTCGTAGTCCTGGGTGTGGGCGCAGGCTGGTTCGCTGTGCGGACAGCTCGTCACGCATGATGCTGATACCCAGCGGGATCGCGCCGATCGGCGGTTGGCGGGTCGAGCGGAACCGTGGAGCGTGGCGACCGATGGTTGAGGCTGCGCTCGTCTCGGCGCTCTGCGAGGGGTGGTTGATGATTGTCGCGGGCTCGCGGCTGATGCGTGACCCGTTGCGCGAGAAGCTGCTTGCCCGACACATGCCGCTGACGCTTGTGGTCGGGACGGTCATCGCCTGCGGTGTCGGGACACTCGTGCACATGCGCAATGCACCGCGACAACGGTTCATTGTCCGGACACGCCGCTGACCTCGAGCGAAACTGAGCGGAATCACGCTCCTCACCGCCGGCGCAGACCGGTTCACTGTCCGGACACGCCGCTGACCTCGAGCGAAACTGAGCGGAATCACGCTCCTCACCGCCGGCGCAGACCGGTTCACTGTCCGGACACGCCGCTGACCTCGAGCGAAACTGAGCGGAATCGCGGTCCTCATCGCCGGCGCAGACCGGTTCACTGTCCGGACACGCCGCTGACCTCGAGCGAAACTGAGCGGAATCGCGGTCCTCATCGCGAGCCGCGGACTGGTTCGTTGTGCGGACACGCTACAGACGTCGTCCGAGAAGGAGCCGCCGTGCGGAGCGAATTGCGGGCGTGGCGCGTGGCCGATGCGCTATGACGGCGATCGGCGCGCCGAGTTGGCAATTGACTGGGACGCATTCAGCCTGTTGCCCGGTCTGGCGTGGTCTGGCGCGATAGCCTCATGCGCATGGGGCGCATCTACGGATTCCTGGCCGGAATCGCGGCGGTATCGCTGGTTGTGGGAAGCGTCTTCGCCGGGGGTGCGCAAGCCGCGCACACCGAGCAGCTGTCATGTGGCGTGTCTTCCGGGCGGGAGCCGGAACGGGCGGCGCCGGAACAGGTTGGACTGGATGCGGGGCGGCTCGCGCAGGCATTGGAGTTCGCGAGCGGGCGTAATCGGTTGAATGTGCAGGTGTTCCGGCACAACTGCTTGATCGGCGAGGGACCGACGAACGACCAGACCGGCAATGTCGCCTGGAATATCTGGAGTGCGACGAAAAGCGTAGTTTCCGTGCTCGCCGGAATAGCCTGGGATCAGGGGAAACTCGATATCGAAGCGCCGATCGATCGGTATCTGCCGCCGGGACTCGGTGATGAGCAGCATCGGTCGATCACCGTGCAGAATCTGCTGACCGAATCCTCTGGCATGAAGGTGGGTGTGCTCACCGAGGGCGTCACCGGGGTGATTCCGCTCGATCCGAATAGTGCCGTACAGGCGCTCGGGGTGCCGTTGGACAATCCGCCCGGCGCGGCATTCAGCTACAGCCAGCGCAATGTCGATCTGCTCGCCTATGTCATCGAATTGGCCGTCGGGGAACCGCTGCGGCAGTTCGCGCAGCGTGAGCTTTTCGATCCGCTCGGTATCGAACGCGGCGACTATTACTGGGCGCGTGATCGCGCTGGGCACACCTATGGATACGCCCACCTGATGATCCCGCCGAACGATTTCGCCAAACTCGGGTTGCTGGTGAGCAATAACGGGAGCTGGGGCGGACAGCAAATCGTTTCGCAGACGTATCTGCGCAAGGCACGCCAACCGTCAGCGGCGAACGAGTGCTATGGCTATCTGTTCTGGATCGGACCGGGATGCGCTGAGACCCCCGACTACCTGCCCGCCGACGTCTACTCGATGTCGGGACTCGGCTTGCAGAACGTCTTCATCATTCCGAGCCTGGATTTGACGGTGGTATGGACCGGAGTCTTCGGAGATGTCAGCAACGAGGGCATTTCGGGGATTGTGCAGAACACCGCGGAATTGCCGTACGAATTTTTCCGTCGGCTGTTCGCGGCCTTCGAAGTCCGTCCGGTGCCCGATCCGGGACCGTATGTGGAGCCGCCGCTGCGTCTGGATCCGAGGCGGTTCGTGGATACGAATCTGCTGCTGGCGGTCTTCGGCATCGGGCCTGCGGCATATCCGGGCTGCAATGTCTTCAGCTGCCTGAACTATCCGTTGGCGCCACCGTTCGCCGACACCGCACCCGGGTGCGCCATTCTGGTGTGCCTCGGTCCGGATCCGCGCACGCCGGGCATCCGCTGAATCACACGCCGAAGAACGGGATATCGCCTTCCTTTGCGCCCTCTGCGAAGAAGTGATCCGGCGAGACCGCGATGAAGGGCATTGCCCTCGGCTATGCGTTCACCGTCGTGTTCGAGGCGAGCGTGAATATGCAATTTGCGCTAGCCTTCGCGCCGCTCGATCGGTGCAGCGGTGCGGGAAGCACATAGTTCACCTCGAGCTTCGCGGTGACCGCTGGCACGCACATGGCGCTCGGCACCGTGCCGGATGCCTCGTCGAGTATCGCGGCGATGACACCGCCGTGCGCGACACCCGGTGCGCCCTGGTGGCGCTCGTCGAGGGTGAAACGACCGATGACGTGGTCGTTCTCGAGATTCAGTGCGATGCCGACCGCCGCCGGATTGGGTGGTCCGCAGCCGAAGCAGCCGTCCACATGCAGCGGCACCGGACAGTCGGGCGCAGGTCACCGCAGTGGTGCAGGCCATGATGGATTTCTTCCTGGCCGCGCCTGCCAAAGGGAAAGATCCTGTCCACCAAGGCATATGGACATCCGCCCGTTGCCGAGCGGCGGCTCGCCCGCTCGGAGGACGTGTCCCGCGCGTTCCGCGGGATCCTGTCGCAGCTGGTTCCCGACCGCGATCCGGACGATCTCGCCGTCGACCTCGCCGCGCGCTGGTCGGTGCGTTCGGTGACACAGTCACCGCCTGGATCCAGCAGGCGCTGCCCTACCCCGGGACAAATTCGTGCACGACAACGTGGAACTGTTCCTCAGCACCATCGCCGCCCTCGAGCACTTGTGACGGGCATCCGCAATGGATCGAAGGCATCGACGGGAATCCACTCCGTCGCGGTCAGAGGGAGGTGAGCCAGTTGTGATGGGTATCGGTGCGGAGGGCGGCGGTGTGGCGTTTGCGGAGGGTTTGGGTGAGGGGGCCGGGGTGGCCGTCGGTGATGAGGCGGCCGTCGACTTCGGTGACCGGTGAGGTGCCGGATGAGGTGCCGGTGACGAAGACCTCGTCGGCTATGTAGAGCTCGGTCAGGTCGATGGTGCGTTCGACGATCGGGATGCCGTCTTCGGCGGCGAGGGTGAGGATGGTGCGGCGGTTGATGCCGTCGAGAATGTCGCAGGACACATCCGGGGTGATCAGGGTGCCGTTGCGGACGAGGAAGATATTGGCGGCACTGAGTTCGCAGACGTGGCCGTTGCCGTCCAGGAAGATGCAGTCGTCGTATCCGCTGTCGATGGCGTCCTGTTTGGCGAGTACCGAATTGACGTACGCGCCATTGACTTTCGCGCGCGATGGAATCGCATTGTCCGGAATGCGCCGCCACGGACTGGATTTCAGCCGCATACCCTCCTGGGGCACGATCGGCACCGCGTCGTAGACGAAAATGCTGACCTGGATGGCGCAGCCGCGGACCCGAGTGCCCGGAATCGATTCGACGACATGCACTGTTGCGCGGACGAATACGTCCTCGGTCGGCGCATTGGCTGCGATCAGGTCGATGACCGCGGTGCGGAATCGGGCGAAGTCCCATTCGGCGGCGAACCGGTCGATGCCGATGATCTTGCAGGATTCCTCGAGTCGCCGGAAATGGTCGTCGAGCCGAAATGCCGTACGCGCCGATCCATCCACAAGCACCGGGAGCACTGTGTACACACTCAGGCCGTACAGCACCGCCGACGATGCGACAGCGACCGACGCCTGCTCCGCGTCGACGAGCCGGTCGCCGAAGTACACCTGTGGATAAGGATTCGCCATCGGCGCAGGCTAGCAGTCGGTACCCGGGCGAAGCGACGGAATTTCGGACCGCCCGGGCCGGCTGGGTCAGTTATCCACAAGTCGGTTGAAGCGCGCCGTATCCATGTAGTCGCGGAACAGCGCGACCTTGCCGTCGCGGACCCGAACGACATTGACCGACGTGCGAACTCGCGCCCGCGCGGCGCCGGGCACCGTCATATCCACCTCGTTCTCCACGAAAACCACCTCGGGATCGTCTGTTTCGTACACCTGTGGATAGATCCCGTGTACCTCGATACCCGAAATCCCGGACCAGCGCTGCGCGAGATGCGCCCGGATCTCCTCGCGCCCGACAAGCCGGGTCGGCATCCCGGGAATGACGAAGGGGATCTCGAATACCGCATCTGTGGCGAGCAGCTCGACGAATGCGTCGGCATCGCGAGCGGGCAGTTCGCGAAAGAGCCGTTCGACCAGCTCGCGAGGGCTTTCCACCGAAGTCTCCACCATGAAAACACCTGCTTCAATTAAGCGGAACGTTGACCCCGGTTATCATCCGGAACGACCGCCCCGCTTGTCAAGGTCTCCAGTAAACTCAGCCCTCATGACCGATCGCGAGGAACCGCGCCCGCTGCGCGCCGATGCGCGCCGCAATCGCGACCGCGTACTCGCCGCCGCCCAAGAGGCCTTCGCCGCCGAGGGCATTTCGGTCCCGCTCGACGAAATCGCCCGTCGCGCAGGCGTAGGCGCGGGCACCGTCTACCGCCACTTCCCCACCAAGGAAGCCCTTTTCGAAGCGGCGATCGTGGACCGCGTCGAGCGCATGATCGCCTACGCGCGGGAACTCGCCACCGCCCCCGACCCGGGCAAAGCCTTCTTCGACTTCCTCGACCGCATGGTCGCCGAAGGCACCGTCAAACGCGACCTAGCCGAAGCCGTAGGCGCCGACGCCCCCGAATACCGCAAACCGGCCCATGCCCTGAACGCCGCCATCGCCGAATTACTAACCCGCGCACAACAATCCGGAGCGGTTCGGCGCGATATCGATATCGACGACCTCATGCGTGTCGTAAAGGGCACCTTCCTAGCCGCCAACACCACGAACACCACCGCGGAGCAACGCCGCCGCACCTTCGCAATCGTGTTCGACGGGCTACGGCCCCACTGACTACAGCCCACTGTCCGAAACGACACGACACCAACCCCGCCGATTGCGGCGATACGACAGAAGACGACGCGATCCGTCCCCTGCCGATCACCATCGTCGACAACGAGTTGCTCCACCCGCCCCCGAGCCCAAGCTGGCCCGCACCGGTCACGTGTTCGTCGGGCTCTCGCCGCTTCCGAGTCGTCACAGTTGGTCGAAGCGGGCGGGCAGGGCGCGATGAGCAGGACCGTTATCGGCCCGCGATGTCCCGGTCGACTGCGGACCGATCGTGGCGTGGCGTGCGGCAAGCGTCGATGATGATCTTGCGAGCCGCGCGGCCTTCGGGGCTGGGCATGAGCACGTAGTTGTGCGGCAGCTCCGGACCCTCGTGGTAGTCGACCGGTATGCCCGCGGCTTCGGCGCGGCGGGTCAGGGCACGGGCGTCGGCCAGGACCATTTCGTGGGTGCCGGAGAAGATGGTCAGGGGCGGCAGTCCCTCGATCGCACCGAACAGCGGGCTGACGCGAGGGTCGCGGAGGTCGAGGCCGTCGGCGTAGAGCCGCGCGATCTCGGCCATTCCGGGTCGCTGATGCAACGGATCGACCTGTTCGAGTGCGGGCAGTGCCGGGCCGGAAAGGGTGGCGTCGAGCCAGGCGGAGATCAGTACCACCCGCGACGGTTGCGGCCCACCCTGATCGCGCACGGCATGTGCTGCCGCCAGCGCCAGCAGGCCGCCTGCCGAATTGCCCATGACCACGGTCTTTCCGGAGCCGCGCTGCTCGATCGCGCGGGTGATGATCGCGGCGGTAGTGGCCACCATATCCGCGGCGCTGCTATGTGGGATCAGCGGATAGATCGGGACCACGACCTGCGCTGGAATGGCGGCGGCGAGTTCGCGGACGAAACTCCAGTGCGGGCGCACGATCTCGGCGAAAAAGCCGCCGCCGTGCAGGAAAACCACGCTGACGTCGGTGGGACCGGCGCTCGGCGTTATCCGGAATACGGGCCAACCGTCGAGATCATCCGAGGTGACGGTCGCTGCCTTGCGCAGGAAGGCCGGTGGCCGTACCTCTTTGACGCGCCGGTCGCGCTTTTGCACCGCCGCATGAACCCCTTCCGCGCTGCCGAGCATCCGCTTCTGGCCGCGCGATGCCAACAGTGCGGTGATAGCCCTGGTCTGCCAGCTCGGCTTCGCGGTGACTGCCTCGGTTGTCATATCCGTTCATCTCCCTGTCGTCGCGGCTCGCACCGGCTGATTGCGCCGGGCACCGATTAGCCTGACGAACATGACCGGGGCCGCGCTTTCACAAACATGCGGTGCGCCGGTGCTGTGGATGCGGCCCGGACATGTCGGATACCTCGGCCCGGAACCGGGCATACGGATGCATGCCACGACCGCACACATCCGCGCCGAACACGCGGCCGATGCCGCCGGAATGTCGGAAACCCACTTGCTACGAACCTTCACCGCACACACCGGCACCACATTCCGCCGCTACCGCCAATGGGCGCGGCTGCGAATGGTTTTCGCGAGCCTGGCCGCCGGGCACGACCTCGCCCGCTGCGCCGCCGATGCCGGATTCGCCTCCCCGTCACACCTGAGCGAAACCTTCCGGCGCGCATTCGGGGCGTCGCCGACCGCGCTGCTCGGCTCGTCGGTGACATTCGATATCCGATGACCGAAAAGAAAACGGGCCGTTCAGATCTCACGATCAGAACGGCCCGTTCGGTCGGTGTCAGCGCTGAGCCAACAGGACTTCCGCGATTTGAATGGTGTTGAGGGCGGCACCTTTTCGGAGGTTATCGCCCGAGATGAACAGGGCGATGCCGCGACCGTCGGGTACGCCCGGATCCTGGCGGATGCGGCCGACCAGAGAGTCGTCCTTGCCCGCGGCTGCCAACGGGGTCGGCACGTCGGTGAGCTGGACGCCGGGGGCCTTGGCGAGGATTTCCTTGGCGCGCTCAACCGAAATCGGTTCGGCGAATTCGGCATTCACCGACAGCGAGTGGCCGGTGAAGACCGGGACGCGCACGCAGGTGCCGCTGACCAGCAGGTCGGGCAGCCCGAGGATCTTGCGGCTCTCGTTGCGCAGCTTCTGGTCTTCGTCGGTTTCGAAGGATCCGTCGTCGACCAGCGAACCAGCGAGCGGGATCACATCGAAGGCGATCGGCGCGACGTACTTGTTCGGGGCCGGGAATCGCACCGCACTGCCATCGTGCACCAGCTTTTCGGCATCGTCGACCACAGCGCGCACCTGGGAGGCCAACTCCTCGACACCGGCCAGACCGCTGCCGGAGACCGCCTGGTAGCTCGACACAATCAGCCGCCGCAGACCCGCCACATCGTGCAGTGGCTTGAGCACCGGCATGGCGGCCATGGTCGTGCAATTCGGGTTGGCGATGATGCCCTTGACCAGATTGCGGGTCTGCTCCGGATTCACCTCGCTCACGACCAGCGGGACCTCGGGATCCTTACGCCAGGCCGACGAGTTATCGATCACAGTGACACCGGCCGCCGCGAACCGCGGGGCCTGCACGCGCGACATGGTGGCGCCCGCGGAGAACAGCGCGATATCCAGGCCGGCGGGATCGGCGGTCTCGGTGTCCTCGACCACGATCTCGCCGCCGCGCCACGGCAGGGTCTTACCCGCCGAGCGGGCCGAGGCGAAGAAACGCACCTCATCGGCCGGGAAATTGCGCTCTTCCAGCAGTTTTCGCATGACGGCGCCGACCTGGCCGGTCGCGCCGACGACTCCTACCCGTACACCCATGCTTATCGTCCTGTTCCCGCGTGGACGACGGCGACCTCGTCGCCGCCCAGATCGAAGGCCTTGTGCAGCACCTGCACGGCCTCGTCCAGTTCGGTGTCCTTGACCAGCACCGAGATCCGGATCTCGGAGGTGGAGATGAGGTCGATGTTCACACCCGCGTTCGCCAGCGCCTCACAGAAGGTGGCGGTGACGCCCGGATGACTCTTCATACCCGCGCCGACCAGCGAAACCTTACCGATGTGGTCGTCGTAGAGCACCTGCGAAAAACCGATCACGTCCTGACGCTTGGTCAGCATCTCCACCGCACGCGCGCCCTCGGTCTTGGGCAGGGTGAAGGTGATATCGGTCTTACCCGTCTCGACCTTGGAGATGTTCTGCAGGACCATATCGATATTGATCTCCGCGTCGGCGATCGCGCGGAAAACCTTGGCGGCGTAGCCAGGTTCGTCCGGCAGGCCGACCACGGTCACCTTGGCCTCGCTGCGGTCGTGCGCGACGCCCGTGAGGATTGCTTGCTCCAAGGGGATGTCCTCCATCGATCCATAGACGTAGGTGCCGGGCTTGTCGGTGTAGGACGAGCGCACATGCACCGGAACGTTGTAGCGGCGCGCGTATTCCACGCAGCGCAACATGAGTACCTTCGCGCCGCAGGCGGCGAGCTCGAGCATCTCCTCATAGGAGACCTGCTCGAGCTGCTGGGCGTCGGGCACGATCCGCGGGTCGGCGGTGAAGACGCCGTCCACATCGGTGTAGATCTCGCAGACGTCGGCATCCAGCGCCGCGGCCAGCGCGACCGCGGTGGTATCGGAGCCGCCGCGACCGAGCGTGGTGACGTCGCGACTGTCCTGGCTGACGCCCTGGAAACCGGCGACCAGCACGACCAGACCTTGGTCCAGCGCGGCGCGCACCCGGCCCGGGGTGACGTCGATGATCTTGGCGTTACCGTGCGATCCGGTGGTGATCACACCCGCCTGCGAGCCGGTGAACGAGCGAGCCTCGGCGCCGAGCGAATGGATGGCCATGGCGACCAGCGCATTGGAGATGCGCTCACCCGAGGTGAGCAGCATGTCCATTTCCCGAGCCGGTGGCGCGGGCGCCACCTGCTGCGCCAGATCCAGTAGCTCGTCGGTGGTATCGCCCATGGCCGAGCAGACGACCACCACGTCGTGGCCCTGCTTCTTCGTCTCGACGATCCGTTCAGCGACGCGCCGGATACGCTCGGCGGTTGCCACCGAGGATCCTCCGTACTTCTGAACCACGAGAGCCACGACAGGGTCCTCCAAGATCGACAATCAGCTGCTAACAGCACCCCAGAGTACCGGCCGAGGTCCAGCGGATTTGTTCCTACCTCCTCAGCGGGCGAGGATCGAAGGGGCCATCGTGTGAATCTTTCGACCGCATTGAGCCTTGCGGCCCAGCGCAGCGCCAATGACGGCGTGATGACGCAGCAGGCCGTCACGGACCGGCTCGGCCTGCATGTGACGGATCTGCGCGGCTTGATTCTGCTTCGCATCGGCGGTCCGGCCACCGCCGGGGAACTGGCCCATGCACACCGGCCTGACCGCCGGCGCCATCACGCGGATGATCGACCGGCTACCGAAGGCGCTATGTGCTGCGCGAACACGACGCACAGGACCGGCGGCGGGTCGATCAGTGTGATCCAGGAGCGGATCGATGAGATCGCGCCGCACTACGAGGTGGTGGCGCGGGAGTTCGCGGTGGCTATGGCGGGTATTCGGTCGAGCAGCTGGATGTGTTCAACCGACTGCACGACACATCGGTGCGGGTGATGGCGCTGCTGCGGGCAGCAGACACCGAATGAGAGGACGATGTAGCCCATGAAAAGCACGGTGCTCGAGGTGACCACGGGACGATCCGAAGTCGTGCACGACATCACCCCACAGTGCGCGTCGTTCGCGCGGGACGCGGGTGCGGACGGATTGCTGCATATCTTCGTGCCGCATGCCACAGCCGGAATCGCGATCATGGAACTCGGTGCGCGCAGCGATGACGATCTGCTCGCTGCACTGCGCGATCTGCTGCCCGCCGATGATCGGTGGCGGCACGCGCATGGCTCGCGCGGGCACGGCCGTTCGCATGTGATGCCCGCGTTGATCCCGCCCTATGCCACGGTCCCGGTTATCGGCGGTGCGCTGACCTTGGGTACCTGGCAGTCGATCGCGATGGTCGATCTCAATGTCGACAACCCGGATCGGCAAGTGCGCCTGTCGTTTCTGCGCGGTTAGTCGGGCGATCGGTTGGGGCGAGCCGGGCGAGTTCGGTGCGATTGGCAATACCGAGCTCGGCGTATACGTGGGCCAGATGCGTTGACGGTGCCGCGACTGATGAACAAACGCGCGGCGATCGCCGGATTGGTCAGGCCGGAGACGGCGAGTTCGACCACGGAACGCTCGGTGGGTGTCAGGCTTTTCCAGCCGGAATCGAACGCTGACCGAGACGCCGTCGCCGAACTCCCGTATCGCCGAATCCGATCCGGCCGCGACGGTCAAGCAGCTGCGCGCCGAATCCGGCGGCGACATCGTGGATTGGCCTCCGGTGCGATCGTGCTGGTCTACGACAAGATCGGCCTCAGGCTCTGGCCAGCCAGGTGACCTGGGTGCCATTGCCGAATTCGATGCGCTTGGTGGGTGCGAACGATGTGGGGTTGAATTCGCCCGCGAAGGCCTCGGTTCCGGTCCCGGCCACCACCGGATAACTCTTGATGACGAGCTCATCGATCTCGCCGAGTAACTGCGCGGCGAGCTTGCCGCCACCAGCCAGCCAGATATCCATGCCGTTCTCCTGCTTCAGCCGACGCACCAGGCCGACCGGATCGCTCGCGACCACCTCGACCTGCGGACCATCGACCGGCCCGAGGGAACTCGAAACGATGTACTGCCGCATATGCGCATACGGGCTGGTCACGCCGATGGACAGAGCCGGATCGTAGGTTCCGCGGCCCATGACCAGGGTGTCGAACTTCTGATTCGGCGCATCGACCGCCAGGCCGATATGCGGGCGGATATGAGTCGGGAGCGTCTCTGGATACTGTGCCTTCACCCAGTCCCACATGTCGTCGCCGACCGGATAGAAGCTGATGTCGTCACCGGGCCCCGCGATGTAGCCGTCGAGGGACATGCCGACAAAGTAGACGAGTTTTCGCATATGACTACCTCTTTCGTGGTGCTGGATCGTCAGGCACGGGAGAACCAGGTGACCTGGGCGCCGTTGCCGAACTCCCGGCGCTCGGTCGGCGTGAACAGGGTCGGGTTGAACGCACCCGAGAAGGCGGATATGCCGCCGCCCGCGACGACCGGATAGCTCTTGACGATCATTTCGTCGAGTTCGTCGAGCAGTGCCGCGGCCAGCTTGCCGCCGCCGCACAGCCAGATATCGCCGCCCGACTCGGCTTTCAGTCGTCGCACCAGCCCAACCGGATCGCTCGCGACCACCTCGATCTGTGGATCATCGGTCGGGCCGAGGGTGCTCGAAATGACGTACTGCCGCATATGCGCATACGGACTGGCGACCCCCTCGGACAGCCCGGGTTCATAACTCCCGCGGCCCATCAGCACGGTGTCGAACCGCTTATTCGGTTCGTCCACCGCCATACCGACATGCGGCCGCACATGACTCGGTACGAAGTCCGGATACCGCGTCGTGATCCACTCCGTCATCTCGGCGTCGCGTGGATAGAAGTCGAACTCCCCTGCTGGACCCGCGATATAGCCGTCGAGCGATACGGCCACGTAGTAGACGAGGTTTCGCATATTCATACCGCCTGATCCGTTGTACTCTAAGTGAAGTGGTTTGAAGGTAGTACTACAGATGGAGTGGTGTCAAGTGCGGACAAATCCGGAGCGGCGGCAAGCGCTGCTCGATGCGGCGCTCGAGGTGTTGGCAAAGGAGGGCGCGCGCGGGCTCACCTTTCGGGCGGTGGACAAGGAGGCCGGGGCGCCCGCGGGTACTGCGTCGAATTACTTCGCCAACCGTGACGACCTGCTGACACAGGCGGGCGGGCGGTTCTACGAACGGTTGACCCCGAGTGCGGCCACCATGGCCGACCTCGCGACGGGCCCGAAAACGCGGGCGCATATCACCGAACTGATGCGGGAGACGGTCGGGCGCATCGAGGCCTTCCGTACCGGCTACCTGGCCATGCTCGAGCTGCGCTTAGAGGCGACGCGGCGACCGGAGTTGCGCGCGGTCATGACCGAGGCCGTGCGCGCGGATCTCGATTTCAATGTGCGCAACCATCTCGAGGCCGGACTGCCCGGCGACGAAAACTCGGTGATGCTGTTGTATCTGGCACTGAATTGGCTGATCGTGGATCGGCTCACGCTGCCGGGAATCTTCACCGAGGAGCAGAGCCAGGAACTGATCGAAGCCGCGGTCGATCGACTCGTCGGCGACGAGTGAAACGCCGCGTCGTACGGGGAACCCTTGTGACGCGCGTCACTGTCATTCGATAATGGGGCGATGATGGCGAATGTCGGAGACCGGCTCCTCGTGCACGGCCACGTTGTGGGACAGAGTGATCGCCACGGCGAAATCGTGGAAGTCCGCGGGCCTCAGGGCGCACCGCCGTATGTGGTGCGGTTCGACGACGGGCACGAATCGCTCGTCTACCCAGGTCCGGACGCGATCATCGAACCAACGCCGCACTGAGCCCCGGCACCAGCGGGCCCGCTCGCCGCGGGCCCGTTACCCCCTGTCCAGCCGCAGATGCGATACCTCGCGCACGATCGACATACGGTCCCGGCAGCTCCGGCGGCAAGTCCACTGATTCCGCCGATATCGCGGTTCATTCGAAAATACTGAACCGTAACTTGTTCTCGCCGTACATAATCGACCGTGATCACCCCGAGATATGCGGCCGATGTGGCTTCGGGCACTGACCGCTCGGTTGACTTGCGAATGTGTCGCTGGGCACAATTTGCCGATGTAGTTGGGCGGGGGCGGAGGTATGGAATGCGTACAAAGACCGATATCCGTTTCGTCGTCGACGCCGATCCCGAGCAGGTAATGGATGCACTGGCCGCGGTCGAGATGCTGCCGGAGTGGTCGACCTCCTACAGCGACGCCCGGGTCGCAAGCCGCGACGACGTGCTGCGACCGCGCCGGGTATTCGTAAAAGCGGAACTGATGGGCAGGTCGGATCTGCAGGTCCTGGAGTACGAATGGACCGAGACCCGCTCCTCCTGGGAGGTCACCGACAGCACCGAAGGGGTGAAGGGCGGCGGCTGGTTCGAGGTCACCGAGGGCGAGGAGGGCACCGATGTCTGGTATCACGTCGAGCTCTACATCCCGATCCCAATTCCGGGCATGCTGGTGAAACGGACCATGCGCCGCTCGAATGAGGCCGTCGTACAGAACTTCATCGAGTTCGCCGAGGGCTTCACCGAGAACGAGAACTATCAGGCGGTGTAGAACGCACCTGTCGCAGTCGGATGCGACGATGTGAACATGATCGGTTCCAAACGGGCACGCCTGTTGCCAACGGCCGAGGATGCGTCGGTAACGCAGCTCGAGTTGTTCTTCGACCTGGTGCTCGTCTTCGCGTTCACCATGGTCACCGGCCTGGTCGCACACGACACCAGCGCCAAGAACATGCTGCGGGCGGTGTTGGTACTCGCCGTCATGTGGTGGCTGTGGATCGCATACTCCTGGCTGGGCAATGTGGTGCGCGCGGACGAGGGCATCGCGCGGGTCGCCATGTTCATCGCGATGGGCGGTGGTTTCCTGGCGGCACTCACCATTCCGGAGGCCTTCGACGACGCGGCCGGCGGCTGGTACGGCCCGCTGGTCTTCGCGATCGCGTATCTGATTGTGCGCCTGGTGCATCTGGGCATGTTCGTGCTGGCCAGCGCCGAGGATTCGCAATTGCGCAACCAGGTGCTGCGCTGGAGTCTGGGTTCCATCACTATCGGGACCACCCTGCTCGTCATCGCCGCGATGACATCGGGGACGACGCAGATCGTGCTGTGGATCGCCGCGATCGTCGGCGATATGGGGTGGACCCTGCTGGCGGGCGAGGACTGGCGATTGAACTCGGCCAGCCATTTCTCCGAACGCTACGGGCTGATCACCATTGTGGCGCTGGGTGAATCGATCGTCTCGATCGGCATCGGCGTCGCCGGACTGCCCATTTCGTGGCCGATCGCCGTCGGATCGCTACTCGGACTCGCGGTTTCGGGTCTGCTGTGGTGGGCGTACTTCGATGTGGCGGCGCTGTCGGTGGAGCACGAGCTGCAGCAGGCCAACGGCGAGCGGCAGATCAAGATCGCCCGAAACTCCTACACCTTCTGGCATTTCCCGATGATCGCCGGGATCATCGGACTCTCGCTCGGGCTGAAGAAGGTGCTCTACTACGTCGGCGACGAATCTGCGCACAGCCTCAAAGACTCGCTGTCCGGGATACCGCTGTTCGCGCTGTACGGCGGTGTGGTGCTGTATCTGATCGCATTGGTCGGGTTCAAGCAGTACGCGACCGGGAACGTCACGGTGCCGCGTCTGGTGGCCGCCGTACTGCTGCTTGCGCTGATTCCGGCGGCCTGTGCACTGCCCGCGCTGGCGTCACTTGGGCTGCTGTGCGGTGTACTGGTGCTGCTGATCGTCTGGGAGACAATGCGTTACGCGGCGCCGCGCGACGAGATCAGGCACGCGGCACACGGCTGAGGTGGTAGCGCACGGTCTGTTCGTGCGGCGTCGGGCCGTGATTGGACGGCTCGACGCGCACCCCGGCGTGCACGGCGTCCCGGATCTGATCCACGTTCTCGCGGATCATGTCCGAAACCAGTTCGTCCGTGCGGGGATCGGCCAGCACCTGGAAGACAATTCGGAATGTGGTGTCGGCGATGAGTCGGATGATCTCGTCGTGAAACGGGATGTAGCGGACCCGTCCGGCCTGTGGATCCTTCTTGATGAGTTCGAGGATCATCTCGTCCATTTCGGCGCGGTTCTCCTCCAGCGCCGCCGCGATATTGCGGGTGTAATGGCCCGCGCGCAGCACATGCGCGACCTCGTCCAGGATCGCGATCGTCATGGGGCGCTTGATGACTTCGACAATGGTCGTCACGAAGCGGTTCACCACCGCGGCGGTCACCCGATCGCCGAGTGCCCGATCGGCGACCCGGCCGAGGCGAACCGCGATCACCACGATCCGCAGCAATCGGAATCCGCGGAAGAACGGACTGGTCACCGGGATCATGCCGAGCACTTCGTACCAGTAGATGAACGGGAACGTCCACGGCCAGCCCGCGCGGCGCCAGCGCCAGAGGAATTCGACCGCGAATATCGCGCACACGGAGTAATCGAGCACCACGATCACGCGGTAGGTGTGCGCGGACACTTCGAAGAAGGTGACCCAGGTGACGAGCACGACCGAGACGACGGCCAGCGCCAGCATCACCAGGTCCGACCACAGCGCGGGCGGCTTGCGTGGAAAATCCAGCTTCGGCCATTCGTCGAGGCCGGGCGTGGTCGGCCTGGTTGGAGTTGCCACGTAAGGATCCCTTCGACGCCGAACGGTCCCGCCGACAGTAATACGCGCCGCGCCGGGCTACTTCCCAGCGCGGATGATCGCCTCGATATTGCGCTCGGCCAGCGCGGTGATCGTGAGCGACGGGTTGACGGTGCCGGTGCTGCCAGGGATAGCCGCACCGTCCATCACGTACAGGCCCGGGTGACCGTGCACGCGACCGTTGCCGTCGGTGGCCCGACCGAGCACCGCACCACCGAGTGGGTGCGCGGTGAACAGCGCGTTCGCGTCGTAGCCGAGTGCGCCGTATTCGACGAGGGCATTGGAGCGTTCAGCGATCCGGTGATCGACCGCGCGGGCGGCCGCCACGATATCGTCACGGTTCTTGGTCGACCAGGACAACCCGACCGTATTACGGGCGCGGTCGTAGCCGAAGCGGGCGCGGGCCGGATCGAGCACCATGCCCAATGAAGCGAGCGCGCCGGTCTCGAACGGAATGCCCGGAATGTACCAATTTTCGAGCGTGAGCGGCACGGCGGATTCGTCGAGGATCCGGCTCACGCTCGGCACGCCCTGACCGAAACCGGCCAAATCGCTGGCACCGCGAGCCAGCACCACATCACCGTTGGTGCCCCAGCCATCGCCGATGTGCTCGTTGAGGTTCGCCAGCGCGCCGGTCGCCTGGGCTCGCACCAGTAGCTCCGAGGTGCCGATCGAACCCGCGCCGAGGAACAGGCGGTCGCAGGTCAGGGTGCGGGTGCAGATCACCTCGCCGGTCGGCGAAAGTTTTGTCACGGTCACCGAATAGCGGCCGCCGGATTCCTGCGCGATGGCATCGACGCGGTGCCCCGGATAGATGGTGGACTTGCCGGTGCCCTCGGCGTACCGAAGGTAGTTCTGGTCGAGGTCGAACTTCGCGCCGTTGGAGTTGCCGAGATTACTGCGCGCCACGGTCGCCGAAGGCCTTGTGGTGCCGGCGATTTCGCCGCGCAGCACATCCCAGTTGAAGATCGAGTCATTGGCGAGCGGCTGATAGCCCGCTCTGCGCACCTGCTCGTCCCAGGCCCGGGAATGCGCGAACGGCGAAGCGGCGTAGAGGTCCGCAGGAATCGGGCTGAGCCGCAACATCTCCCGGACCCGAGGGTAGTAGACCTGCGCCATTTCGCCGTAATCGACCGTGCCGCCGAAGACGTGGTCGAAGAAGCGGCGCTCGGGCGCGACCATGGCACCGGAGAAGACGATCGAGCCGCCACCGACAGCAGCGGCCCGCCATACGTCGATGCCCGGATACTCGACGCAATCGAGCACCCCACCGAAGCTGGCGAAATGCATCGGGACCTTGGTGACGCCGGTGAAGTTGGTGCGATGCCAGAAACCGCGGCCGTCGGGCAGATCGTCACCGGTGAAGATTTCCCGCCATGGATCGTTCGGCCAGCGCGAACCGCGCTCCAGCACGGTATTGGCGATGCCGGCCTCGGCCAGGCGCAGTGCGGTGACCGACGCGCCGAAGCCGGAGCCGATCACGATCGCGGGCGAATGCTCGGGCGGATCGGGAAGTGGCGCAAAGATTTCCGGGACCCACATGCGGAAAAAGTTGTCCCAGATCGGGTCGGCGGCATCGGCTGTCGCCCTATCCAGTGCGGTACTCGCGACACCCAGCATCGCGGCCGCACCGGCTGCCTTGAAAAAGGCACGTCTGTGCACCTGGCCACCTCCCTCATCATGCATGGCCGAGCGCAGACTACCGGGATTCGGGAGTCCTGAACAGTGGTAGTCGAAGGATACCGACGATCTTGGTCGAGCGGTTTCCGGTACTGGCGTTTCAGTCGGTGAACGGGGCTTTGTCCGGCTTACAGGTAGCGCCGGGCGCGGGGAGTTGCAGGTCCACAAGGTAGTGCTCCTGCAGACGACCAGCGCAGTCGCTCACCACCAGGTGGCCGTAGCCGCCCTCGACGATCACCAGCCTGGCATTGACCAACTCCTGCTGGGCCCGGCGGGCGGCCGTCAGCGGGGTGACCGGGTCGAAGCGGTTGTTGAACAGCAGGGCGGGTTTATCCGAGCGCAGAATCCACGGCCCGGTTATGCGCTGCGGATACCCCTTCGCCGGTGCCGGCCAAGCACCGCAGGCCTGTCGCAGATACAGCCACATTGGACCGTAATGCGGTGCGGTACTGGCTAATTCGGCCGCCATGAGAGGCCATTGCTCCGGTTCGCGGCCGAAGCTGTTGTCCGCACACGAGATTGCGGTGAAGGCGTCGAGGAAGTCCTCGGTGAAGCCGCCCGCGTCCAGAATCTGCTGTACGACATCGGGATCGCCCGCCGATCCGCGCTCCAATTCGGTGAGCAGTTCGGCCAGTGCGGGCCAGCCCTCCTTCGTGTCGTAGAGCATGGTGGCGTGTGCGGGCAGCATCTCGGTGAGGGTTACCGCGCGGGTGTGCGCACCCTGACCGACCACGATGGGTCCCTGGCGCAGCCGGTCCAGTACGGCGTCGTTGCGGGTGCGCAGTGCGGCCGCATCGGTTTTGGTCGGCCCCGCGAAGACGCAATGCGGTTGTCCGGCTTCGGCACACAGCCGCAGGAACTCCGCGAGCACCTCCTCGGTGCCCGCCGCGGAGTCGGCGATCTGCGCGCGCGAATCGTTGGTGTAGGCGTCCGGGTCGATCATCGAGCCGAGTTGCAGCGCACGGACCCGGTCGCCGAACAGCGCGCCGTACACCTCGCCCAGATAACTCGCGTAGGACCCGCCCGTGTAGGTCATGGTCGTCTCGCCGACCGCGCGGCGCAGCAGATCCAGATCACGGGCGGCATCGACGGTGGTCAGGTGCGCCAGCAACTCCGGGCTGTGCGCGGCGCAACCGGCAGCCAGTTCGCGGGCATTGCGCGCGGCGGTGGCCTCCTGTTCGGCATTCGTCGGCGGAAGCCGGAAATCGGACCAGAACCGGTGCCGCTCTTCGGCATTCGCGAAACAGCGCACCTGACCGCTGCGCCCGATACCGCGCTGATCGAAGGTGATCACGTCGAATCGGCGGGCCACCTCACCGGAGGACAGCACACTGTGACTCGCCCATTTGAAGCCCGAACCGCCGGGTCCGCCGACCGCGCTGAACAGAGTGCCGATGCGACGGTCCTGATCGGCGGCGGGCTGTTTGATGAGGGCCAGCGCCAGCGTCGGACCGTTGGGCTGCGCGTAGTCGATCGGGACCGCGGCCGTCGCGCACTGATACTTGCTCAACTCCGATTCGGGGCACTGGGCCCAATCGAGTTTCGGAGTCGGTGCCGAATCGGCTTGTGCGACCAGTTCGGCGACCTGCGAGACCGCTTCGCTCTGCCGGAAGCACGAAACCAATGTCGGCACCAATACGGTCGTCAGCGCCAACCCGACGATCTTCCACCCGCGCATACCGATCATCCTGCGTTGCGGACCAGGCTGCCGTCGTCCTCCTTTGGGACCAATCCGCCACAAGTACGACCGCACTAGGGGTTTCGCATCTCGAGTGCCACGTACTTCCTCCGTATCCGGTCGAACCGCGCTGGTCGACAAGACTATTGCGGCTAGGTCATCAGCAATCGGACGACCGCAATGCCGCCAACCACGACGATCACCGCACGCAATGCGGTTGGCGGCATCCGCCTGCCCAGCTTCGCGCCGAGTACGCCGCCGATGATCGAGCCGACCGCGATCAGCGCGGCGACCCGCCAGTCGACGTCGGCGATCATCGTGAACACCACCGCGGAAACCGCGTTCACCAGCAGACCGAGCACATTCTTGACCCCGTTGAGCCGTTGGATGTCCTCGTGCACGAACACCCCGAGCAAACCGATCAACAACACGCCCTGGGCCGCGCCGAAATAGCCGCCGTAGATGCCGCACAGAAATATCGCGACGTACAGGATCAGGCCACCGTGTTCGGGCGCCGGACCGGTATCGGCCGCGCGACGTTCCTTCACCCAGCGCGCCAGCCGGGGCTGAACCACGACCAGGATCAGCGCCGCGATGATCAGCACCGGCACGATCGCCTTGAATGCCGCGGCGGGCAGGATGAGCAGCAGGATCGCGCCGGTGGTGCCGCCGAGCAGGGACGCGCTGCCGAGCCGGACCAACCTGGCCCGCTGCCCTTCGAGTTCGCGCCGATAGCCGAACGCCCCGCTCACGCCACCGGGAACCAGACCGATGGTGTTCGACACATTCGCCGTGACCGGCGGAATTCCGAAGGCGAGCAGTACCGGGAAGGTGATCAGTGTGCCCGATCCCACAATGGTGTTGATGCCGCCCGCCGCGATGCCCGCGCCGAAGACCGCCAGTTGTTCCAGCCAAGTCATATGAACCTACCTCCAGCCGGTCGGAACGCTAATCGTTACGTCGGATGACCGGACGATGGGGACCGGGCTTTCGGCGAGGCGTCGAGGCACGGTAAACTCGCCGGCATCATGCAGCGGGCACTTCTTCTCGGCCGCCGCGACGGGGTCTGATCGGACCGGCCTCCCGTCGCGGGGTCCTGCCGCGCCGGTCGACCCGACAACTGGGATCCACCACACCCTGGAGAAACCGCATGTCCCCCGCTGACGCCTACATATCCGGCTCGCGCACCATTACGGCTCCGAGTAAGCCCGCGCCTGCCGACCAGCCCGTCTGGAACCGGCAGAAGAACTCGTCCATGCCAACCTTCCGCTACCGGCCCTTCGCCGAGGAGGTCGAGCCGATCACGCTGCCCGACCGCACCTGGCCGGACAAGATCATCGATCGTGCTCCCGGCTGGTGCGCCGTCGACCTGCGCGACGGCAACCAGGCCCTGATCGACCCGATGAGCCCGGCCCGCAAGCGCCGCATGTTCGACCTGCTGGTGCGGATGGGCTACAAAGAGATCGAGGTCGGCTTCCCCTCGGCCAGTCAGACCGATTTCGACTTCGTCCGCGAGATCATCGAGGACGGAGCGATTCCCGACGACGTCACCATCCAGGTGCTGACCCAGTGTCGCGCCGAACTGATCGAGCGCACCTTCGAGGCGTGCGCCGGTGCGACCAATGTGATCGTGCACTTCTACAACTCGACCTCGGTCCTGCAGCGGCGTGTGGTGTTCCGCGCGGACCAGGCGGCGGTGAAGAAGATCGCGACCGATGCCGCCGAGCTGTGCCTGCAGATCGAACAGAAGTATCCGGACACCAACTGGCGCTACGAGTACAGCCCGGAGTCCTACACCGGCACCGAACTGTCCTACGCCAAGGAGGTGTGCGACGCGGTGACCGAGATCATCGCGCCCACCCCCGACAAGCCGATGATCATCAATCTGCCCGCGACCGTCGAGATGGCGACCCCGAATGTGTACGCCGATTCGATCGAGTGGATGAGCCGCAACCTGGCCCGCCGCGATTCGATCGTGCTGTCGCTGCATCCGCACAACGACCGAGGTACCGCAGTGGCCGCCGCCGAACTGGGCTACCAGGCCGGTGCCGATCGCATCGAGGGCTGCCTGTTCGGCAACGGTGAGCGCACCGGCAATGTCTGCCTGGTGACGCTGGGGATGAATTTGTTCTCCCGCGGTGTGGATCCGCAGATCAACTTCTCCGATATCGACGAGATCCGCCGCACCGTCGAATACTGCAACCAGCTGCCGGTGCACGAGCGCCACCCCTACGGCGGCGATCTGGTCTACACCGCGTTCTCCGGTTCGCATCAGGACGCGATCAACAAGGGTCTGGACGCGATGAAGACCGCGGCCGACGCCGCAGAATCCGATATCGACGACATCGTCTGGGAGGTGCCGTACCTGCCGATCGACCCCAAGGATGTGGGCCGCACCTACGAGGCCGTCATTCGGGTCAACTCGCAGTCCGGTAAGGGCGGCGTCGCCTACATCATGAAGACCGATCACGGACTGGTGCTGCCGCGCCGGCTGCAGATCGAGTTCTCCCAGGCGATCCAGAAGATCACCGACGGTGAGGGCGGCGAGGTTTCGCCCAAGGAGATGTGGGATGTCTTCGCCGACGAATACCTGAGCCCGATCCGTCCGCTGGAGCGGATGCGGCAGAAGGTGACCGCCTCCGAGACCGACGGCGGCGTGGACTCGATTACCGCGGTGGTGAAGGTCGAGGGCGTCGAGCAGGAAGTCACCGGCGCGGGCAATGGACCGCTCGCCGCCTTCGTCGATGCGATCGCGACGGTCGGATTCGATGTGCGCGTGCTGGATTACTCCGAACACGCGATGTCGGCAGGTGACGACGCGCAGGCCGCGGCGTATGTGGAGTGCGCGATCGGCGACAAGGTGGTGTGGGGTGTCGGCATCGCCACCTCGATTACGACCGCCTCGCTGCGGGCCGTGGTGTCGGCGGTGAACCGGGCGCACTGAGCCGGAGTCGCCGGACCGAGCCGATAAGCGGAGTCTGCACGTTGCGTCGGCGAGCACGGGAACGCTGAGTCCGACTGCGCGATTCGGGTCCGAAGGTCGGCCCGGAAGCGGGTCAACTGATTCGGTCCGATCGATCGGGACACCTCGGCTCAGACCTGAGAGTACGGTGGGGGCCGGGCATCCGTTGGTGACAATTCGTCGCCGACCCGGGCGCCCGGCTCTCGAACTTGCTGTTGGACAGTGTTTTCGAGTTACGGCTGGTCGCGGTGTTTGACGCGACGCGGCGGCCGTGTATACCACGGCGCGGGGCCGAATACCCCGTGCTAGCGTTGATTCGCATTCAAGCGCCGAGCTCTCTGCTCGAATTACCGAGCAGATGGGGGAACTGTGACAACTAACGACCACAACCCGACTTCTCCGCCCTGGCTGCAGAGTCATTCGGTGGATACGGCCGAGGTCACCACCGACTCCTCGGCGCCGGATGAAGCGGCCGAGTCCGCACCCGTCGACGCGGAGCCCGCAACCGACGAGCATGAGGCCGCCGAGGTTACCGAACAGCCCGACGAGTCCGAACAGTCGGAGTTCACCGGATACCCGGGCGGGCCAACGGATCAGACCAACTACCCGCAGGCCGGAGTGCCGCCGCAGCAGCAGTACGGACCGCCCGAGGTTTTCGCGCCGCCCGGAACGCCTTACAACACCGGTCAATTCGCGCAGTCGCATCAGCCGGGTCCCGGCCAGAGCGGAAACCATCCGGTTCAGCCCGAGCCATCCTATGGCGAGTACCGGCAGGAGATCGGGCCCGATGGGCTGGTCCGACGGGTCCCGGCGGAAAGTCCGCCCGAGCCGCCGATCTACAGTTGGGCGCCGCCACCGCCGGTGCAGCAGCCGCCGATGTATCAGCAGCCGCCCATGGGACAACAGCCCCCGATGGGACAACCACCCGTGGGCCAGCAACCACCGATGGGCCAGCAACCGCACACCGGGCAGCTGCCGTACGCCGAGCAAGGGCCGCACACCGGGCAGCTGCCGTACGCCGAGCAGGGGCCGGGCACCGGTCTGATGCCGTATGGCGAGCAAGGTCCGGGCACCGGCATGATGCCGTATACCGAACAGGGCCCGCCGCCGGGATGGCAAGGCGGCCCGCCGAATACCCAGCTGCCGTTCCAGCCGCAGCATGTGCCGCAGCCCGGCCAACCGGGACATTCGGTCAATGACCTGAACCTGCTCAAGCGGGCGCGCAAGGCGCCGCGCAGTGGCTGGCGGCGCGCGGTGCACAAGGCTTCCGGCGGCATGATCAATCCGGGGGAGTCCGCGGCCGATGTCGTCTACCGCGATCTGGTCGACCGGGTGAATCAGCCGGTGCGCGGGGACTATCGGATCGCGATCCTCTCGCTCAAGGGCGGCGTCGGCAAGACCACGACCACGGTCGGGCTCGGATCGACGTTCTCCTCGCTGCGCGGCGACCGAGTCATCGCGATCGACGCCAATCCCGACCTCGGCACCCTGGCGCATCGTGTGCCGCGCCAGACCCGCTCCACCGTGCGCAATCTGCTCGAGGATCAGCACATCAGCAGGTACTCCGATGTCCGGGCGCATACGTCCCAGGCGCCGAGCCGACTGGAAGTGCTTGCCAGTGAACAGGACCCTGCGGTTTCCGAAGCCTTCAGCGAGGCCGATTACCGCCAGGCCATCAGCATCCTGCAGTCGTTCTACAACATCATCCTCACCGACTGCGGTACCGGTCTGATGCATTCGGCCATGGCCGGTGTGCTCGATATGGCCAGCTCACTGGTGCTGGTGACCTCACCCGCCATCGACGGCGCCCGCAGCGCCTCGGCCACCCTGGACTGGCTGGACCACCATGGCTACGGCAAGTTGGTCGAGCGAACCGTGGTGGTGGTCAACGCATCTCGCCGCGGTGCCTCCACCGTCGACCTGGACCAGCTACGCAAACTGTTCCTCGACCGCACCCGCGCGGTCCAGGTGGTGCCCTTCGACGACCACCTCGCCGAGGGCGCCGAGATCGACCTGGAACTGGTGAGCAAGCCGACCCGGCGCGCACTCCTGGAACTGGCCGCCATGGTCGCCGACGATTTCGGCTACATCGGCAACCAGCAGTACCGCCCGGGCCCGCCCCGGCACTACTAGCGTTTCGAAGCACGTTGTCCGAGACAGGTTCGATCCGTCGTCGCCATGGCGGCCAACGGATTGAGCATCCGAGGCCTGCCGCGTATCCCGAGAATTCCTGGCGCAGACCGTGTGACACCCTCGCATAGACCGCAACCGGTGTGACCGTGCCACACGGTCGTCGCCAACGCTGCGTGAGCGACTACTCCGCGGCGACTTCGGCTGCGGTGGTGTGGGAAGGCTCGAGAATTCACATGACGCACAGCGATGGGCACCCTCGCATAGGTTGCAACCTGTGTGCGGAGGCCACATGGTTTGCGCCAGCGTTGATTCGGCCGCTATTCGGCGGCGACTTCGGTAGCCGCAGTTCGGAAGGCTTGCAGGACGGTGGCTATGGCGGGGCGGGTCACGGTGTGGGGGCGGGTAGCCAATTCGTAGAGGCGGGCGGCGCGGACGCCGGACAGGCGTAGCACGGCGAGGTCCGGGTGGGCCACCGCCCAGCGCGGCATGAGGGCGACGCCGTAGTTGGCGGCGACGAGGGTTTCGATGACGCGGAAGTCGTTGAGGCGCTGGGCAATACGAGGTTGGACACCGGTCATGGTGGCGATCGAGCGCAGCACGTCGTCGACCGGGAAGCCGCCGCGCACGCTGAGCCAGGTTTCCTCGGCGAGTTCGGCCGGGGTCACCTCGGTGCGAGTCGCGAGCGGATGGGTCGGTGCGACAACGACATCGGTGGGTTCGCGCATGATAACCGTGGTGCTGACGCGAGGGCCCGCGATACCCGGCGAGCGCTCGTCGCGGTGTGTGAGGACGATGTCGTAGTCGGCCAGCAGCCGCGGCACTTCAGTCGGCGGCAGATCCTCGTCACGGGCGACAACCTCGACACCACTGTCGGCCAGCGCAGGCAGCACCCGTGGCAGCAGCAGCGCCGCGCCGGACGGGAACAGCGCGACCCGAACCCGGCCACGCGCGGACCCGCGATAGTGCGCCATCTCCGCAACCGCACGATCCATCGCGGCAAGTACCTCATCAGCACGCACCACAAGCGCCTGCCCCGCATCGGTGAGCCGAACCCGCCGCCCATCCGGCTCGAGCAACGCGACACCCGCTTCCTTGGCAAGCACCTTGAGCTGCTGCGATACCGCGGAAGGAGTCATCGAAAGTGCCTCGGCCACAGCTGCGATAGTCCCGCGATCCGCGAACTCCCGCAGCACCCGCAGCCGCTCAACCGCCATCGGTGGCCCAACCCGCACGTCCAAAACCATTAAGCGATGCTACATCGATAGTGCATATTTATTCGATTGTTCTTATCGGTTTCATTACCGACGATAAGGAATGTGACCAATCGTGATCGCTTGCTCGGGCTTACCGTTGTCCTGCTCTGGGGCCTGAACTTCATTGCTATCCGGCTAGGGCTGGACCACTTTCCGCCGTTCTTTTTCGCTGCGCTGCGGTTCGCGGTGATCGCGGTGCCGGTGTTGGTGTTCGTGCCGCGGCCGAAGGTGCCGCTGCGGTGGTTGCTGCTGTATGGGATCGGATTCGGGATTCTGCAGTTCGCCTTTCTGTTCACCGCGATGCGTGCGGGCATGCCGACCGGGTTGTCCTCGCTGGTGCTGCAATCCTCCGCGCCGTTCACCGTGGTCCTGGGCGCGCTGTTCCTGCGAGAGCGGCTGCGGGGGACCCAGTTGCTCGGCATTGCCGTCGCCGTGGCGGGCATTGTGGTGATCGGGCTCGATCGCGCACAGCAAGCGGCGCTGCTGCCGGTGCTGCTAACGCTGGCGGGTGGTCTGGGCTGGGCCTTCGGCAATATCGGTTCACGATTGGCCACGGCGTCCGGCGATGTCGAACCGCTGCATCTGACGCTCTGGATGACGGTCGTGCCGCCGATCCCGATGTTCGCGCTGTCCGCATTCATCGAAGGACCGACTACCGGCTTGCACGCCTTGACCGATGTCACCTCCCCCGGCGGCTGGCACGCACTGTTCGGCCTCGCCTACATCGTCGCGCTCGGCACCATCGCGGGCTCGGGCCTGTGGACCTACCTGATGAGCCGATACCCGGTCAGCACGGTCGCGCCCATGTCCCTGCTGGTCCCGGTGGTCGGCATCCTCGCCGCCTGGGCCGCCTTCGGCGAGGACCCGACGCCACTGTCGCTGCTCGGCGGAGCCATCGTGATCGCGGGTGCGTTCGCGGCGACGAAGGCGAGCCGCCGCGATGCGAACGCCCCAGCGGCGGAATCGGTGTCGGAACCGGCCCTGGGCACGCAACCCCGATTGGTGCAGGCCTGAGCCGACCCCGATACGACTACCGCAACGGCCAAACCGGATTCGACCCTGTCCCAGCGCCGGAGCCACCCCCACGGCACACAACCCCGATTGGTGCAGGCCCCAAGCCGACCCCCATACGACTACCGCAACGGCCAAACCGGATTCGACCCTGTCCCAGCGCCGGAGCCACCCCTGCGCACACAACCCTGGTTGGAGTCGGCCCGAGCCGACCGCCACGCCGATTACAGCAGCGATGGAACCGGGTGCGACCGTACCCCGGCACCGGAGCCGCTGCTCGGCAGGCAACCCTGGTTGGTGCATGTCTGATCCATTGCACGCTCGTCAACACAGCCTGCGATAGACAACCCAGCACAGCCGCACGCGATTTACCTGCCCTCTTCTTCCGCACCTGGGAAGTATCGGCCGCCACGGCGCCCTGACCTGCGAAGTTTGCGTATGACGCCGGTTCGAGAAACCAACTCGGCTCGGTCACACCGCCCGGTAATGTCTGCCCCGCTGTACTGGTCGAATGCGAGGGAGACCAGGTCCAGGCGGCGGCGTCAGGGGTGGGTCGGCGCACCCACCAGCAGTCGCTTTACAGTGTTCGCGGCGGTAGAGATCAGGTCCGAGGCTAGGCAGCAAAAGACGCGCATGGCAGAACAACAGTGGACCGTTTCGCGAAGAACAATGCTTCGCGGCACGGTTGCGATGGGGGTAGCAACGGCGGGGGCGCTAACGGCCGGCGGGCTCAGACCAGCGCCTGCCGCTGCCAGTCCCGGCGGCAGGCGGGTCGCGGTACTCGGCGGTGGGGTCGCGGGATTGACCGCGGCGCACGAATTGGCCGAGCGTGGGTTCCAGGTCACCGTATTCGAAAGACGTGCGCTCGGGGGCAAGGCGCGCAGCATCCCGGTGCCGGGCAGTGGGTCGGCCGGACGGCCGGAGCTACCCGGTGAGCACGGCTTCCGCTTCTTTCCCGGCTTCTACCAGCATATTCCGGACACCATGCGGCGAATTCCGTTCGCGGGCAATCCGGATGGCGTTTGGAATAACCTGATCGGCGTGCCGGAGGCACGTTTCGCCCGCCGCGGCGGCGATGATTTCCGACTTCCCTTGGGCCCCAAGGCCCGCACCAATTTCAGTCCGGACGCATTCCGTGAAACCATGGGCGCGGCAATCGCGACGGCCTTGAAAATGCCGGCCAACGAGGGCGCCTATTTCGCGGATCGACTACTGGTCTTCAATTCCAGCTGCGATGCCCGGCGGCTGGGACAGTGGGAAAATACCTCGTGGCGCGATTTCGTCGGCGGCCACCAGCGCTCCCACGAATTCCGCGCCCTGCTCTCGCGCACGCTGACCAGCATCATGGTCGCCGCGAAAGAGGACGTCGCCAGCGTCCGCACCATCGGCACCATGGGCGAACAGTTCCTGGGCAACCCCTTCGAAATCGGCAATGACGGGGCGCTGGACCGGGTGCTGAACGGTCCGACCGATTCGGTGTGGATCGATCCATGGGTGCAGCGGCTGCGCGACCTCGGCGTGGAATTCGCGCTCGGGGCACAGGTGCGCGGGCTCGACGTGCGCGAGCGGCGGATCGCCGCAGCCCGCATCGTCGATGAAAACGGCGCTCAGCGCAGCATCGACGCGGATTACTTCGTGGTCGCGCTGCCCGCCGAACAAGCCCGCGCCCTTTGGTCGCCCGACGTGCTCGAGGTGCGCCCGGAATTGGCCGCGATGGATCGGCTCTTCGTCGACTGGATGAACGGCATCCAGTTCTATCTGCGCAGGCCGATGGATATTTCACACGGTCACACCGCCTATATCGACGCCCCGTGGTCACTCACCTCGATCACCCAGAATCAGCTGTGGACGCACAAACTGACCGAATTCGGCGACGGTACGGTGCAGGACTGCCTTTCGGTCGATATCTCCGATTGGAACTCCCCCGGCATGCTCTACGGCAAGCCTGCCAAGGAGTGCACGCACGAGGAGATCGCGCGCGAGGTGTGGGCGCAGCTGCGGGCGCATCTGAACGATCGCGACGATCTGTTGCGCGATGCCGATCTGCATTCCTGGTTCCTCGATCCGGGCATCAGCTGGCAGGAATCCCAGCGGCGCAATGCCAATGCCGATCCGTTGCTTATCAACACCGCCGGGTCATGGGAGTGTCGACCGGAAACCCACGGTGCGCTCGAAAACCTGTTCCTGGCGGGCGATTACGTGCGCACCAATGTCGATCTGGCAACCATGGAGGGCGCCAACGAGTCCGCGCGCGACGCGGTCAATGCCATTCTCGACGTTTCGGGTTCGAATGCCGAACGCTGCCGCAAGTTCACGCTCTACCGGGCCACCGAATTGGAGCCGCTGCGCCGCATCGATGCCGACCGTTACGCCGCGGGCCAGCCCAACCTGTTCGATGTGCGACTGTGATCGATCTCCCCTCGCGGGAACATAATTCGATCGTCCGCGCCCCCGTGCCGGTGCTTTGATCGAACTATGGGCGAGACCACCGACACCAATAAGATCACCGACCCGGCCGAGCTGCGGCAGTTGCTCGGGGAGGTCATGCCGCGAGCCGCGACGAAGGAGCGCGTGGCACTGCATCCTCGCGACCGTGACTGGATAGCGGCCACCCCGTTCATTGCCTTGAGTACCAGCGATGCCGACGGCAATTGCGATACCTCGCCCAAGGGTGATCCGCCCGGATTCGTGAAAGTGCTCGACGACACCACCATCGCCATTCCGGAACGGCCGGGTAACCGCAGGGCCGACGGCTACCTGAATATCCTCAGTAATCCGCACGTCGGGCTGCTGTTCATGATTCCGGGTCGCCGCGAGACGTTGCGCATCAACGGTCGGGCCCGCCTGGTTCGGGACGCACCGTATTTCGACGACATGGTGGTCAAGGGCCATCGACCGATCCTGGCGATCGAAGTCGATATCGAGCAGATCTTCTTCCACTGCGCCAAGGCGTTCATCCGCAGTCACCTGTGGGAACCGGAGCAGTGGCCGGTCGACGATCTGCCGAGTCCGGCCCGGCTCGTCAAGGAGGTCCAGACCAATGTGACGGAGTCGGTGGAGGAATTGGAGCGCTACTACTCGCCGGAAAATTACCAAGCCAAGCTGTACCGGGAGTGAGTACGGTCACTGCGGCCGAGCGGGTGGGCCGCAGCGAATGCGCCGCCGAGCAGAACACATAGACTCGCGGCGTGGCAGACATAACGGTGCGCGGGCGACTCGCGCTGCGGGCGGCGGCGGCAGCGTCGTGGGCGTCGCAGAAGGCGGGCCGCGGCAAGGGGTCGATGATCGGTGGGCTGATCGCCCTGCAGATCGATAAGACGATCATGGATCAGCTGGGCCGGGGACGGCGCACGGTGCTGGTGACCGGCACCAATGGCAAGTCGACCACCACCAGGATGACCACCGCCGCATTGAGCACCCTCGGCCAGGTCGCCACGCAGGCCGACGGCGCGAATATGGATGCGGGCATCGTGGCCGCGCTGAGCGCGCACCGCGGGACGCCGCTGGCCGCGATCGAGGTGGATGAACTGCATCTGCCGCACGTCACCGATTCGTTGAATCCGTCCGTGGTGGTGCTGCTCAATCTGAGCCGCGATCAGCTGGATCGGGTCGGCGAGATCAATATGATCGAGCGCAAGCTGCGCGCCGGACTGGCGCGGCATCCGCAGACCGTGGTGATCGCCAACTGCGACGATGTGCTGGTGACCTCCATTGCCTACGACCATCCGAATGTGGTGTGGGTCGCGGCGGGCAGCGGTTGGTCGATGGATGCGACGAGCTGTCCGCGCAGCGGTGAGCCGATCGTCTGGGAGGGTGCGCATTGGCGCAGTACCGGCACGGATTTCGAACGGCCCGAACCGAATTGGTGGCTGGACGGCGACGAGCTGGTCGGACCCGACGGTGTCCGGCTGCCACTGAAATTGGCGCTGCCCGGACGGGCCAATAAGGGCAATGCCGCGCAGGCGGTCGCCGCGGCGGTTGCCCTCGGTGCGGATCCGGCCGCGGCGGCGACCGCGGCGGGTACCGTGCGCGAGATCGCCGGTCGCTATCGGACGGTGCAGGTCGGCGAGCACGCCGCCCGGCTGCTGCTGGCGAAGAATCCGGCGGGCTGGCAGGAGGCGCTGTCGATGATCGAGCCTGATTCGGCCGGGCTGGTGATCGCGGTGAACGGGCAGGTGCCCGACGGCGAGGATCTGTCCTGGCTGTGGGATGTGCGGTTCGAGCATTTCGAGGGCGTCCAGGTGGTGGCCGCCGGTGAACGCGCCACAGATCTCGCGGTGCGCCTGACCTATGCCGGAGTCGAGCACACAACGGTGCCGGATCCGGTGCGCGCCATCGCATCCTGTCCGGCGGGACGGGTCGAGGTGCTGGCCAACTACACCGCGTTCCGCGATCTCAACCGCGATCTGGAGGAGCAGAACTGATGGCAGCGTCGCGCAGCGATTCGACGATGGGTGGTGGCCAGTGACGGATGGGACGGAATCGACCGTACGAATCGGCCTGGTGCTGCCCGATGTGATGGGCACCTACGGCGACGGCGGCAATGCGCTGGTGCTGCGGCAGCGCCTGCGCATGCGCGGCCATGACGCCGAGATCGTCGAAATCACCCTGTCCGACCCGGTTCCCGAGTCGCTCGACATCTACACCCTTGGCGGAGCCGAGGATTCGGCGCAGCGCCTGGCCACCCGGCATCTGCAGCGCTATCCCGGGCTGCAGCGGGCCACCGCGAAAGGCGCTCCGGTACTCGCCATCTGCGCCGCGATCCAGGTGCTGGGTCACTGGTACGAGACGTCGACCGGCGAGCGTGTCGACGGCGTCGGCCTCATCGATGTCACCACCTCCCCGCAGGCCAAGCGCGCCATCGGCGAGGTGACGACCACGCCGCTGCTCCCTGGTCTCACCGCCGCCCTCACCGGCTTCGAAAACCACCGCGGCGGAACCAAACTCGGCGGCGACGCCACCGGCCTCGCGCACGTCACCCGCGGCGTGGGCAACGGTGTCGGCGACGGCCTCGAGGGCGTTGTCCAGGGCTCCGCCATCGGCACCTACATGCACGGACCCGCCCTGGCCCGCAACCCCGAACTCGCCGACCTGCTGCTGTCCCGCGTCCTCGGCGTGGACGAACTGCCACCCCTGCACCTCCCCGAGGTCGACCAACTCCGCCGCGAGCGCCTGCGCGCCTGATCGCCGATTCGAAGCTGGTCGCGGGTGATCCGCGGGCGCGCGGTGATGCCGACACCGTCGGTCGCGCGGTGTGCGAAAAGGGGCAACGCGACGCGCTTTTCCCTTGCGCCTCGGTGGAATAACGGATGATTCACGATACGCTCCCGCTATGGCGACGATCACACCAACGAGATCGGATCGGTTCGAAGAGCAGTCGGCACCAACAAATGAGCGGCGGTCCCTAGTGAGCCGACTACGAGCGTGGCGGCCACGGCCGTTGCATGCTTCGGCAATCGTCACCGGCGTCGTCGCACTAACGTCATTCGAAATGTCGTTCGCCGCGTTGCACGACCTGGCGGTGCGAAACCTGGTGGCGCCAGCGCTCGCAGCGAATGTGCCGATCGCCATCGATGGCCTGGTCGTCGGTTCGATCATCGCCACCGCCACCTTCCGGAGGGGAAGTTCGGGCTGGTGGTACGCCACGGCACTATTCGTCTTCTGGACCCTGATATCGGTGGCCGGAAATATCGAGTACGCGCGCGAAATCGGGGGTAGCCCCGTGTCTTTGGCGCTGTACGCCGGCATGCCGATGACGATGCTGTTCGCGGTGCATCTCACCCTGATGCTGTTCGGGCGCCGACGCGGGCACACACGCACCGCGAATCACGTCCCAGTGCCGCAGGAGGAGCAAGCCAAGGCAGCTCGGGACGATCACGCCTCGGCAGCGCAGGATGATCACGTCCCAGCACCGCAGGGCGATCACGTCCCGACACGGCAGGGCGATCACGTCCCGACACCGCAGGACGATCACGTTCCAGCACCGCGACTGGATCGCGCCCCAGCGGCACAAGAGGATTGGGTTTCAGCAGAACAGGACGATTGGAACCTAGCGGCGCTGGAAGAGGACTGGGACTCGGCAGCGGAGGAGGATCGGAACTCGGCAGCGCCGTCCGAGCGTGTCGTGCCGACACGGATTCCCGTGATCCTGGAGAATACCGATCCGCTGCTCATCGCTCCGAAAGCAGTGCTGCCCAACGCACTGCCCAGGACCGGTGCCACGCCGTGGATCACCCCGACGTTCGTGACCACCGGTCCGAACGGCCAGACAAAGATCAACCCCTTCTGACCCGAAACTGCTTCAGCCACAATCGGACACGTCGATGGAGTAAATGATGGCTATAACCGTTTGGCAAGACCAGGGCATAGATCAATTCCGGGAGGTCGCGGGCCGGCTCGCGTCAGTGATCCAGAGCGGCCTCGACCGATCGGGCGCGCTGAACCAGTTCGCCGAATCGGTCGGCAACGGGGAAGCATTCATCGAGTTGATGATCGAATACTCGTCGCGCTGGTTCACCGAAACCGGTGGACGCTCGACCTTGATCGGGCCGGAGTTGTTCTGGCTGCTGTCGGAGCCCAGCCCGCGCCGGGTATCCGGCACCGGCCTGCGAGCCCAGGAGTCTTATCTGGATACCGAATTGACGGCCGGACAGCGCGCCCGGATTCTGCTGCTCATCTGTGTATACGAGGCGCTGGCACAAAACCAATGGGGACCGGAAGGCATCGCGGAGCACATGATGGCGACCAACGGCATCGGCTGAAACACACAGCGCTGACCGCGCGCACCAACGGTGCGCGCGGTCAGCGTTCTCCGACGTGCCCGACGGGGCGGCACGATCGCGCTGGCCGATACCTCGGTGCCGGGCACCGGCACCAGCCAATTGCATTCCGCACATGCAAGTTGTCGCAGAGCTGGAACCGGGCGCGACCGACGACGCCGTTCGACCGATCTACTCCGCATCCGTCGGCGGATCGCCGATCACCAGCAGTGCGCGATCGGCGAGGCTGAAACCCAGAGGGCGGGAACAGGACAGGCACACCGAATTCTCGAAGGCAATCCGTCGCCGGTGCGCTGGGACCTAAGTACCGGCGAACTCCGCCACACCGCCAATTGTCGGGCGCAGTTCGGGCGAGTGAAATCGCGCAAATCGCTACACCTCTACCGGCGCCACGTCGACGGATACGGTGATCGAGCTCTCCCTGGCGTCGGTGTAGATGATGCCACGCAGCGGGGGCACGTCGGCGTAGTCGCGGCCCCATGCGACGGTTACGTAGCGCTCGTCGGCGAATTGGTCGTTGGTCGGGTCGAAGCCGATCCAGTGGCCGGTCCGGTCGTGTGCGGTATCGCCGGGGACCCATACCGCGGACCAGGCGTGGGTCGCGTCCGCGCCGACCATGCGTTCCTTACCCGGCGGCGGATCAGTTGCCAGGTAGCCGGATACATAGCGTGCGGCCAGGCCGTGTGAGCGTAGGCAGGCGGCGCCGATTCTGGCGAAGTCCTGGCAGACGCCCGCGCGGGCCGCGAAGACGTCGGCGACCCTAGTGGATACCGTCGTCGAGCCGGATTTGTAGGTGAAGTCTTCGTAGATGCGGGTGTTGAGTTCGGTCACCGCTTCCAGTAGTGGCCTGCCGGGCTTCAAAGATTCGGCGGTGTATGCGGTGAGCTCGGGCGTGACCTCGGGTGGATGCAGGTCGAGGGTGAACTCCACTGCGAGTGGGCCATTCGCGGTGCACGGACGGGACCGCTCCCACGGCTCGGCGGTCGCGCTCACAGCTGTGGCATCTGGTACCTCGACCTCGACCATGGATTCGCCGGTGACCACGAGCTTCGTATGTTCGGCCGTGACATGGAAATACGAGGTGGTGTTGCCGTACACATCGGTGCCGATCGAGCGGTCCGATGGTGTCGGATCGATGTGGATCTCATGGGAGAGCAGGCGCTGTCCGGGAAAATCCCGGGGCGTGAGATAGGCGCGCCCATAGGAGCTGGTGACCTCGCCGGAATATTTGTAGGTGGTGCGATGCTCGACCCGATAGCGCCGGGCGGCGGCGTTGGGCACGGTCATCCAACGACCCTCGTGCTACCCCACAGCGGCTGGATGCCGATCGGCAGCGCCAGTTTCGTGGTCTCGAACGATTCGGAGATCTTGCGCAACCGCAAATGCACGCCCTCCAACAACTCGGCCAGTTCGCTACGCCGACCCTCGGCATCGGTGACATCCAGCTCGTCCGGGTCTACCCGGCGCAGCATGCGCTGGGCATCGGCCAGCAGCCGTTGCGGGCGGGAGGATCGCGAATTACCCGGCAGCGCTTGGAAGTCGGCATCGAGCCGATGCAGCTGATAGGCCAGCGAGCGCGGATTCCCGGCATCGAAAAGTAGCAGTCCGGTGACCGCCGATACTCGCACCGAATCCCGGTGCCGACGACGGTAACTCACCGACGACTCGGTCGCCTTCAGCACCGTTTCGATGACCACCCGCTCGGCTTCCGGCCGATAGGCATTCGTCAGCGCGGCCGCGAGCAATGCGGTCAGCGACAGCCCCCGTTCGATGCGCTTGCCGATATCCATGACGTACCAACCGGTATCGCGCACCAGCGATTCGGCACCGATACCGGACAGCGAAAGCAGCGCCGCCAACGACAGCGAATGCAGCGCCGACAATGCCGTTTCCTGATCATCACCGGTGAACCGATATTCCACCAGCGCCCGATCCACCGCCCCCAGAATCATCCAGGTATCCACCGACAGCTGATCGCGCACCGCCCGCGCCGCCGACCCGTACCGATGGATCGCAAACGCCATCGACCCCGGCATATCCTGATCGACAGTCAACGCCACCAAATAGTCATGCCCGGCCCGCCCTGTCCCAGGCACCGCCGCCCGCGCGGTGATCGCCGCCATCGGCTTCGAGGAATCAGCGGAGCTCGACGCAATAGGCCCCTGCTCCGCTGATTGCGACTGCGACGCAGGTGGTTCCGCGGGCAACTTCTGCACGACACCGGCACCATCAGGCAGCACACTGAGCGGAGCCAGCGTCCCCGTGGTGCGGGCCAGTGCGGCCATCAGTGCAGGCAGTGCGTCGGCGCCTGCCAGCCAGGGGCGGTAGCGATAGTCCTGGTAGCAGTCGTGGGTTGCGATCAGTTGTCGTACAACGGCTTCGGCGCGTTCGCTGTAGCGGCCCATCCAGAACAGGTCGTTGAGGACGCGGGGAGAGCTGATCGGTTCGAGGGTGGGGGCGCGGCGTTCGCGTTCCTCGTGGGTGGGTTCGGTGCCGATGGCGGCGACAGCGGCGGGCGCCGCGCGGACCCAGATGTCTTTGGCGGCAACCTTTATGACTATTCGCTCAGGCTGTAGGCGTTGGCGCAGTTGGCCGAGGCCCCCTTCCATCGCCGTATAGCCGCCGCGTCGGGCGAGCGAGAACAGCCGCATACCAACAGGTGCCGAGGTGAGCCCGCCGTAACCCTGAACCGCGGGCGCGACCGAGAACTGCGCGGGCTCCTGCCCGACCCATTGCCAGCCGCGATCCTCGATCCGAACGGCCAGCTCCGCGCGTTGCGCATTGGACAGTTCCGGACCGAACAGCGTCGCACCGTCGACCGCCGAACGAATGATCAGCCGATCCAGATTCGCGATCAGATGCGAGCGTTCGCTGTCATTGCCACCCCAATACGTCGGCGCGCTCTCGAGCGCCAACTCCTCTCCGAGCAGCGCCCGCGAGATCCGCGGCAGGAACCCGGCCAGCGCCGGATTCTCCAGCAACCCGCTGCCGATCGTATTCACCACGGTCACCGCACCGCGACGCAACACCTCCACCAGCCCGACCACCCCGAGCCGCGAATCCGGCCGCAGGTCAAGCGGATCGGAGAATTCGGCGTCCACCCGCCGCAGCACCACATCGACCCGCTTCAACGTGCCGAGCGAGCGCATCCACAGGGCACCGTCGCGCACCACCAGATCCGCGCTCTCCACCAACGGAAAACCGAGCGTCGAAGCGAGATAGGCCTGGTCGAAGGCGGTTTCGGAATGCACACCTGGACTCAGCACCACGACGACCGGATCATCGTCATCGGCCATCGGCGCGGATTCGATCAACATCAACCGCATGGCCCGCGCGAACGGTGTGAGCGGGCGCGGATTGGAATGTTCGAAGGCTTCGGGAATCGCCGTCGACACCACCCGCCGATCCGCCAGCGCGTATCCGGCACCCGATGGCGCCTGCGCCCAGTCGGCGATCACACGGAACTGTCCGTCGCTCCACCGGCTGAGATCGCAGGCGTGCAGAAACAACTGGTGTCGCCCGGGAATCGTGATGCCATGCGCGGCGCGCACATATCCGCTATTGCCGAACACCACCTCCGGCGGCAGCAGACCGGTGGTGATGGTGCGGCGCGCGCCGTAGATATCGGTGAGCACCTCATCGAGCACCCGCGAGCGCTGCACCAGCCCGGCCTCCAGCCGGGTCCAGTCGTCGGCGGAGATCAGCAGCGGAATCGGATCCAGCCGCCAAGCGGTCGGCATCGGCGGCTCGCCGGCCGCTCCCACCTCGGTGTAGTAGATGCCGTCGTCATCGATGAGCCTGCGCACCCGGCTGTCCAGCCGCCCGAGCCCCGAAGTGCCCAATTCCACGAAATCCGCGGACAACTCCGACCACATGCGCCGCACACCACCCGTTGGATCGACCAACTCGTCGTAATACCCGCCCGTCGGCCGGCCGCATTCGTCGTAGCCTGCGGAATCCGCACCCTCGGCGCGATATCTGGCGAACTGTTCGGCAACCTGCTCGCGGACACTCAGCCGTCCGGCATTCAGCAGCGTCGTCTCGGATTCCCGAGCACCCGAGCCTCGCGCTTCGTCGCGCATAGTCACCGCGCCGACCTCGCTTCCCCTGCCAGACGTTATCTGGAGCGCGGACATATGTCCGCTCGCTTACCGATCGCTGACCAGTCCTCACACCGTGCGCGCCCGGCGCAGATCGAGGATGCCCGGCGCGCCGATGTCGATGGACTGTGCTGCCATCTTCGCACGTAGTTCCCCCGGATCGACCCGGGAAGTGGTGTGGCCCGCCGCCTCGCACCGCTGGTTGCGGCGCGACACGCGACCGATCTCCCACTAGCTGTCGGGGGCTGGTGCTATGACCGATTCACGAACCGATCTCGTCTGGAGGCCATATGCGCGTGCCGACGTGCCCGTCCTGCGAGTCCGCCATCGACCACTGCCACGGCACCCTTATCGTCCACCTCGCACGCACCGCCGAATGCACCGAAGCGGACTGCATCGATCTCGACCACACACGGCACGCCTTCGTCGTCGACTGCGGTGATATCGCCGGTGGCTGCGCCTGCGCGGTACTCGCACCGGATAGGTCGCATACCGCCTGACCCCCGGCTGCGCCGGATCGGCCGCTATCAAGCACCCGTACGCTGGCCTGGTGAGCGAGCGTCAGCGAGTGACCCATCAGCACAGCGCGTCGTGGCGCACGGCGGAGCCGGGCACCGGCGAGGCGGAGTCGTGAGCTACGACCACATCTTGTTGCCGTCCGGTGTCGCGATGACGATCGCGCAGGTCGATGCGTATCTGGCTACCCAGCAGGGGCAACCGGCGACGGAACTGGTCGCGGCGATGGCGGCGGAGCTGAACAAGCGCAATGCCGAACTACCCGAGCAGGATGGATTCCTGAGTACGGTTCCGGTCGGCGGCGCGGCCACCGGTGCGGTGTTGCACGTGCCGTGCCCGTACGACGCGATCGGATTCGTCCGGCAATTGCTTTTCGAGATCGCGACACCGCTCGACTACGCGGTCTACGATCCGCAACTGGCCTGGCTCATCGATCCGGCCGGACATGTGCCCGCGCTGGTCACCCACGGCGGCGCGGGCGAATTCCCCTATCTGACGAAAGCCCTTGCCGACCAGTGGGTTTCCGAACTGGCACCGCCGAATCCGTATCTGGTCGTCGAACGTGACGAGCAGGTCTACATCCAGACCTACCGTGACAAGTCCGGGACATTCACCCTCGAATATCGAGATGGCGCCCCGGACCAGCACTTCGGCATCACCGTTACCGACCCGCAGACCGTCGCGGAGCTGATCTGGGACTGGGCCATCGACGACCGCACGCGACTTCAGGCTCTGCCCTGGAGTCGAATCACCGTCTGACGCTTACTGATTCTGTACTGCAAGCCGACCGGCCAGGGCAATGAACGAGGCCCCGAAAACTCGACGCATCCAGGTGACCACGACGGGCCGAGAAATCACCTGGTTGCGTACGGCGGCCGCGCAGGCACCGTAGATCGCGAACACCACGAATGTGGCGAGCATGAACAGTCCGCTCAGTTCGAGCATGCGCGCCAACGCATTCGGCGCACCGGTCGGCACGAACTGGGGCAGGAAGGCGAAGAAGAAGATCGTCAGCTTCGGGTTGAGGATATTGAGCAGCACCGCCGAGGTGATCACCTGTCGGGCCGAAGGCGTTCCGGCTTCGGCTTCCGGCACGGCCAATGCGCCCTTGTCCCGGAACGTGTTCCACGCCATGTACAGCAGGTATGCGACACCGAGATACTTCAGTGTCTGAAAGGCGACGGCACTCGCATTGAGTAGTGCGGCCAGCCCGGTGACGGCCGCGATCATGTGCGGAATGATGCCGAGCGTGCAGCCGAAGGCCGCGATCACGCTGGCCCGCGTTCCCCGGGAGAGTCCGGCCGCGAGCGTGAACAGCACGCCGGTTCCGGGTGTGGCGACGATGACGAGCGTGGTCAGCAAGAACTCGATGCTCATCCCCGACACAGTAACCCGTGCCCGGCCGAACGCAAGCTACAGTGCCCGCCGACCTGACAGCGCACGGCCGAGGGTGAGTTCGTCGGCGAATTCGAGATCGCCGCCCATCGGCAGACCGGATGCCAATCGCGTCACCGACAGTCCGGGAAAATCGCGCAGCATCCGCACCAGGTAGGTGGCCGTCGCCTCGCCCTCGGTATTCGGGTCGGTCGCGATGATCACCTCGCTGACATCGACGCCGTCCTCCTGATTGCCGATGCGCGCCAACAGCTCTCGAATGCGCAGCTGATCGGGTCCGATGCCGCTGAGCGGATCGAGCGCACCACCGAGTACGTGATAGCGCCCGCGGAATTCGCGGGTGCGCTCGATGGCTTGCACATCCTTGGGCTCCTCGACCACACAGATCATGGTGCGGTCGCGGCGCGGATCCGAACAGATGCGGCACATTTCGTTATCCGAGACCGTGCCGCAGACAATGCAGAACTGCACGCCGTCACGCACCTTCTGCAAAGCGGCCTGCAGCCGGTCGATTTCGGGCGGCTCGACCTGGAGCAGATGAAATGCGATGCGC
The DNA here is from genome assembly GCF_044458825.1 of Nocardia sp. NPDC050412. NCBI lineage: Bacteria > Bacillati > Actinomycetota > Actinomycetes > Mycobacteriales > Nocardiaceae > Nocardia > Nocardia sp. NPDC050412. Next base: position 347,717 of record NZ_JBITIJ010000008.1, read on the forward strand.
TGCGCGCTTTTCGGACCGACGCCGGGCAGCTTGCCCAACTCGTCGATCAGATCCTGGACCGGGCCCTCGTACAAAGACGTCCCCGGATCAGAAGTCGGGCAGACCCGGCAGCGACCCGCCGCCGGCCAGCGGGCCGAGCCGCTCGGCAGCCAGCTGCTGTGCGTTGGACATGGCGTCGTTGACCGCGCCGATCACCAGATCCTGCAGTCCCTCGACATCGTCGGGGTCGACGATCTTCGGATCGATGCTCAGCGCGATGACCTCACCGCTCGCCTTGATGGTGACCTGGACCAGGCCGCCGCCGGCCTGTCCCTGCACTTCGGTGGCCGCGATCTCGGCCTGGGCCTGCATCACCGCCTGCTGCATCTGCTGCGCCTGGGCGAGTAATTGCTGCATATCGAACTGACCACCGGGCTGCACGGCTTGTCCTCTCTGCGGAAAATGTCATCGTTCAGCCTAGTGGGCGCGACGACGGCCGTGTCCGCAGCCCCGAGCCGCCAGATAACAGTTCGATTTTTAATCAGATGTCCGCAAGGCCACCGTCTTACGATCGATGCAGGGTCGGACCGGGTGTGTGGTGAGTTCTGGAGACAGCAATGCGGGTTCTTTTCATGGGCACTGTGGTGCTCACACTGGGCAGTCTGTTCCTCGGGGCCGCTGGCCCCGCTGCCGCCGATTCCGGCATCGTCGACCCCGAGGTTGTCGGCTCCGAAGTTGTCGACCCCGAGGTTGTTGACTCCGAGGTTGTTGACTCCGAGGCCGTCGACGCGACGGCGGACTATGGCGGCGGGTGCGTCCTCTATCCCGATAATCCGGCCGCGACCATCGAGTCGCTGCGCTTGCGATGCTCGGCCGAACAGCAGGACGCGATCTTCCGCGACGCCCCGCGCGGCGAGGTGCCGAGTGGCGTCACCAACGGCTGGGTGACCAGGCCGCCCATCATGGAGGCCGTGGCCCCGTCCTTATGGATCGGCAAGACCTTTTACACCGGCCCCGACGGCGGCTTTCTGGTGAACCGGATCACCCCTGCGGGCCTCGAGGCATGGCAGGCCGATGTCTACACCGCACCCGCGATCACCGATGGCGGCCCGACCTGGGCGTTGAACTACGCCCCTTCACCGACCCCGCAGGTCTACGACGAGATCCGCGAGGTCACGCCCAATGTTTGGTTCGGCTACTCCTGGTGGCGCGGCTACTTCCAGACCACCCTGCTGCTCACCTTCGCGCTGACGTACTAGGTCGAGCTGTACAGCCGGACCGAACCACTGACGACAGTAAGCGTGGTCTCCGAACTTCGAGACCGGATGCGCCCCTTGGTCCGGGTATAGAAAGTTCCCATGGCTCGCATCGGCATCACCGGACACATGAACATCACCATGGACACAGTCCGGTTGGTGTACGACGAGATCAGCAAGTTGCTCGCCGACCTGGGCGACCCCGTCGAACTCGTAGGGATCAGTTGTATAGCGCGTGGCGCTGACTCGGTGTTCGCACAGGCCGTGCTCGACGCCGGTGGGCGGCTCGAAGTGGTAGTGCCGTCGACCAACTACCGTGAGCGGAAGGTGGAGCCCGACCACGCCGACCTGTTCGACAAGCTGATCGCACGTGCCGACACCGTGCGCGTCATGAACTTCGACGACGCCGGGCGGGCAGCCTACGAGGCCGCGAACGAAGCCATGCTGTCATCCTGTGATCGGCTCTTCGCGGTGTGGGATGGGCAGGCCAGCGCCGAAGGCGGTACCGGCACGGTTGTCGATCTCGCGCGCCGCCACGGTGTACCGGTGCAGATCGTTTGGCCAGCGGGAGCCGAGCGCGAGTGATCACCCCTCGGCGACATGATTGCCATGGTTCGGCAAGTCGACTCGGTTGGTCCCGCACCGCTGACGGATATCGCATACGTCCGATTGCCGTCCGGCACGACATTCGCGGGTTGTTGACTCTCCCCTTGCTGGAGAGTGTTCGCTGGGAGGTATGACAGTGACGGTCTCGATCGGGGAGTTCGCCAGATTGACCTACCTCAGTGTGAAGACGCTGCGGTACTACCACGAGGTCGAGCTGCTCGAACCGGTCGCGATCGATGCGGGGTCGGGGTATCGGCGGTATTCGGTGAATCAAGTTGCGCAGGCGCATCTGATCCGGCGGCTGCGGGGGCTGGATATGCCGCTGCCGCAGATCAAGGCGGTGTTGGCGGCGCCGGATACCGAAACCCGGGATGCCGCATTGCGCGCACATCTCGAACGTATGGAGGCGGAGTTGCGGCGCACGCAGTCGGTGGTTGCTTCGCTGCGGTCGCTGCTCACCCAGGCCGCGCCGCTCACCGTCGAATACCGGTCGATCGCGGCCTTTCCGGCGCTCGCGTATGTCGATTCGGTGAGCAAGGATGCACTCGATGGTTGGTGCGCGGCCGCGTATCAGCTGTTGCACGAGACGCTGGCCGCGGCGCATATCGCGCCCGCCGGTGTCGACGGCGCCACCTATTCGATGGAGTTCTTCGAGAACGACGGGGGCGAGGTCGCCGCGTTCGTGCCCATACAGGCCGCCGCACGGATCGCCTTACCGAGCGAACTCTCGATCATCGAACTGCCCGCGCGCCGCTTCGCGATCGCCGTGCACTCCGGCCCGTTCGACGATTTCGACCGCACCTATGGCGCCCTCGGCAGCCACGTCGCCGAATACGACACCTCGCTCGCCGAACCCGTCCGTGAGCTGTACGTCCTCGGCCCGGGCCAAATCGAGGACCCCAACGCCTACCGCACCGAAGTCTGCTGGCCCATCAAACAGGGAGAACCGCAATGACACTCACGATCGGGCATATCACTTTCGACTGTGCCGATGCCGCGACGCTGGCCGGTTTCTGGTCCGAGCTGTTGAATCGCCGGCTGGACGAGAACGCCAGCCCGGAGTTCGCCACGGTCGGAACGGCCGAAGGCGTTGCGCCGGTGCTGATGTTCATCCAGGTGCCGGATAAGACGCCCGGCAAGAATGTGATTCACCTGGATCTGAAGGCCGCGGACCGGCGCGGACAGGTCGATCGCGCGATCGGCCTCGGCGCCGAGCACATCGGCGATTTCGACGAGTACGGCACGCAATGGACGACACTGGCCGATCCGGAGGGCAATCTCTTCGATATCGCGGCCGGATAAAGGAAGCCGGATAATGGAAAAGGCCCGACTCGTGTCGGGCCTTTCCGGCTATCTCAGGCGAGTTCGCGCTGCAGGTTCGCAAGCACCTCGGCCTGAATCTTCTTCAGCCCCAATGGCGCGAAGATCCCCTCGAAGATCCCCGCGATACCGCCCGCACCCTTCCACGACGTACGCAGCGTGACCTGCGAACCGGTACCGTCCGGCGTCACCGTCCAGGTGTTCACCAGCGTCGAATTCGAATCACGTTCGGTCACGATGGAATCCGATACCGACACGACCGCGTGCACGTTGCGGGAACGCTTTTCGGTCGCCTGCAAGGTCCATTCGGCGACGGTGCCCGCGCCCTGACCACCCTCGACCACCTTGTAGTCGCGGTAGTGCGCGGAGAGGATGCGCGGACGCACCTTCTCGTAATCCGCGATGGCCTCGAGTGCGCGCTGCGGATCCGCCTCGACGGCGATCGAACTGCTGGCGCTGACCTGTCCCACGATGAGCTCCTTGTCCGGCTACTGATCTTTTCGAGCGACGTACACGCAATCGCTACGGTTGCCTCCTATCCTGCCCTGTCGCCACCGCTTCGTGGAGCCCAGGGCGGTCCGCGCGCCGCGATGTTGATCACCGCGCGCCGACCCGTCCGCACTGTTAGGCTTCCCGATCAGATTGCGCCGGAGGGGATCCATGCAATACATCGTGCGAATCGGGTGTTCGAAACCGCCCGGATCACCGCCGGACTGACACGGCGAGTCCTGGGTATTCCCGATGCAACAGAAGCGTGACATTTATCCCTCGTCGGTGACCTTGCAGTGGCTTGTGTTACCGGTGCGTACTAGCGTCGAGGAGTGGCAGTGAGTCTGTTGGGGAAGGCCGGAGACGCATCGGCCGCACACGAATCAGGGTTCGCCGCGCATCGAGCGGGGGTGGACCGGCTGTTGGCCAGTTACCGCGCGATACCCGCGAACGCCAACGTGCGACTGGCCAAGAAGACCTCGAATCTGTTCCGGGCCAGGGCCAAGAACACCGCCCCCGGCCTGGATGTTTCCGGGCTCGCCAAGGTAATCACGGTGGACGCCGAGGCCAAGACCGCCGACGTCGCCGGAATGACGACCTACGAGGATCTGGTAGCCGCGACATTGCCCTACGGGCTCGCCCCGCTGGTGGTGCCGCAGCTCAAGACGATCACCCTCGGCGGCGCGGTCACCGGCCTCGGCATCGAATCCACCTCGTTCCGCAGCGGACTGCCGCACGAGTCGGTGCTGGAGATGGATGTGCTGACCGGGGCGGGCGAGATCATCACCGCGACACCGGATGGCGAGCACGCAGACCTGTTCCGCGGCTTTGCGAACTCCTACGGCACTCTCGGCTATTCGGTCCGCCTGAAGATCGAACTGGAGACCGTCCAGCCCTATGTGGCGCTGCGCCATGTCCGATTCCACGACCTGCGCGAGTTGGAGTCCACCCTCGCCCGGATCGTCACGGACAAGACCTACGACGGTGAGCGCGTCGACTATCTCGACGGTGTGGTCTTCACCGCCGAGGAAAGCTATCTGACGCTGGGCCGTCAGACCGACGAACCCGGCCCGGTCAGCGACTACACCGGCATGGACATCTACTACCGGTCCATCCAGCACGATTCCGACCGGCCCAAACGCGACCGGCTGACCATCCACGACTATCTCTGGCGCTGGGACACCGACTGGTTCTGGTGCTCACGCGCCTTCGGCACACAGAACCCGAAGATCCGGCGGTTCTGGCCGAAGCGCTACCGGCGCAGCAGCTTCTATTGGAAGCTCATCGCACTCGATCACAAGTACAACATCGGCGACAAACTGGAGGCCCGCCAGGGCAATCCGCCGCGTGAGCGTGTAGTGCAGGACATCGAAGTCCCGGTCGAGCGGACCGCGGATTTCGTCGAATGGTTCCTGCGCGAAATTCCGATCGAACCGATCTGGCTGTGCCCGCTGCGACTGCGCGAGAACCGCGCATCGAGCGCGGGGCGTCCATGGCCGCTGTATCCGCTGCAGCCGAACCGTACCTACGTCAATGTCGGATTCTGGTCCGCGGTGCCGACCGTCGCAGGTCAGCAGGAGGGTAAGGCCAACCGCGCGATCGAGCAGACCGTCACCGAGTTCGACGGGCACAAATCCCTGTACTCGGATTCGTACTACGGCAAGGATGAATTCGCGGCCCTGTACGGCGGCGAGATCTACACCGATTTGAAGAAGCGCTACGACCCGGACCAGCGACTGCTGGATTTGTATTCGAAGGCGGTGCAACGCAAATGACTACATTCAAGGACCGTTCCGATGTCTTCGCGGACCTCGGGACAAAACTCAGCATTGCCGAGATCTTCGAGATCCTCGTCGACGGCGAGGTGCCGATCCGGCTGACCGCATACGATGGCAGCGCGACCGGACCGGAGGACTCGAAGTACGCGCTGGAGATCAAGACCCCACGCGGCATCAACTATCTGGCGACCGCGCCCGGTGATCTCGGCATGGCCCGCGCCTACATCTCCGGCGATATGACCGCCACCGGCGTGCACCCCGGCGACCCGTACGACATCCTCAGGGCAATGGACGGGCTGAAGTTCCGTCGTCCGTCGGCGCTCGCATTGGTCACCATCGCCCGGTCGCTCGGGTGGGAGCGGCTCAAGCCGATCGCGCCGCCGCCACAGGAAACACTGCCGCGCTGGCGCCGGATCGCGCTGGAGGGCCTGCGGCACTCCAAGACTCGCGATGCCGAGGCCATCCACCACCACTACGACGTCTCCAACACCTTCTACGAATACGTCCTCGGCCCCTCGATGACCTACACCTGCGCGGCCTACGGTGATGAGAGCTGGACGCTGGAGCAGGCTCAGGAGAACAAATACCGTCTGGTCTTCGACAAGCTGCGGCTGAAGGAGGGCGACCGGCTGCTCGATATCGGCTGCGGCTGGGGCGGCATGGTGCGCTACGCGGCCAAGCGCGGCGTCAAGGTCATCGGCGCGACACTATCCGCGGAACAGGCCGAATGGGCACAGCAGAAGATCGCCGAACAGGGCCTGTCCGATCTCGCCGAGGTGCGGCATTCCGATTACCGCGATATCCCGGAGGCCGGCTTCGATGCCGTCTCCTCGATCGGGTTGACCGAGCACATCGGGGTGCACAACTACCCGTTCTACTTCGACTACATCAAGAGCAAGCTGCGCGACGGCGGCCTGTTCCTGAACCACTGCATCACCAGACCCGACAACACCCGGACCACCAAGGCCGGTGACTTCATCGACCGCTACGTCTTCCCGGACGGCGAACTGATCGGCTCGGGCCGGATCATCTCCGAGATCCAGAATGTCGGCCTCGAGGTGATGCACGAGGAGAACCTGCGCGAGCATTACGCGCTCACGCTGCACGAATGGTGTAAGAATCTGGTCGCCAACTGGGATGCCTGCGTCGAAGAAGTCGGCGAGGGCACCGCGAAGGTGTGGGGCCTGTACATGGCCGGTTGCCGACTCGGCTTCCAGCGCAATGTGGTTCAGCTGCACCAGGTGCTCGGCGTCAAGCTCGGACCGAACGGCGAATCGGGTCTGCCGTTGCGTCCGTGGTGGCAGCCGTAAGCAGCGACCGATACTGCCCGTCCTAGCCCAGGAGTTCATCCAGGAATAGGGCGGGCAGCGTCGTTTCGCCGGGTTGTCCCGGCGTCGCGCGCATTTCGGTGCGCAGCACCCGCAGGATGCCGAGCACACCGGGTCCCGCATCCAGAAGCGGCATAGTCCAACCGTGTTCGGCGCAGGTGGCCGCCGCTGGCAGCAGCAGTCCGGTGGCCTCGCCGACCCAGCCGGAGGCCGCCAGACATTCGGCCAGCAGCAGTACGGTATCCAATTCCGCACGGGACCGGTGCTGCTCGACCATGCGAGCATGGAGTGCGCGAGCTCGACGCACCGCGCGATCATCGGCGCGCAGCTGACGCTCGGACAGCAGTGCGCGGATCGCGGCGATCTCCTCCGCCTCCGCTGCCAGCGCCGCCGCGCCCGTCATCCGATGGGCCTGGTGGATGGTTCCGGAGATATCCGATTCGTATCCGGTCGCGGCGTCGGCGACCCGCCGGGCCGCGGTATCGGTCAGCAGTCCCAGGCGCAGCCGCTCGGCGCGTATATGCGCGGCGAGCCGAATCAGCCTGTTATCAGCGGCGATTCGATCACCCTCGTCGAGCCGGGCGGTGGCGGTATACAGATCGCCGAGCGCGGCCTTGACCCTGGCACCGACCACGAAGGTGGAAATCAGGAAGTCCACCGGCCCGACCCGGGTGACCAGCTGATGACTCTCATCGAGCAGTCGGTCGGCGGTATCCAGATCACCCCGGCGGTAACTCATTTCCCCGAGCAGCGCCGCGGCGACCCGCACCGCATCCGAGCGCGGACCCGACCTCTCCCGTGCGGTCTCCCACGCCTGCTGGAAACAACTTGTGGCAGTGGCGATATCGAGCTGTTCATAGGCCGCGGCACCCGTGCCGCACAGTCCGAAAACCGCGCCGAGTGGATCCTTGGATCGGGCGTGATACGGCGCCGCCCATTCCTGGATTTCGCGCGCGCCGTCGAAATCGAATTCGCACAATCGCACGAAGGAGGTCAGATTCGCGGCGGTCGATACGGTCCAGGCGGGTAGTTCATCGGGTTTCTTCAAACATTCGGCAACCCGATCGAGCACACCTTCGGTGTGGTCGCGCGCGATCTGATCCGAGGCCGCGAGCACCGCGGCCTGGCAGCGCTGCCGGTCCGCATCGTCATCGGTGGACGACCCGCGCGCCAGCACATTGGACAATCGGCCCAAGGCCGCGCGCGCTGCGGCGGGCTGCTGCAGATTCACATTCGCCCTGGCCACGGCCATCAGCAGTTTGGAACGCGAAGCCACCTGCTGCACCGGCAGTTTCGAAACCGTCCCGAGCAGCGTCGCGAGGCGGGACTTATCGATCAGGTCCATGCCCCCGCTCTCGAGCAGATCCAGCGCCATCTTCAGATCCGTCGCCGCGAGCGCGTGATCGACCGACTTGCGCAGCAAATTATGTTCGGCGTACCAGCGAGCTGCCTTGCGGTGCAACGCCTTCAACTTGCTCGGATCGGCCCGCTCCAACCGCGCCCGCAGATGTTCGGCGAACAGCGGCTGCATCCGGAACCACTCGGGATCGTGCGCAATGCGCCGGACGAACAACTCGCGCTGTTCGGCCTGCTCGAGCATCGTTTCGCCGTTCGGCTCCTCCGAAAGCGCCGAGGCCAGCGAACCGCTGACCCGCTCGGTGATCGAAATCGAGGTCAGGAAGTCGAGCATCTTGGGTTCGAGGGCGTCCAGAACGTTTTCGGCGAGATACTCGCGGATGCCGTGACTGCCTTCAGCGAGATTCGCGATCAACCGATCCGGATCGACATTGCCGCGCAACGACAAACTCACCAATTGCACGGCCGCCGGCCAACCGTCGGTGGCAGCGTGGATCTGTTCGATCTGGTTATCAGTGAGCGCGAATCCGTTGCGCTGCACCAGTATTTCCTTGGTCTCCGCGGTGGTCAGGCGCAACACCGAGGAGCCTATCTCGATCAATTCGTCGTGCACCCGCATCCGACTGGTCGGCAGACCCGACTGCTCACGGCTGGTCACCACGAAGCGCAGATGGTGACATCCGTTGTCCAACAGCGCATCCATCGCCCGCCGCGCACCCGCGTCGCTGACCCGGTGCCAGTCGTCCACGATCACCACGACGGTGGTTGCGCTGGCATGGATCTCATCGATCAGCGTGGAGATGACGTAGGCGACCGCATCGGCGGGCCGTTCCTCGAGCACCTGATCCAAACCTTCGCCGATATCCGGGCGGACCCGGCGGATCGCCTGGATGAGGTGGGCCAGGAACCAGATCTCGTTATCGTCGTCCTGGTCGACGCCGAGCCAGGCCACCGGGACCCCGCCATCGGCCAGCTCATTGCGCCACTGCGCGGCCACCGTGCTCTTGCCGAATCCAGCCGGTGCGTGGATCACCGCGAGTCGGCGGCGGCCACCGGCACGCAGACTGTCGAGCAGGCGCGGGCGTGGCACCGGGTCACGGGCGGGGGTCGGCGGGCGAAATTTCGTCGCCGCCGTCGGGGGCGGGGTCGGCGCGACCGGGACCGAGTTGGCCGGATGCTGGGATACCGCGGGACGCAATGTCAATGGCCAACTGCGGCGTGCGGTGACCGCCGGTCGCGTTACCGTCACCTCGGCCGCGCTCGGATGTTCCGTCTCCTCCGGCGCGACCACCGAGGTATCCAGCAGAGCCATCTCATCGGGCATCTGATCGTGCTCGGCCTGCACCGTGCGCAGCAGCTCACCGAACTCGAAAGCCGAAGCGGGCCGGTTTCCGGGATCGGTGTGCATCGCATACTGGATGGCATCGGCAACGTCGTCGGGTATGTCGTGGCCGTGCAGATCCGGCACCGGCTGGGTGGTGATCCGCAGGAATTGCGCGACCACCTTCTCCCCCGATTGCCGTTCGAAGGCAGCATGGCCGGTCAGCAGGGCGAACAGCGTCGAGCCGAGTCCGTATACATCGGAGCGGACTGTCGGGTCCTCACCCTTTAGCACCTCCGGCGCGGTGAAGGCGGGTGAGCCGGTGATCAAACTGCTGGAGGTGCGGAAACCGCCCGGAATCCTGGCGATTCCGAAATCCGTCAGCTGCGGTTCGCCATACGCGCTGAGCAGGACATTCGCCGGTTTGACGTCCCGATGCAGAATCTGGGCCCGATGCGCGCTCTCGATCGCGCCCGCCAGTTTCACCCCGGCCCGCAGGGAATCCGCCCAGGTGAGCGGACCCTGGTCCCGAATGACCTGTTCGAGCGAACCCCGGGTGCAGAAGGGCATCACAATGAACGGCTCACCGGTCGGGGTGACATCGACCTGCAGGATGTCGACGATATTCGGATGGCCGGACAGCCGACCCATCGCCTGCTCCTCGCGCAGGAATCGTTCCCGGCTCTCGGCATCGATCTCCGAGGAGAGCACCTTGACCGCGACCACCCGGTCCAATGCGTACTGGACACAGCGGTACACCACCCCGAACCCGCCCCGGCCGATCTCGACCGCATTCGACAGGCCCATCGCCTCCAACTCGTCGACGATATCGATGGGCGCATGTCGCTGTGTGTCCGATTCGGCCGAAGTCGATTCGGCGTTTGCCTTGCCCGAACGCATCCGTGGACTCATGTGACCACCTCGAATTCACAACGAATCGGCGTCACCGGCGACCGAGAAACACACGGACATCGGACATCGCGACATCCCGCGATGTCCGATAGGTCACGCATACTCCAACGTAGCGCGGTATCAACCCGAGTGGGTGGCTTTCGAAACAGCGTGGTCCCGACCACCTCAGCGCTCGGCGATGGGCCTGGTCGCGGGATCGTAGAGAAACGAGATCCGCTCCATGACGTTCTTGCGCTGCGTGTTCTGGAACGCGGCGATCAACCAGCGACCGTCTTGGCGAACGACAGTGTAGGTCTGCGTTTTCGACAACTCCTCAGGCTGCTTCGGGTCGCCCTTATAGGTATCGCCGCGGCTGGTGACAACGGCGGTATCCGGACCGTAGAAGCGGATGCCGAGGATCGAATCGGTGAGTTCGGTGCCCTTCTTGAAGCCCTTGAACAGGGCGCGGTGCCCCTCGACGATATCGGCGCGGCCCTGGTAGTAGGTGCCGACGAAGCTGGTGTAGGTGGCGTCCTCGGTGAACAGGGCACCGTAGGCGTCGGCGTCGCCGCGACCCCAGGCGTCGGTGAGTTGGTCGAGCAGATCGCAGATTTCCCGGGCCGACTGCGGTGCGGGCGTGCTGACGGTGGTGCAGGCGGGCGTGCCGAGGTTGTGCACGTCCGAGGTCTGGTCCAGCCAGAGGTAACCGCCGCCCGCGGCGACACCGAGGGTGATGGCGGAGGCGGCGAGGACGCGGGAGACGATGCGGCGGCGATTGCGGGGCTCGGGGGCGTTCATAGCGGATCCTTTGGGGCAGTAGGAGTTCAGCGCTCGGCGGCCGGGCGGGCGGCCGGGGTGGAGAGGTAGGTAATGCGCTCCATCAGCCTGTTGCGCTTGGTGTTCTGGAAGGCGGCGATCAGCCAGCGGCCGTCGCGGCGGACCAAGGTGTAGGTCTGGGTCTTGGTGAGTTGCTTGGGCTTGCCCTTGTAGGTGTCGCCGTGGCTGTTGACCACAGCCGTATCCGGACCGTAGAAGCGAATATCGACGATGTCGTCGGCCAGCAGGGTGCCCTTCAGGACACTGCCGAACAGGGCGCGATGCGAGGCGACGATATCGGCGCGGCCGCGGTAGAGGGTGCCGAGAAAGCTTGTGTAGGTGGCGTCTTCGGTGAAGACGGTGCCGTATACGTCGGCATCGCCGCGGCCCCATGCGTCGACCAATTCCGCGAGTACGGCCTCGATCGCCTGGGTGTCATTGCTTGTCATGATGGTCCTCCATGCTAGATTTCTTCTTAGAAGAGCTTTCTTCGTGTAAGAAGTTTCTTCGTTGAAGAAGAGATTAGAAGATGGAGGTATCCGTGTCAACACCACCGATGCGCGAGGACGCGAGCGCGGTCTACCGCCGCTATCTGAGCGCGGTCATGCTGCACGGACAGGCCGGTGCGCGCGCCGTCGACCTGGGCGCGACGGACCTCTACGCGCTGAACATCCTGGAACTCAACGGCGGCATGACGCCCGGTGAATTGGGCACCCGCAGCGGCCTGACCACCGGTCCCACCACCCGCCTCATCGATCGCCTCGAAGACGCGGGCTATGTGCGCCGCGTCCCGGTCCCCGGCGACCGCCGCAAGGTGATTGTCGAATTGATCGACAAGCCAGCCGATCTCGATGAAATCCTGGCCCCTGCCCGGCGCGCCATCGGCGAAATCATCGGCGGCTATTCACCCGAACAACGCGAGGTGCTCTTCGACTACTTCACCCGCGCCGCCGACGCGTACTACCAAGCAGCCGAGGACCTGCGCCCCAGCTGAACAAAACCCGCCGCCGTGAATTCGGTGGCGGCTTTACCTTCGGATGAACTACTGTCTGGCAAGCTAGTGCCACGATCTGGGTAACCTGCTCGGCCGAGGTTCGGACACCGGGCCGAAGTCGTTGCCCAGCGGCGCCTGCGCCCCGAAACGGCGAAAAGCCCGCCACCGCGAAATGCGGTGGCGGGCTTGCCGTTAGCGAGTTACCGCGTGACTACTTGCGCAGCGAGGCCGGGACCTCGAAACGCTCACCGTAGGTCTTGGCGAGGTAGTCGGCGCGCTCCACGAAGGCCGCCTGGCCGCCCGGGTAACCGACGATGAACTGGTGCACACCACCGGTCCAGGCCGGGTAGCCGATGCCGAAGATCGAGCCGATGTTGGCGTCGGCGGTGGTGGTCAGTACACCCTCGTCGAAGCACTTCTGGGTCTCGATCGCCTCGATGAACAGCATGCGGTCGATCAGATCCTGCAGCGGCACAGCAAAACCGGCGGTGGTCTTGAAGTGCTCGCGCAGCCCGGGCCACAGGCCGAGGCGCTTGCCGTCCTCGTCGTATTCGTAGAAACCGGCCTTGCCCAGACGACCCGGACGGCCCTGCTCGACCAGGTAGTCGATGACATCCTGCGCCGGGTGCCGCTTCACACCGAGGGTGTTGTCACCCTTCTCGGCGGCCTCCAGGGTCTCCTTGGCGATCTTCTGCATCAGCGTCAGGTTCAGCTCGTCCGACAGCTGCAGCGGCGCGGCCGGGTAGCCCGCCTGCAGGCCCGCCTGCTCGATGGACGCGGGCTCGATGCCCTCGTTGAGCATGGCGATCGCCTCGTTGACGAAGGTGCCGATCACGCGCGAGGTGAAGAAGCCGCGGCTGTCGTTGACGACGATCGGGGTCTTCTTGATCGCGAGGGTGTAGTCGAACACCCGGGCCAGCGCCTCATCGGAGGTCTTCTCACCCTTGATGATCTCCACCAGCGGCATCTTGTCGACCGGCGAGAAGAAGTGGATGCCGATGAAGTCCTCCTGGCGCTTCACACCGGTCGCCAGACCGGTGATCGGCAGGGTGGAGGTGTTCGAACCCAGCAGCGCGTCCGGGGTGACGATGTCCTCGATCTCCTGGAACACCTTGTGCTTGAGCTCGGTGTTCTCGAAGACCGCCTCGATGACGAAGTCGACACCGGCGAAGTCGGCCGGATCCGCGGACGGCTTGATCCGGTCCAGCAGCGCCTTGGACTTCTCCTCGGTGGTCTTGCCGCGCGAGAGCGCCTTGGCCTCGATCTTCTCGGAGTAGTTCTTACCGCGCTCGGCCGCCTCGATGGTGACGTCCTTCAGCACGACCTCGTAGCCCGCCTTGGCCGAGACGTAGGCGATGCCCGCGCCCATCATGCCCGCGCCGAGCACACCGACCTTGCGGATCTCCTTCTTCGGGACATCCTTGGGCCGCGAACCGCCGTTGTTGATCGACTGCAGGTCGAAGAAGAACGCCTGGATCATGTTCTTCGCGACCGGGCCGGTCAGCAGCGAGACGAAGTAGCGCGATTCGATCAGCGACGCGTTGTCGATGTCGACCTGCGAGCCTTCGACCGCGGCCGACATGATGGCGCGCGGTGCGGGCATGTTGGTGCCCTTGAGCTGCTTGCGCAGGTTGGCCGGGAAGGCCGGGAGGTTGGCGGCGAAGGCCGGGCTGGACGGGGTGCCGCCCGGAATCTTGAAGCCCTTCTTGTCCCAGGGCTGCACGCCGCCCTCCGGGTTGGCCTTGATCCACGCCTTGGCGGCGGGCACCAGCTCCTCGACCGAGCCGACGACCTCGTTGATCAGGCCGAGTTCCTTGGCCTTGGCCGGGCGATACTTGTTGCCCTGCAGCAGGAACTGCATCAGCGCGCCCTGCAGGCCGAACATGCGCACGGTGCGGATGACACCGCCACCGGCAGGCAGCAGGCCAAGGGTCGCCTCGGGCAGGCCGAGCTGCACGCCGGGCACATCCGCGGCGATTCGGTAGTGGGTCGCCAGAGTGATCTCCAGGCCACCGCCGAGGGCGGCGCCGTTGATCGCCGAGACGACCGGCTTGCCCAGGGTCTCCAGCCGGCGCAGCGCCGACTTGATGGTGCCGAGCTCCTCCATGAGGGCCTGGCCGTCTTCCGGGCCGACCTTCATCATGTTCTTCAGGTCGCCGCCGGCGAAGAAGGTCTTCTTCGCGGAGGTGATCACCACGCCGGTGATGCTGTCCTTCTCGGCCTCGAGCCGGTCGACAGTCGCGGTCATCGACGTCTTGTACAGCTCGTTCATTGTGTTGGCGCCCTGGTTCGGGTCGTCCATCGTCAAAACGACGATACCGTCCGAATCCTGCTCCCAACCGATCATGTTGGTCTCGCTCACAGCTCCGTGTCTCCTGTGTCTAATTGGCGGCGTTCGCGGTCCCTCCGTGTACCGCCTCCGGGCCTGCGCGAACGCCGCCGTGAATTCTCAGCTGTCGGTTGGGTTAGACGCGCTCGATGATCGTGGCGACGCCCATGCCGCCACCGATGCAGAGGGTGATCAGCGCGTAGCGGCCGTTGCGGCGCTCCAGCTCGTCGACCATGGTGCCGGTGATCATCGCGCCGGTGGCACCCAGCGGGTGGCCCATCGCGATGGCGCCGCCGTTGACGTTCAGCTTCTCGTCCGGGATCTGCAGATCCTTCTGGAACTTCAGCACCACGGAGGCGAAGGCCTCGTTGATCTCGACCAGGTCGATGTCATCGAGGGTCAGGCCCGCCTTGGCCAGCGCCTTCTTGGCGGCCGGGGTGGGACCGGTCAGCATGATGGTGGAGTCGGCGCCACTGGTGGCGGTCGCGACGACGCGCGCACGCGGGGTCAGGCCGGAGGCCTTGCCCGCCTCTTCCGAACCGACCAACACCAGCGCGGCGCCGTCGACGATGCCCGAGCTGTTACCGCCGTGGTGGACGTGGTTGATCTTCTCGACGAAGTGGAACTTCTGCAGCGCCACGGCGTCGAAGCCGCCCATCTCGCCGACCACGGCGAAGGACGGGTTCAGCTTCGCCAGGTCCTCGGCGGTGGTGCCGGGACGCATGTGCTCGTCGTTGTCGAGGACGACGAGGCCGTTCTGGTCCTTGACCGGAACGATCGACTTGGCGAAGTAGCCGCCAGTGGTGGCCTTGGCGGCGAGCTCCTGCGAGCGCACGGCGTAGGCGTCCACGTCATCGCGGGAGAAGCCCTCGATGGTGGCGATCAGGTCGGCGGAGACACCCTGCGGCACGAAGTAGGTGTCGTAGTTGGTGGCCGGGTCCAGCGCCCAAGCGCCACCGTCGGAGCCCATCGGCACGCGGGACATCGACTCGACGCCACCGGCGATGACCAGGTCGTCGAAGCCGGAGCGGACCTTCTGCGCGGCAAGGTTGACGGCCTCGAGGCCGGAGGCGCAGAAGCGGTTGAGCTGGAAGCCGCCGACGGTGTCGGGCAGGGCGGCCACGGTCACGGCGGTGCGGGCGATATCGGCACCCTGGTCACCCACCGGCGCGACGACACCCAGGATCAGGTCCGAGATCCGGTCCTCGTCGAGGTTCGGGAAACGGCCGCGCAGCTCCTGGATCAGACCAACAGTCAGATCGATCGGCTTGACCGAGTGCAGCGAACCGTTCTTCTTGCCGCGTCCGCGCGGGGTGCGGATGGCCTCGTAAATGTAGGCCTCTGTGGTCATATCGGAGTGTTCCTTCCTTAAGGGTGCGGCGGCCGAACATTCGTCCGTCCATGCGAGTGACCTCGCCGATCGGGTCCGGAGACCGACCGTCCTGACGCTGTACAAAAGTCGACAAGCAGCGGCGATGACGAGTACTTGGTACACGCATGCCTGCGCATACCATAGAACTTCGCCATACCGCGGCTCGCGGCCACCCGTTCATACTACCGTCGAGTGCGAACTCCGGTTAACTTAACGTCCTGTGAACGAGGGTTGTCAACCATCCAGCCGTGTGGCACCCAGCTCACTTTTCAGCAACTCCAAGGCCACCTCATCCGGGTCGCGCCGATCCCCCGGCGCCACCGGGGTCTGCGATTCGGCCAGCATTTCCTGCTCCTCCTCCGGGGTGGAGGGCGGCGGGACGCCATCGGTCGGCCCGTAATCCATCGGGCCGGGATCATCCGGTAGATCCGGGTAATCGGGCGGCGGAATATCGTCATCGCCGCGGAACGACCGAGCGTCACCACTCGGCGCGGACCGCTGACCAGCGCCCGCCGCCGGATCGGGGGCCGCCGCCCTGGCCTGACTCGGCCGGGAGAACCGCGGCGGTGCAGGCGCATCCGAACCGCGTCCGGCCGGGTTGCCGGATTCACGTCCCGGCGCATTAGCCGCCTGCTGTCCGCCGTGACCGCGCCCCCGGCTCGCCTTCGGTGCGGCAGCCGCGGACCGAGGCGCGGCCCCACCCGCCTCCCAGCGCACCGGATGATCGCTGCCGAGCACAGCCCGCACCGCCGACCGCACCGCCTCCACATTCCGTGGATCCGACAGCCGCTGCGCCAACGGCGCATGCTGATGCGCGAATACGATCACCTCCCCCTCGATCCGCGCCACCGACGCCCCCGACAACAACGCCTGCACCGTAGGCCCGAACTCCCGGACCTTCGCCCGAATCTCCCCCCAGGCCCCTTCCACCGCCCGCAGCAAATCCCCATCCCCTTGCCCCCCAGCCCCTTGCACCCCAGCCCCTTGCCCCCCAGCCTCCGCACCGGCCTGGTCCGCGAGACCCTGCGCACCGCTCTCCTGCGCGCGCACCTGCTGTACAGCAGCAACTTGCGCGCCGCCCTGCTGCGCCACACCACCCGGCCGCGCGAGAGCAGAAGCCGCCCCGGTCGTCGACTCACCTACTTGCGCCGCGCCAGCTGCAGCCGGATCCGCAACACCCCCCTCCGACCGTTGCACCACATCATCGCGATCCGCCGCGACACTCGCGGCCGCCCCACCGGCCTGCCCACTCACCTGAGCCGCACCAGCCCCAGTCCGATCCGCAACACCCCCCTCCGACCGTTGCACCACATCATCGCGATCCGCCGCGACACTCGCGGCCGCCCCACCGGCCTGCTCGCCCGCACCGGCCCCGGACGCCACCCGATCCGCGGCAACCTGATCGGACTGATGATCCGAAATCGACTGCGCAGCATCTGAATTCGAAAAGTCCGCCGAATCCGCAGCCCCAGTGCGGTCGCCCTGTCGCGGTGTAGTTGTCTCGGAGACAGCCCGCGTTCCTTCCGGTTCCAACAATCCGGTGGCAGCCGGCGAACCCGCGGCACCAGCGAACTTCGCCTCGCCGCGGCCAGGCGCGACGGCTCGATCCGCGGCTTCGACGGCCGAAGACGAGACGGAAGCCTCTGCCTGAGCGGCATCGACCGAAACAGTGCCAGCACCCGACGAAGCATCAAGGCGTGCTTGTCCCGAGGACGCCTTCTCGACCGGTGCGCCGCTTGT
Organism: Nocardia sp. NPDC050412; assembly: GCF_044458825.1. NCBI lineage: Bacteria > Bacillati > Actinomycetota > Actinomycetes > Mycobacteriales > Nocardiaceae > Nocardia > Nocardia sp. NPDC050412. The sequence goes on from NZ_JBITIJ010000008.1 coordinate 365,292, forward strand.
CCCGGTCGCCGCATTGCCTCCGGTGGGCTGTGGCGCGCCGAGTTGTCCGGTGCTCGGTCCCCGGTCGACGGGTGTGGGATCCACACCCGTCTGCGTCTCGCCGCGCGGCGCCGTCGAATCGCCCGGCACGAAGGCGAATCCGGCCCCTGCGTCGCTTTGCCCGGCGTCCGCGCTCTGCCCGGCAGCCGAATGCTGGCTTGCGGTCGGACCCTCTGCTGTCGCCGCGGCTTGTGCTGCCGTCGAGTGCTGTGCTGCCACAGTGCCCTGTCCGACCGCCGGATTCTGCCCACCGGCAAGGCCCTCCGGATCGGCACCGCGCCCGGCAATCGACTGCTGTTCCACAGCCGCTGCACGCTCCGCAGGGAGACTCTGCCCTGGAGCTCCAGCCTGCCCAGCAGCACCAGCCTGCCCAGCAGCACTCTCGAGGCTCGCGCCTGCGCGGGTGGCGCCCTTTTCGCGGCGAGCAGCGGCGAGGAGTTCCGCACCTCGGCGGCGTGCGGGTTCATTGGACGAACGCGGCGACGTTGCGGAGGTCGGGGGTTCGGCCTGCGCCGGAGCGGCAGTGGGTGCCGCGGCGGCAGGCGGCGCGATCGCTCCGGTCGCTATGCCGCGTTCGAGGCGCTCGAGGCGTTGCAGGGTTGCGGATTCAGCATCGGAGACCGATGGGAGGAGCATGCGGGCGCAGACGATTTCGAGCAGGAGGCGAGGGGCGGTGGCGCCGCGCATTTCGCCGAGGCCCTCGTGCAGGAGTCCGGCGTGCCTGGCCAGAGTGGCCGGGCCGGCGCGTTCAGCCTGTTCGCGCATGCGGTCGAGGACATCGCCGGGGCCGGAGACCAGGCCGCGGTCGGCGGCGTCGGGGACGGCCTGCAGCAGGATCAGGTCACGCAGACGTTCCAGCAGGTCGACGGCGAAGCGGCGCGGATCGTGGCCCGCCTCCATCACGCGGTCGATGGTGCCGAACAGGGCGGCGCCATCGCTGGCGGCGAGCGCGTCGATCGCATCGTCGATCAGCGCGACGTCGGTGACGCCGAGCAACGAAACCGCCCGCGAATAGGTGACACCCTCGGGTCCGGCGCCCGCGAGGAGCTGGTCGAGCACACTCAAGCTGTCGCGCGGCGATCCACCGCCCGCGCGAATCACCAACGGGTACACCGCCTCATCGACCGGCACCTGCTCTTGCTCGCAGATCTTGCCGAGCAGTCCACGCATAGTGGCGGGCGGCAGCAGCCGAAACGGGTAGTGGTGCGTGCGCGAGCGGATGGTGGGCAGCACTTTGTCCGGCTCGGTGGTGGCGAAGATGAAGATCAGGTGGGCGGGCGGCTCCTCGACGATTTTGAGCAGCGCGTTGAACCCGGCCGTGGTGACCATATGCGCCTCGTCGACGATGAACACCCGATACCGCGACTCCGCCGGCGCGTAGAAGGCCCGATCGCGCAGTTCGCGGGTGTCGTCGACACCGCCGTGACTCGCGGCGTCCAGTTCGATCACATCGAGATTGCCCGGTCCGCCCGGCCCGAGCGCGACACAGGATGGGCAGACACCGCATGGTGTCGAGGTGGGGCCCTGCACACAGTTCAACGAGCGCGCGAGGATGCGCGCCGATGAGGTCTTGCCACAGCCCCGGGGACCGGAGAATAGATAGGCATGACTGATGCGACCGGTGTCGAGCGCGGTACTCAGCGGGTCGGTGACGTGCTCCTGACCCACCACTTCAGCGAACGTTGCCGGTCGGTACTTCCGGTACAGAGCCACGGCCAGAGGTTACCGGCGCCCACCGACAAAGCACATTCCCCTCGACCGACAGGCCGGGCGCGGCGTGCCACCGGGCGTTTCACATCATGATTGTGATGTAGATCACATGATACTCGAACCTTTGTTAGTCCCCACTGATCAGCGGCGAAGGTGGCAATGCCGGAGCAATCGAAGACCGACAACGGACGAACGACGAATTTTGGCGCCCGTCCAGTGCACTTCGCGCCGATTAGTTGAACTCACGCCCCGGTTCGAGACCCATTTGCGGATATAACGAATCAATCAACCAGCATGACATCTACGCAATCGCCTGGCTACCGTGGTTATCGGCAACTTCGGTAGCCAAACCTTCATCAGGTTGGTGGCCCCGGCCGGTCCCTCATCCCGACCGGGGCACAACCTGAGCCCACAATTTCCCGGCGCTTTTCCGCCGACTCACACCACTTTCACCGGAGGAAATTTCCACCGTGCCGTCGTGTGACGACATCGCCGCCGCCTGGCTTTCGAGCACCGATTTCGCCGACGACCATGCCGCCGTCGACCTGCTCAGCCGGGCGATCAGCCCCCAGGACTTCGCGATCAAGCGCGATTCGCTACCGGTGGCCGCAGCCGCCGATCCGTCGACCGCCGCCGCCATCCTCGAGCTACTGGAACGCGGCCAGGTGCCGACCATGGCGGCGATCCGCACCCTCACGGCGCAGAACGAGATGCGCCGGGAGGCCGAACGCATCGAACGCCTCGGCCGCCGCGCTCAGCGCAGCATCGATGACTTCGGCCGCATACTGGCCCGGCTGGCCGAGGACCATTGGATCGCGCACGGCACCGGCCCGACCCGACGCGACGTACTGCAGTCCGAACCGGTGATGGCGCTGATCCGCGACCGGATCGGCGATATCGCGCCGACCGCGGTGAAACATCTCTGGTTGATCGAGCGCGCACAGCGCGCAGGCTGGATCGCCTCTGATGCGAGTCCCGGATCCCTCTGCGCCGCACGACGCTTCTACTCCGCGAAGTACGGCAACCGGGTCTCGCTGCGACCGGTCAATACGATCGGCACGATCGTGGCGACCTACCTGCGCGATTATCTAGCCGAAAACGACCGCCCGCCGCGCTGGTCCACCCTCGCCCACGACCTGCGCGACGACCGCGGCCGCCGGATCTTCCACGACACCGCCGACGCGCGCATCCAGCGCCGGTGGCTCACCACCGCCGAATGGATGGCCGAGCGCGAGGACCTGCCGGTACCCGGGCGGCGCGGCCTGCGCGCCTTGGCAAAGAAGGCGCGGCGCTGAACTGTCTGGGCCGATAATCAGCGACGATGTGAGCATTCGGTAACTTCTTCGCAACGCATGTAAGCGTGGAAGGAGTTACCCCGTGTCCTCAACCATCGATCCCGCGGCCACCGCCTGGCTGCTCATCAGCACCGCCCTGGTGCTGCTGATGACGCCCGCGCTGGCCATTTTCTACGGCGGGATGGTGCGCTCGACCGGCGTACTCAACATGCTGATGATGAACTTCATCGCGATCCCGCTGGTAACCGTGGTGTGGCTGTTGGCCGGTTACAGCCTGGCATTCGGCAAGGACGCGGGCGGCGGTCTGATCGGTAATCTCGACCACTTCGGGATGGCAGGCATCGATCCCAATTCCGTACACGGCACGATTCCGGAACTGCTGTTCGCCACCTTCCAGTTGACCTTCGCGATCCTGACCGCGGCACTGGTCAGCGGTGCGATCGCGGACCGCGCGAAGTTCGCGGGTTGGATGGTCTTCGTACCGCTGTGGGCGCTGGTGGTCTATGTGCCGATCGCGCACTGGGTGTGGGGGCCGGACGGCTGGCTGGCCAGCTTCGGCGCGCTCGACTACGCGGGCGGCATGGTCGTGGAGATCGCCTCCGGCGCCTCCGCGCTGGCGCTGGCGCTTGTGCTCGGCCCGCGCATCGGCTTCAAGACCGATGCGATGCGTCCGCACAACCTGCCGTTCGTGCTGCTCGGTGCGGGTCTGCTGTGGTTCGGCTGGTTCGGTTTCAATGCCGGGTCGGCGCTGACCGCGAATGGTGTCGCGGCAGCGGTATTCCTGAACACACTGGTGGCGGGCTGTCTTGGCATGCTCGGCTGGCTCGCGGTCGAGCAGATCCGCGACGGTCGACCGACCACCTTCGGTGCGGCCTCGGGTGTGGTGGCCGGTCTGGTCGCGATCACGCCTTCGTGCGGTTCGGTGAATACGCTCGGCGCGCTCATCGTCGGCCTGACGGCCGGTGTGGTGTGTTCGTTCGCGGTCGGCTGGAAATTCAAGGCTGGCTATGACGATTCGCTCGATGTGGTCGGTGTGCACTTCGTCGGCGGAATCGTCGGCACGCTGCTGATCGGACTGTTGGCCAACCAGGTGATGACCGGTGGTGTCGAGGGTCTGTTCTACGGCGGCGGACTCGCGCAGTTCGGCAAGCAGCTGGTCGGTGTGCTGGTGGTCGCGCTGTACGCGTTCGCCGTCTCCTTCGTGCTCGGCAAGGCCATCGACCGGTTGCTCGGATTCCGGGTCAGCAAGGAAGACGAGATCGCAGGCATCGACTCCGTGCTGCATGCGGAGACCGCGTATGCCGAAGGCGTGCACGGACATGCGCCGCGGCGTTTCGGTGAGGGGCACTTCGGGCTGCCGCACGGTGGCGATCACTGATACGAAGTTCCCACCGATGCGCGAAAGCGCCCGCTAGGACACCTCGTCCGACGACATATTCCAAGTGTTGCATTGAAAGGTCCGGTCGTAGTTCTGGCCTTGCTCGAACCACGCCCCGTAGTGCTGGGTGGTGCCGTGATCGCGGGCATCGCCGGACTTATCTCCACGCCCGTACTGATCCGCTGTTGTTCGGCTTTGCTCCGCTTTGTCGAAGGCACCATCGACGACCGAGGTGCCGACGTACATTCCGGCAAAGCACTGCGCCTCCAACTCCATGCGACGCGACAATTCCAGCCCGAGCGCGCTGCGCGCTCCCGCATCCGAACGCTGGCTGCTCATTGCCTGGGTAATGCCGGAGATCGCCTGCACATGATGGCCGTATTCGTGCGCGAAAACCGTCAAGTAGATCACCGTGTCATTGCCATACCGCTCGATCTGGATCTTGTCCAGAGGCAGGTAGATCGTGTGGTTCGCCGAACAGTAAAATGCTGCCCAATTTGCACTTCCGGAGCCACATGGTGATGCCGCGTCCGCCCCGCGTGCGGGCACGCTCACAGCCGGGCTGGAGTACGGCAGGTTCGCGCCTTGTAGAACGGGACGCCATTTCTTATCGAGACAGGCGGCGGCAGCCTGGAAAAACCGGGTGGCGGCGTCGACCGTCGCGGACCAGGCCGGATAACTGCACTCGGCATTGATCACACCCGCGTCGCTGTCACGGAACAGCGGGTTATCACCGGTTTTCGCAACAGGTTGCGGTCCAGCGGGTTTCGTCGTCGTCGGCGCGGCGGCACGGCTGGTGGTCGCCGCGGCGGCGCGCGATGTCGGACTCGGCGAGGAGGTCGACGATGTCGGCGGCGTGTAGGTGTAGCTCGGCGTCGGCGGGGTGTAGGCAGACGGACGGTTGTGCTTCTTCTCGTTGTCGGCCGAAATCGCGGATGAGACAAAGAGTCCGACGACCACGACGATGACCGTCAGCACACCGAGCAGGGCACTGAGCCCAACACCCGAACTCCGGCGGCGCGGCCGGTACGGACGCGGCGGATAACCCGGCCGCTGATACGGCATCGGCGGACCGTACGGCGCCGCGTAAGGCGGAGGGTAGCCGGGCGGATAACCTTGTGGCGGACCATTTCCCGGCGGTTGCGGGTATCCGGGTGCGGGTTGATATCCCGGTGCGGATTGATGCCCGGGTGCGGGTTGATGCCCGGGTGCGGATTGATGCCCGGGTGCGGATTGATGCCCAGGCGCGGATTGATGCCCAGGCACGGATTGATGCCCAGGCGCGGATTGATGCCCAGGCGCGGATTGATGCCCAGGCGGCGGCTGGTATCCAGGCGACGAACCGTAGCCGTAGGGCGGCTGCGTCATCTACTCACGACACCGAACTGGCCGACGCGGTGAAGGTATTGCACTGTGCCGCACGGTCTTTGTCCACCCCGATCTCGAACCACGTGCCGCCGTTCGCCGCGGTCCCGTGATCGCGCATATCACCGCGCTGGTCACCGCGGCCGTGGGCGTCGCGGCGGGCGAGAGTGATCTGCGCGGTGGTCAGCGAACCGCCATTGGCCGAGGAGCCGAGGTACATGCCGTCGAAGCAGTTGGCCTGCAACTCGATTCGGCGCGAGAGCTCCAGACCCTTGTCGCTGCGGACGCCCGCGTCGACGCGATCACTGTTGGCCTTGCGCAGGATTCCGGCCATCGCCTGTACGTGGTGGCCGTACTCGTGGGCGAAGACCGACAGGTACACGATCCAGTTGTCCTTGAACAGATCGGTCTGCAACTGGCTGATCGGCATGTAGATGGTCTTGTTCGCCGGGCAGTAGAAAGCAGCGAAATTACTGGTGGAGCCGGTGCACGGCGTAGTGATGCCGTCCGTGGTCGCGCTGACATTCAGCGTCGGCGACTGGAATGGCAGATTCTTCTGCGCCAGTATGGGTTTCCACGCCGATTCCAGGCATCCCGCGGCGGTATCGAAGAACTTGCGCGCGGTGTCCACCTGGGTGCTCCACGGCGAGTACGAGCACTTCGCCGGGATCAACGTGCTGTTCGGATCGGTCAGCAGCGGGTTGGTTCCGGTCTCCGATACGCCGCCGTTCGAATCCGGTGTGTAGGTCATGCTGGGACCGGGGCCCGACGAAGTGTTGCTGTGCCTGCCGTGCGAAATCGCGCCGCGCACCAGGCCACCCGCGACCACGAACACAATGATCAACAGCAACGCGATCCATCCGCCGCCGCTCTTGCGCTGCTGCGGTGGACGTCCGGGCGGACCGTAGGGCATCGGGGCACGCTGTCCGTATCCGGGCGCTGGATAACCAGGCTGCTGGCCATAACCCGGCGGCGGACCATAACCGGGTTGGCCGTAACCGGACGGATAACCCTGCTGCTGGCCATATCCGGGCTGACCATGGCCATATCCGGGCTGCCCATAACCCGGCTGCTGGCCATAACCGGGCTGCCCCGGGGCGGGACGATATCCAGGCTGCCCATATGGCGCACCGGAACGGGGCGGAACCGGTTGTCCACCAGGCGGAACCGGCCCATAGCCGTACGGTGGTTGGGTCATGTCCCCCGTACCCCCTCGTCTCATGATCGCCGACCGTGTTGGATTTGCGGCGCTCCCGGGGCCATTCATGGTTACGCTGCGCTACCGCCTGCGGGCCCGTCGCTCGCGCCGGGCTGCTGACGCAGCTTAGCAACTTGTCTAGAGTAGGCAGCCATGCTGACTTTACGGGGGGGCGCCGCGAGCGCGCTGCTTCTCGCCGCTGCGGGAATGCTGGCCGCCGCACCGGTTGCCCACACGGAGCCCGCAGCCGATGGCGTCGATATTGTCGCGGATCTGAAGCTGAGCCGTGAGGGTGTACTCGAGGTCACCGAGAAGGTGACCGTCCCCGCCGACAGCGGCTTCAAAATGACACTGCCGCTTCGCCTCAAGGTCGGCGACGACGTCGAACGCGTCTTCAAGGTCACCGATGTCGACACCAAGGGCGCCGGCACCGCGACGGTCGCGAATGATCTGTTCACCATCGACGCCAAGCCGGGCGAATCGACCTTCACCTACGCGATCCACAACACGGTCAGCGACGCACCGGGAACCCAGGTCTTCCGCTGGCTCGGCACCATCAATGCCGATGTCGCATCGATCGACGCATCCCTTATCAGCCCGAGCTACGAAATGGGCGTGGTGGACTGCAAATTGGGTCCCCCCGGCAATCTACGGCAGTGCTCGGATCTGCAGATCGAAGCGGACGGTGTGCTCTATTGGCGCCAGACCGACCTGCGCAAGGGCGACAATATCGACCTGACCCTGCAGCTGCCGCCCGGCACGGTGCCCGCCAACGCCGATATTCGCGACAACAGCGAGGCGGGTGCCTTCTCCGTCACGACTCCGGTGCTCGTCGCATTCGGTGTGCTGCTGCTCGCACTGGCCGCAATGGCGGCCTGCGTGCTCAAGACCAGGCGGGAAAACGCCGCCGCCACAGCCGGTTCGGAGACGATCGACCCGCTGCTGCGCGACGGTAAGCAGGTCCAGTTCACCTCTCCGGACGGTATTCTGCCCGGCGAGGCGGGCGTTTTACTCGACGAACATGCCGATCCGAGCGATATCGCCGCGACGGTAATCGACCTTGCCGTGCGCCGGTACATCTGGATTACGCCCGTCAGCGATAGCGACTGGCGCATCGACCGGGTGAACGCCGCCGATGACCAACTGCGCGATTACGAAAAGGCGGTCTACCGCGCACTACTGCCGGACGGCACCGATTCGGTGACCGTCGGCGAATTGCGCACGCCAGGCCGTGTGCAGTCCCAAACGGTACGCAGCGCAATGCTCGCCGACGCCGTCGAGCGCGGTGCCTTCATCGACCGGGCCCGGATCGGATTGCCGATCCTGTCGGGTGGGGCACTGATCGTCGGCGGTATCGCCGCGACCGTCGCCTTGGCGCTCACCTCGGGCAGCGCATTGGTCGGTGTCGCCATTCTGCTTGCCGGCGTCGCGACCGTGCTGTTGCCGCGATTCCTACCGGTCCGCACGGCGCAGGGCCGCGAACTCGTCGGCCGGATCCGCGCGCTCCAGCGCGGCTTGGACGCGACTACCCGCGACCAGATTCCGCCCGCCGACCAGGAATTGGTCTTCTCGCGTGCACTGCCGTTCATGGTGATCGGCGGCCGCGCCGACAACTGGATCCGCGCCTTCCGCGAGCTGAACCTCGCCGCCGACTCCCAACCCGGCCTCTACTGGTTCGGCACCTTCGAACGCGACCGCAACCTGCAACGCTTCGCCGGCCACTTCCCCTACTTCATCACCGCCCTCGAAGCACTCTTCGCCTAAGGCCGCGACCGCTGAGATCCCCCGCCCCGCACGACAGCGGGACCGCTGCCCACCCAGCCGCCGAACCCACCGGCGCGCCCACTGAATGGTAGGCAGCCCATCGACGGTAGTCATACGGTGGCTCGACGCCCAGCCCCAACCACCATATGACTACCTCGAAAATGAAAGTCCCTGCAACGCAACCACAGCCGGTCCGAGCGTTGGCACGGCACACGACGTGCCCAGCGCGGTCGGGCAACCACTCGACAGCAATTGACGGGACTGTCGAGGCGGGGAGTCTGTGCGGGACAAGCGGACCCCGCTGCGACCACCAAGCCGTCGCGCAGTGCCGCTTACGTTGTCGATGTGCGGGGCTAGTCCGAAAGCACCGTGCGACGGATCGCTGAAAGCGGATCCGCGTAGAGAACACTGAGTGAGGTGACCACCGCGGCGAATTCCTGCACCTTGCCGCCGAATCCGCTGATCCGGATATCGGTCGGTGGGAGTTGGGAGGACTGGGTGAAGGCGCGGGCGACGTGGGCGACCGCGGGGCGGTAGCCGGTGAAAGCCTGGCCGCCGAGGATCACCCGGTCCGGATTGAGCATGTCGCGGACCATCGCGACGGTGTGTCCGAGGATGGTGGCTCGTTCGGCGAGCAGCTCCTGCGCATCCGCCGCGCCCGCCTCGGCGGCGCGGTACAGGTCGGCGATGGTGGTGCCGCCGGTGCCCTTGTGCGCCGGAATGATCCCGCGCCCAACGGCTCTGGCGTGCAGCGACCGATCACCGACGGTCACCTCGAGGCAGCCGCGCCGTCCGCACGTGCATTCGACATCGGAGCCGGTCGGGAAGTGCGCGATCGACCCGGGACCGCTGCTGGGCGTATGCACCCGGCCGTCCAAAGTCACTGCGATACCGGCGGTTTCGCGAACATAGAAGTACAGGCTGCTGCCCGGACCACCGGTGCGTGCACCATCGCGCGGCTCGCCGGTCGGCAACAGCAGCTCCGACGCGGCCATGGCCTCGACGTGCGGCGCCACCGAAACCGGCAGCTCGAGCACCTCGCCGAGCACCGAACCGATCTGTGCGCCTTGCCAAGCCAACTTGGGGTGATCGACGATACCGGTCGCGGGATCGACCCGCCCACCGATCGCCACCCCGGCCCAGAGCGGTTTGCGCCTATGCCAGCGCTGCAGGAAGGCCTTGGCACTGCGCGCGACGGTCATGGTCGCGAAGTCCTGACCGGTCTGTGGCGTAGCGATCGCCAGTCCACCGAGGATGCGACCGCGCAGATCGGCCGCGACAATCTTGGTGACCGCGGCGCCGATGTGGATGCCGAGGGTCAGATAGGCCTCGTGGTCGATTTCGAACGGCACCCGCGGACGTCCGACCGCGCCCGATGCGGTCAGGTCGGGGCGCTCGCGCAGCAGCCCGGTGGCCAATAGTGCGGACACCTGACGGTTGACCGTCGCGATGCTCAAACCCGTTGTGCGCGCGGCATTGTCACGGGAAACCGGACCGCTGATCGCGGCGCGCAGCACGGCTGCGGCCGGGTTGTCGACGATGCGCAGCTCCGGCGCGACGACGGGACGCTGGACACGGACACGACCGGTGACAACCCTGGAGGCGGATCGATCAAGGGTGGGGAGGGACATATGAAGATTCCTTGCTGAAGTCCCGTACCACGGGACGTGCCTACATGTGCGGCGACGGGGCAGCGCACGAGCCGAAAGAGCGGCTCAGCTGCAGCAAGAACAACACAGTTCGCGAGTCAACGGCAGTCGCAGACCCAGCGCGGCGGTCACGTAGGTGACCCGCGGTGCGGTCGGACGGCTCGAAGACATGGGATCAAAGTTAACACCGAAATCGCCGCGCACCAAGCCCTATCGGCGAGCCCGGAACTCCTCGGATGGGTGGTTCGTTCCGAAATCCTTGGCGTGCACCGGGTTCCGAGCAAAATGTGGTCCAGAGCACGATTTGTCCGAAAAAGCCGAATGGAGGCCGCCACTTCGGCGACCCCCATGGGGTGACTGGCTCGCCCGATCCCGGGCTATTCGGTTACGCCGCTTCCGCGACCAGCTGACGACGGGCCAGCAGTGCGGTGGCCGAGGCGATCAGCCCCACCAGCGCGACCGCGGTGACCAGGTACAGGCCCGGCCGGTACTGCGCGATGCTGGTGGCGGCGCCGCCGCTGATCAGCCCGGTGACCACGGCGAGCACGACCGCGCCACCGATCTGACCGGAGGTCTGCACCAGCCCCGAGGCCAAGCCCTGCTCGTGGTCGGCGATGCCCTCGGTGGCCTGCACCATGACCGAGGAGAAACCGAGTGCGAAGCCCAGTCCGAGCAGCAGGAACGCGGGCAGGTAGGCCACGACGTAGGTCGGGTCGGCGCTACCACCGAAGGAGATGAACCAGACGTACCCGATCACGAACGAGGTCATCGAGGCGATGATCATCGGCGTGGTGCCGTAGCGGTCGATCAGCTTGCCCGCGACCGGCGACAGGATCGCCACGATAATGCCCGTCGGTGCGAGGGCCAGCGCCATCTTCAGTGGCGTCCAACCCAGGGTGTTCTGCAGGTACAGCGACACGATCGTCTGGAAGCTGATGTAGGAGCCGAAGATGGCGAGTGCGGCCAGATTCGCCCGGACGATCGACTTCACCTTGAAGATGCTCAGCCGCACCAGCGGGTGGGCGACCCTGTTCTCCACCACGAAGAAGGCACTCAGCAGGGCGATGGCGATTACGGTGGTCGCGACAACCGTTGCGGTGAGGCCCTTTTCGGGTGCGGTGACGATGGTGTAGACGGCAGCCAGCATGCCACCGGTCAACAGTGCGGCGCCGGCGAAGTCGATGCGGCCCTGCTCCTTCTCGATATTGCGCGGCACCACGAAGTAGGCGGTGAGTACCACGGCCGCGACGACCAGCACCGGGACGTAGAAGGTCAGTCGCCAGTCGATGCCGGTGAGCAGGCCCGAGACGATCAGACCGGAGGCGTAACCGGTGGCGCCGAAGACCGTGAAGATCGACAGCGCGCGGTTGCGGTCGTGGCCTTCCTTGAAGGTGGTGGTGATGATCGAGAGTGCGGCGGGGGCGGTGAATGCGGCGGCGACGCCCTTGATGATGCGGCTGGCGATCAGCAACGCACCGTCATCGACCAGACCGCCCGCGAGTGAGGCGAGTCCGAAAACCACCAGGGCCGTGAGGAATACCTGCCGACGGCCGAGCAGATCGGCGGCTCGGCCACCGAGCAGCAGCAGGCCGCCGTAGCCGAGGATGTAGCCGTTGACGATCCATTGCAGGCTCTCGGTATCGAGGCCCAGTTCGGATCCGATGGACGGGAGGGCGACGCCGACCATCGAGACGTCGAGCGCATCGAGGAACATCGCCAGTCCGGCGACGAAAAGCACGGCCCACAACTTCGGGCCCCAACGGCCCGGAGTGTGCTCGGTCGGTGCGACGGTCCGGGTATCGGATGCGGTAGCTGTCATAGTCACGTTCGGTAATTTAGATGCGCACGCATTAAATGTCAACGCAAGTAATGCGCGCACATGAAAGCCCAGGTCACGATCTTGCTGGTCAAGCCGAGAAGGGCCCGCTCAGTACTGAGCGGGCCCTGTGTCCGTGGTGCGGTCAGCCCGGGTAGACGTAGTGCTTCGGCCCGAAGTGGCCGGTCCCGCTGGAGCCCGCGTATGGCAGGTCGAGCGGGGCGATGTTGAGCTTGTGCGGGTTGCCGTCGAGGTCTGCTTGCCAGCAATCCTGCTGTACGCCATGGAAGCTGGTGCAAACGATCCGGGTGCTCGTACCGAACGGTGAGGTCAACCGGTTCCGGTCGGAAAGCGGATTCCAGTAGTCAGGATCGGATTGGACCGCGAAGTCCTTTGTCTCATAGACCTGGAACGCGCCGCCACCGTCCGAGGGCCAGTCGTCGGCTACGGCAGCACCCGCACCGATCAGCAGTGTGGCGCCGGCCGTTGCGAAGGGTAGGGCGATTCGCAGAACACGCTTTGTCTCGAAGTTCATCTCGATCCTCTTCTGCTTCAGGAGTCTCTGAACAGCCTGAGCATCCCACCCCGGGTCCGCCGCCCCATCTTCCCGGCGACAAGAAGCCCCGCCCAGTCGAGAGGTACTGGGCGGGGCCTGTTTCCGTGGCGACGGTGAGGCCACGGATGTCGTAGGACCTACTTGGCCGGGACCAGCGGCTGGTTGATGGTGGTGAAGTACTGGATCGCCGCACCGATCGCGACCGGAGCCGTGATCAGGATCTGACCGGCCAGGGTGCCCAGCGCACCGATGGCGATGATGCCGCCGAGGCAGCCGATGGCCGCGGCCGGGATGAACGGGCCGAAGAGGCCGACGATGGTGGCCGAGGCGACCGTCGCACCGGCGATACCCCCCAGGACGCACCCTGCCGCACCGCCGACGAGACCACCGACCAGCGTGCCGATGGTGGCCCCCGCCGAGATGGTGCTCGTCAGTCGGGTCCAGGCCGCGACCTCACGGTCGTATTCGGTCTTCCACGGCGCCTTGTCCTCATAGGGCAGCGCGACCGGCTTATATGCCGCATGTTCGCGATCGATCTGCGGGGTCAATGTCGCGGTGCGATCAGAAATCTGTGCGGCGATCGGGAATTCGAAGTCATCGATCCGGAACCGCAGCGGAGTGCCCCCGAGCACGGTGCCATCGGCGGCCTTGATCTTGAAGACATCGTCCTCGACCACCAGCGAACCCGCGTCGGTCTTGATGATCGATGAATCGTTCACCGCCTCGGCGGTGAAATTGATTGCGCCATTGTCACTTTCGGTCGCGGCCGGGGCGGCGCCAGAGGTGCCCGCGGCCACTCCGGTCGCCATGGTCACCAGCGCCGCGACGACGGCGAGCTTCCTCATCTTCATGTACTGCATTCCCTCATCTAGGTGTTGCTATCGAGGGGAAGCATCGACGAGAAATCAATCGGGCACGAGGGAAAAATACAGACAGATTCGAATAGGCAAACCCGGAGCGACCTCAGGACTTCTTGGCCGCGGCCTTCATCTGCTTCTTGAAAGCCCTTACTTCCAAAAGGGATTCGCCGTCGACAATATCGGCGGCCGAGCGCCGCGAGCCCGCTTCGGAGTAGGCGCCGGCCGCCGCTTCCCACCCCTTCGGCTGCACTCCGAGCTGCTTGCCGAGCAGCGCGAGGAAGATCCTGGCCTTCTGATCGCCGTAGCCCGGCAGGTCCTTCAAACGACGCAACACCTCTTTGCCGTCCGGATCCCCCTGGGTCCAGATGCGTTCGGTCTTGCCGTCGTAATGCTCGACCACATAGCGCGCGAGTTCCTGGGTGCGACGTGCCATGGACCGGCCGTAGCGATGAATGGCGGGCGGGGTCGCGCACAATTCTTCGAACGCCTCGGTATCGGCGTCGGCGATCCGCTGAATATCGAAGCCGTCCATGCGGTCGGCAATTTTCTTCGGCCCACGGAAGGCGTGTTCGAGCGGAAACTGCTGATCGAGCAGCATGCCGGTCAGTAGCGCGAAGGAATCCTCGGAAAGGAGTTTGTCCGCCTCCGGCTCCTGGGCGAGACACAGCTTGACAGTCGCGGACTTCGCTTTGGCCACGGGACTTCCTTTCGCTGGTACCGGACTCAGTCGATCATCTCACTCGGCGCCACTGGCGACCGCTCGCAGGTCGCTCGAAAATGTCGGCCGCGTGATCCGGCCCACCCGGATCGGTGGCATGCCCGAATCGTGACTGATCTCACAGACCTGCCGTGCGATGCGGTCGGTGCCGAAGTAGGCTCAGCGCCATGCCTCAGACGACGGCAATACCAAGAGACGGAATCGGGCCCATGAATATGCAGGGGTTACGCCCGGATCGCTTCGACAGCGCGGGCCAGGATCAGTTGGTCGATGTACGGGATCTGCAGGCGGCACTGCCGGGCATCCGCCGACTGCGCACGTGGGCACATGACGCATTGGCGCTGCAGCCCGGCGAAAGTGCGGTCGATGTCGGGTCGGGCACCGGTTCGGAGGTCATCGCTATCGCGGACGCGGTCGGCCCGACCGGCACCGCGATCGGCGTCGAACCCGATCCGCAACTGCTCGCCTCCGCCGAACGCCGCGCTCTGCAGGCCGGTTCGACGGCGAAATTCCATTCCGGAGACGCCTATGGACTGCCGTTCGGCGCGAACAGCTTCGACGCCGCCCTCTGCGAGCGGGTGTTCCAGCACCTGACCGCACCGAATCGCGCCGCCAACGAGATCGCGCGGGTGCTCAGGCCAGGTGGCCGCATCGTGGTGACGGACAGCGACTGGGGCACGGCGATCGTGCATCCCGGCGACCGGCAGGTCGTTCGGGAGGTCGTCGACACCCTGATCGCCGCAACCACCAACCCCTTCTCCGGCCGCAGGCTGCCCGGACTGCTGACCAAGGCAGGCCTGGTGATCGACGAGGTCGGCTCGCACGCCCTGGTCCAGGACCGGACGGTCGGGGCAGGCGCGCTGGTCAATCGCATCTCGGCGATGGCGGTCGCGCGCGGTTCCATCACCGAGGCGCAGCGCGATCAGCTCATCGCGGATCTGGAACGGGGCGCCGAAACCGGTGACGTGCACCTATCGGTGACCATGTTCGCCGTGCTGGCGCATAAACCCCGCTGATCGTGGCGGTCGACGTATCGATCGAGGCGGTGATCGAGCGTCCACGTGCCCAGGTCGCCGCGTTCGCGGGCGATCCGTCGAACGCCCCGCGGTGGTACGCCGATATCGACCGCATCGAATGGCAGACCGAGCCGCCACTGCGGGTCGGATCGCGCATGGAATTCGTCGCGCGGTTCCTCGGCAGACAGCTCGTCTATACCTATGAAGTAGTCGAGTACCTGCCCGGCGAACGACTGGTGATGCGCACCGCCGAGGGACCGTTCCCGATGGAGACGACCTACACCTGGGCCGACGCCGGAGCGGACCGCACCCGAATGACCCTGCGCAACACCGGAACTCCCAGCGGATTCGGCAAAATGGCCGCACCGATCATGGAGGCGGCAATGCGGCGGGCCAATCGCGCCGATCTGGCACGGTTGCGGGCACTACTGGAGGCTTGAAATATGGTGGGCGCGTATCGATTCGATACGCGCCCACCATATTCTTCGACTACTTCTGGAGCAGCTTCTCGGTGGCCGCGAGCAGTACGCAGGTGGCCAGACCGTCCATTGCCTTCTCCAGTTCCGGCAGCTGCGGGAAGCTGGGGGCGATGCGGATGTTCTTGTCTTCCGGGTCATTCTTGTACGGGAAGGCCGAACCGGCCGCGGTGAGCGCGATACCCGCATCCTTGGCCAGTGCGATCACCCGGGCCGCGGTGCCCTCCAGGACATCGAGGCTGATGAAGTAACCGCCCTTCGGCTCGGTCCAGGACGCCACCTTGGACGCGCCGAGCCGATCCTCCAGAATCTTCAGTACCAGTGCGAATTTCGGTTCGAGGATGGCGCGATGCTTCTGCATATGCGCACGCACGCCATCGGCATCCTTGAAGAACCGCAGGTGGCGCAGCTGGTTGATCTTGTCCGGACCGATGCTCTTCTTCGAGGCGTGCTCGAGATACCAGCTCAGGTTCGGCGTGGAGGCCCCGAGGAAGCTCACCCCCGCACCGGCGAAGGTGATCTTCGAGGTGGACGCGAAAACGATGGGGCGGTTCGGATTTCCGGCCGCGGCGGCCATACCGAGCACATCGAGAACGGGGGCGGCGGTATCGGTCAGCGGATGTACCGCGTAGGCGTTGTCCCAGAACAGGCGGAAGTCCGGCGCTGCGGTGGGCATCGAAATCAACTCCTGGACAACCTCTTCCGAGAAGATGACGCCGGTCGGGTTGGAGTAGTTCGGCACCGCCCACAGACCTTTGATCTGCGGATCATTTGCCACCAGTTCGGCAATGGCGTGCACATCCGGTCCGTCGTGACCGATCGGAACCGGAATCATCTCGAAGCCGAGCGCCTCGGTGATCGCGAAATGCCGGTCGTAGCCGGGGCTCGGACACAAGAACTTCAGCGTGGGCTCGGCCACCCAGCGGCGCTCGGAATCCGGTGTGCCGTACAGCAATGCGTAGCTGATCACATCGTGCATCAGCTCGAGGCTGGCGTTATTGCCCGCGATCAGGTTCTCGACCGGAATGCCGAGCAGCTCGCCGAAGATCGCGCGCAATTCCGGGAGACCGTGCAGCCCACCGTAGTTGCGGCAGTCGGTGCCGGTGCCGTCCTTGAAATCGCCGGGACCGGGCAGGGTGAGCAGTTCCGCGGAGAGGTCGAGTTGTTCCGGCGAAGGTTTACCCCTGGTCAGATCCAGCGTGAGCTTCTCGGTCTTGAGCGTCGCGTAATTCGCGGTCTGGGTCTCGTGTTCGGACACGAGCTCAGGGGGGCTCATCAAACCGATCTGCGTTTGCCGGGGCATCCTGGGCAGCCTTTCGAAGCAGCGAAGGGGCGATTGACGTCCGAGCCGATGTGCCGCGGTCGGACCGTTGATCCGGCCGAGCGCGTTCGACGTCCGGCGGACCGTGTTCACGTTACCCCGGCGGTTGCTCCGAATTGGAGTGAATATAGGGGACCCCGCGCACCCGGCAGAGCCCGTTGACCCTTGCTGCCTTCCGGCCCTGGGGGAGTTCACAGGATGCGCGCCGCGCGGGATCCGTTCGTAAGTGTAGCTGGCGGATCCGACAATGATCACCACCGGGGGCCCGAAAATGGTCCGAACTGGGACTTCCCCGCCCGACCAGCCCCAATTTGGTGACCTACCGGGTGCACCCGGTATGCTGCTGCACGGAGGATTCGCCTAGTGGCCTATGGCGCTCGCCTGGAACGCGGGTTGGGTTAACGCCCTCAGGGGTTCAAATCCCCTATCCTCCGCCACAAACAGCAGGTCAGGCTCGTTTACGCGAACCTGACCTGCTGTTTTTGTACGCACCGGTCCGCCCTTGCGGGGTCAGTCGCCGAAAACTGTGTTCATGGTCTGGGTGGCCACCGTGCGCAGGGGCGCGGGACGTAGTCGACGGCGAAGGCGGCGAGGGGGTGCGGACCATGCACCAGAGGACGTAGTGCTGGAGTCGGTCCCCGAGAAGAGCAATAACTTTGCCGGGCTGTGCCGAATCACTCGGTTGAGCTTCAGGAACTATCCCAATTCGTCGGTGGCGCAGTCGGATACCTCGTTCAGCGCAGCGCGCAGCAGGTCGGCGTAGATATCGATGTCCGGTAGCGCGGCGGTGTCGGCGTGGATCGAGACGGTGACGGTATCGCCGAGGCCGTGTACACCGTGGGCGAGGTGCATTACCGAGCCGATTGCCGGGAAGCCGCCGGTGAAGCGGACGGGGGCGCCGCCGAAGGTCAGGTCGGCCGGGCCGCGATGGACGCTGGAGACCACGGTGTGTCCGGCGATCGAGTCGGGGACGGTGTCGAGTGGGTAGCGCTCGATATCGCGGCGTAGTAGTGC
The DNA here is from genome assembly GCF_044458825.1 of Nocardia sp. NPDC050412. NCBI lineage: Bacteria > Bacillati > Actinomycetota > Actinomycetes > Mycobacteriales > Nocardiaceae > Nocardia > Nocardia sp. NPDC050412. The sequence goes on from NZ_JBITIJ010000008.1 coordinate 383,467, forward strand.
GGCGGGGGTAACTGCGGTGACGCGGTCCTGGGCGGTCAGCAGTGGATGCTGGGCGCGGGTTCGGCGATCGGTGAGGGCCGTCGCGATTTTGTCGGCGCGGGCCAGTAGATCCGGTTCATCGATGAACAGGTCGACGCCTAGGCTGCGGTAGTTATTGCGGGCCGTTATCCGGTTGTCGGACAACGCCATCGGCACCTGGGCGCCCAGACGGTCCACTCGTTCGCCTCGCGCCGTGAGGTAGCGATCGAGTGCGATCGACACGGCGGTCAGCGCGACTACGGTCACGGTTTGGCCCGAGATGCGCAGCCGTTCGGCATCGCAGACGATCATCCGCACCTGATGAGCATGCCGATCCGGCGAACCGCCCCGGTTCACCAGACTCGGCGTGAACTCGGGCCCAGGCCCCGGAAGCCTTCCCGCAGTTGTCAATTCGGCCAACTCCTGCTGCGCCCGGAATGCTTGATAACCGCGGATCGCCGTGCGCGCGAACTGAATCGGCATCCGAAGCAGCCCCAGCACCGAATGCACATTTATGGGATACACGGCCACATCGAGCCGTCGACCGCGGCTGGACGGTGCACCAACCCCACCATCCTCGGAAAACAGCGCCCTGGCGATCTCCGCCCCCCGCCGCCCATCCGCCAACGCATGCGACATCTGCAACACAACCACCATCGCGGGTCCAGCAGCCCCGGGGGCGCCGATAACCCCACGGAACACATGTAACCGCCACGGCCGCACCGCGGCGTCCACCCCGGTGCCGAGCAGTTTGCCGAGCACTGCACACACACTCGGCCAATCTGGTTCCGGAAGGAAATGTTCCACAAATTGCTCGGCACGGAATTCGCATCGAATCCATGTCGGATAGTCCAGATCCGCGGGCAGCGCGCGCAGCCGGACCGACAGATCGGCAATGTCGGCACTGCGCCGCTCGACGAACTCGCACAGTTGGGCACCGGAACGTCCGGAATCGTTGAAGCAATAGAGCATGAAGAGGTCATTTCGGGTACGGCCCGACAGCCAGTACATCGTCGCGTCCTGGGCGGCCACCGTACTCACGACTCGACGATATGGCACCGGCGACCAGTGGTCGTGAGCGGCACCGGAAATCTGAATGATCTTGTTCCACATTGCGGTTCAGGGAAACCTATCGATTCCTGATCGATCCCCTGCTACCGTCTGTAGTAGAACACGTACCACCACTCACCCAGAGCGGGGTGTCGGCCATGGCTATTGACGTAGGTCGTAAGGCAAGCGAACAAGCCAACTCGTTCGACGAGCGATATAAGGCCGCCGCGTTCATGAAGCGGTCGATCAACAAGGTCTTCCCGACACACTGGTCGTTCCTACTCGGCGAGATCGCGCTCTACAGCTTCATCATTCTGGTGCTATCCGGTACCTATCTGACGCTGTACTTCGACCCATCGATGGCCGAAGTCACCTACAACGGCGCGTACCAGCCGCTACGCGGGGTGTCCATGACCCGCGCCTACGAGACAGCGCTGAACCTCTCCTTCGAGGTCCGCGGCGGCCTTTTCGTGCGCCAAGTCCACCATTGGGCCGCACTACTGTTCGCGGCCTCCATCATCGTGCACCTGTTCCGGATCTTCTTCACCGGCGCATTCCGCAAGCCGCGCGAGGCGAACTGGGTGCTCGGCTCGCTGCTGCTGATCCTGGCAATGTTCGAGGGGTACTTCGGCTACTCGCTGCCAGACGACCTGCTCTCGGGCACCGGCCTGCGGGCGGCGTTCTCGTCGATCACACTCGGCATTCCGCTCATCGGCACCTGGATGCACTGGCTGATGTTCGGCGGCGACTATCCGGGCGAGATCATCCTTCCGCGACTGTTCATCGCGCACGTGCTGCTGTTCCCCGGCATCATGCTCGCGCTGATCGCCGCGCATATCGCGCTGGTCTGGTACCAGAAGCACACACAATTCCCGGGACCGGGTCGCAGCGAGAACAATGTCATCGGTGCGCGCATCGTGCCGGTCTTCGCCGCGGACCAGGGTGCGTTCTTCGCATTCACGCTCGGTGTCGTGGCACTCATGGGCGGCCTGCTGCAGATCAATCCGATCTGGGCCTTCGGCCCATACAGCCCGGCCAAGGTATCGGCGGGCACCCAGCCGGACTTCTACATGATGTGGACCGACGGCATGATGCGCCTGATCCCGCCCTGGGAGCTGTATCCGGGCCGCTATACCGTGCCCGCACCGTTCTGGGGCGCGATGATCATGGGCCTGGTGTTCGCCGTGCTGATCGCCTATCCGTGGATCGAACGGCGCCTGACCAAGGACACCGCGTACCACAACCTGCTGCAGCGACCACGCGACGTACCGGTCCGCACGGCGATCGGCGCGATGGCGATCACCTTCTACGTGGTACTGACGCTGTCCTGCGTGAACGACATCATCGCCTACAAATTCGACGTCTCATTGAATGCGACCACCTGGGTCGGCCGGATCGGCATTCTCACCCTGCCTGCGGTGGCCTACTTCGCCGCTTACCGCATCTGCCTGGGCCTGCAACGCTCCGATCGCGCGGTGCTCGAGCACGGCATCGAAACCGGCATTGTCCGACGGTTGCCGCACGGTGAGTACATCGAGATCCACCAGCCGCTCGGTCCGGTCGACGAGCACGGTCATCCGTTCCCGCTGACCTACCAGGGCGCGACGGTGCCGAAGAAGATGAACAAGCTGGGTTCAGCGGGCAGGCCGGGTACCGGCGGATTCTTCCGCCCCGATCCGTGGCAGGAGTCGCGCGCCAATCGGGCGGCCGAGCACGAGGAAGAGCGCAAACAGCTCGCCGTACTGCGCGCCGCGCAAGAGCAGACCGACGGCCAGCACCACTGAGAAAAGTCGCTCAGCACCTGCGAAGGCCCCGAGTCCGTGCCGACCCGGGGCCCGTGCTGTTGGTTCGGACCTACCTGTTGTTCAGGCGTGTCCGAACTCCCCCTGTGACATTCTGTTTAGGAATGCATTCCACTCGCCTGGCGTGAACGCCAACAACGGTCCATAGCCGTTGTCTTTGGTGTCGCGGACCGCCACGTTGCCGTCGACGAGAAATGCGACTTCCACGCAGTTCCCATCGGGGCCGCTGTATGTGCTCTTACGCCACACAGCGCCCGTCAAGTCAACTTCCACGGCACTAGCTCCTTTGCTGCGTCGAGAACGAGATTTTCTTCTGACATCGTTCTAACTAGCACCGGCATCCGGCGCGGAACGCCGAATCCCGTGGTGCGCCTTGCCAAAGCGCGCGACTTTCACGGTGCGTCGTGATCGCACTGCACTTCGAGGTGAATTCACCTCGCGGGGTCGCCCCCGCGCGGTAAACACTAGCAGGTTCATCGAGAATTTGCCGATCTCTTGCCCATTCAATCATCGCATTTGCCAATCTTGCGAAGATGGAGAGTTGCGGGGGCATTGCCGGAAGATGACATTCATTTCTATGTTTGCTGGGCAGCAAACTTTTCGGCGATGTGATTGCTCCGTGATCCGTCAATTAATCAAGATCGGCCGAACTCGGGTGGACGCCTGCGACACCGTCCGTGGATGATGGTCAGCATGGTCGAACGCCCGCGCGACGAGGCAGGTCGCGCACGTAATCCCCGTCCACGCGACCGGTTCGGGCGGCCGCTGCCGGTCGGCAGCGTCGGTGTGCCGCGAATTCCGGACGATCTGAATCTGCCGCCCCAGCAAACCCTCTCCTTCGCCCAGCAACTGCTGGATGACGGCCTGGCATTCAACGCACACGAGGTATTGGAGGCCGCGTGGAAGAACGGGCCGTTCGCCGAAAGGATGCTGTGGCAGGGTTTGGCGCAATATGCGGTCGGGCTGACGCACATCCAGCGCGCGAATCCGAAGGGCGCGCGCACCCTGCTCACCCGTGCGGTGGGCCGGCTGCGCACCTACGAGGCCGAGTCGGACACCGACCGATCGAACCGAAACAGCGATACGCCATACGGAATCGACCGTGCGGGCCTGATCGCGCACGCCGAGGCGCTGCTGGCCGCACTCGACAGCGGAACCGCGATCCCGGAAGACCGGCTCAAGCCGCGGCTGCTACTCCGGTGACCTGCCGCGGCCCTAGCATGGCAAACGTGCCAGTACCCAGAACTCCAGCAGGCAGGTACGCCCCGAGTCCGTCCGGCGATCTGCACATCGGAAATCTGCGCACCGCCGTGCTGGCCTGGTTGTTCGCGCGCTCGACCGGACGCCGCTTCGTGCTCCGTATCGACGATCTGGATCGCGTCCGGCCGGGCGCCGAACAGCGCCAACTGGCGGACCTCGCCGCGATCGGCCTGGACTGGGACGGTCCGGTCGTCCGGCAGAGCGACCGGTTGCCGCACTATCAAGCGGCCATCGATCGGCTCACCGCGGCCGGGCTCACCTACGAGTGCTATTGCACCCGAAAGGAAATCCAGCAGGCCGCGACCGCACCGCACGGACCGCTCGGCCACTATCCGGGCACCTGCCGCGATCTGACCGAGGCGCAGCGAATCGCGCACCGCGCCGAAGGACGTCCGGCCGCACTGCGGTTGCGTGCGCACGCGCGCGAATTCGAAATCACCGATGAATTGCACGGGCGCTACCGCGGCCCCGTCGACGATGTCGTACTGCGCCGCGGCGACGGAATTCCGGCGTACAACCTGGCCGTGGTCGTCGACGACGCGGAGCAGGGCATCGATCAGGTGGTCCGCGGCGACGATCTGCTGCCGTCGACACCGCGCCAGGCCTATCTCGCGACGCTGCTGAAACTTCCGGTTCCGCAGTACGCACATGTACCGCTGGTGCTCAACGCCGAAGGGAAGCGACTGGCCAAACGCGATGGCGCGGTGACACTCGCCGATCAGCTCGCCCTCGGCAACACACCCGACCAGGTCGCGGCCGTACTGGCCTGTTCGCTTGGCTATCCCCCGGTTTCGCCTGCCGAACTGCTCGACCGATTCGACCCGGCCGATCTGACCGAGGAACCGTGGATACTCGACGAGAATGGGTTGTTGCAACCCGCGCGATGTCCGTAACGTACGCAATCGACCGATCTACTGATCACTGACGAGGACACACATATGACAAGCGGTGGGTACGACCCCAACCAATATCCGCAAGGCGGGCAACCGTATCCGGGCGGACAGCAATACCCGCAGGGTGGACAGCAGTACCCGCAGGGGCAGCCGCCCCAGTACGGGCAGCAGCCACCGCAGTACGGGCAGCAGCCACCGCAGTACGGCCAGCAGCCGCAATACGGGCAGCAGCCCCAATACGGGCAGCCGCAGGATCCCTATGGCCAGCAGCCCTACCCGCAGCAGTACGGCGAGGTCGGTCAGCAGGGCCCCGGTGCCGGCCAGCCGGGTGAGCTGCTGCCCCGGTTCGGTGCGAGGTTCATCGATGGCCTGATCGTCGGCATCCCGGCCTACGTCATCGACCTGCTCCTGTCGAAGATCGGAATCGTCGGCTCGATCCTCGGTTTCATCGTCGTCATCGCGGCCCCCATCGCGTACTTCGTGCTGATGGAGACCAATATGGGGACCACGCTGGGCAAGAAGATCCTCGGCCTGCGGGTCGTTGCCCCCGGTGGCGCCGCCAAGATCACCCCGGATGTTTCGCTCAAGCGCAACCTCTACCTGGTGGCCAACATCGTCCCGTGCATCGGTCAGTTGGTCGCGATCGGCTTGATGATCTACATCGCGGTGACCATCGAGCAGGACCCGAACAAGCAGGGTTGGCACGACAAGTTCGCCGGCGGCACCCAGGTCGTCAAGGCCTGATCAGGCCGCGAACCCCGGATACAGCACAGGGGCGCTCCCGAAAATGGGAGCGCCCCTGGTGTTTTCGAAGGCTAATGCGTCGCCGTCAGCGCTACGTCGAGCACGATGTAGACAATCCAGAGCACGATGGCACCAGCGCCGATCCAGATTCCGGCCAGAGCCATACCGCGGCCCCCCTGGCCGCTCTCCTTGATCTGATTCAGTGCGATGACACCGAGGATGATTCCGACGATCGCGCCGATACCGCAACTGCACAGCCCGATTATCGACGCGATCAGCGAACCGATCGCGAGCCCGTTGTTCCCCTGCGCCTGCTGCGGATAGCCGTACGGCTGGTACGCATTCGGATAGCCCGGGTTCTGCGGGTACGGCTGCTGCGGACCGGCGACCGGCTGCTGCGGGTAGCTCGGGTACTGCGGCTGTGGTGGCGGGGTCTGAGCCGGCTGCTGCGGGTACTGGGGCGCGGAAGGGTACTGCGGTGTCGAGGGGTACTGCGGTACCGACCCCTGGGAGCCAGCCTCCGGCGACACGCCTTCGCCGCCGTACTGTTTCCACCATTCGTCGGAATCGCCGGGATTCGTCATTGCTACAGCCTATTCCACAACCTGGTTGGATGAAGCGCGTGAGTGAGTCCAAAACAGTCGAAGAACACCCAGAATCTGGGGGCCCCGCAGCGGCCCACGCGGCATTCGCCGTGGCCGCGCGGGGCTACTACACCCCCGTCGTCGCCCTGTTCACCGCGACACTGATCATCTCGAATATCTGCGCAACCAAAGGCGTCCAATTCTTCACCGATCATTCAGTGAAGCTTGGCCCCATCGAGGTCCTGCCGATCTCCACCGACGGTGCGTGGTTCCTGTTCCCCCTGGCCTACATCATCGGCGACGTGCTAAGCGAGGTCTACGGCTTCAAGGCCGCCCGCCGGGCCATCTACTACGGCTTCGCCATCCTGCTGCTCGCGGTCGTCTGCTTCAAGATCGCCATCGAGCTGCCCGCCGCCACCTTCTACGACAATCAGGAAGCCTTCCGGTCCGTCATCGGCACCACGCCGCAGCTGGTCGCCGCAGGCCTTTCCGGCTACTTCGTCGGCGAGATGCTCAATTCGGCATCGCTGGTGCTGATCAAGGAGAAGACCAAGGAAAAGCACCTGTGGGCGCGGTTGATCGGTTCCACGATCGTCGGCGAATTCGGTGACACGCTGATCTTCTGCTCGATCGCGGCCACCGCCATCGGCATCGATAGCTGGGGACAGTTCGTGAACTACGTGATCGTCGGATTCCTCTGGAAGACGCTCGCCGAGGTCATCGTGCTGCCGATCACCTACCGGGTGATCGCCTTCCTGAAAAAGCACGAGCCGAGCTACGCACCACGCGAAACTCCCGCACTCCTGAGCTGAATCATGTGACACCGCAGGCTGACTCGTCACGTAACCACGACGGGGCGAGTCTTACGAGCGACCGTTCGCAGCCCGTCTCGCGTCCGCGCCGAAGGCGCGGCCATTGAACACAGCCAAGCCGTCAAAGCGCATGCGCCGCAGACGCGAGCTCCCGTCACTGACGCAACAACGACGGAGCGAGTCTTACGAGCGACCGTTCGCGGCCCGTCTCGCGTCCGAACCGTCAAAGCGCATGCGACGCAGACGCGAGCTCCCCTCGCCGACGCAACAACGACGAAGCGAGTCTTACGAGCGACCGTTCGCGGCCCGTCTCGCGTCCGAACCGTCAAAGCGCATGCGACGCAGACGCGAGCTCCCCTCGCCGACGCAACCACGACGAAGCGAGTCTTACGAGCGACCGTTCGCGGCCCGTCTCGCGTCCGAACCGTCAAAGCGCATGCGACGCAGACGCGAGCTCCCCTCGCCGA